>NZ_JBJGYP010000012.1:0-151168 GCF_054050055.1 Geodermatophilus sp. SYSU D00814
CCCCGCGGGTCTTTGAGACAGCGGGGGGGGGGGCCCCCCCGCCCGAGTAGGGCCGGGCCCCCCGCCCCGCCCCCCCCCCCCCCCCCCCGGCCCGATGACTCCCAACGGTGCCCGCGACGTGCTGCACACCTGCGTGCCGCGCAGGCTGGCGTCGCCGACGTGCACCCGCACCGGTCCCGGCACACCTTCGCCCACCGGTGGCTGGCCGGAGGAGGACAGGAGAGGGACCTGATGATGCTCGCCGGCTGGCGTAGCGACGACATGCTCTCCCGCTTCGCGGCTTCCACGGCGGTCGAGCGCGCGCACGAGGCCCACCGGCGCCTCAGTCTCGGCGATCGACTGTGAGCCGGCGGACTACGCGTTGACGTCGGCAATGCCGTTGCCGTTGGCATCCGCGCCGGGTCCGAAGCACTCCTCGACCGAGGCCGTGCCGTTCGCACACCGCACCTCCAGGTCGAGGATCTGCGCGTCCTGCTCCGGGCTCCAGCCGTAGCCGATGCACTCCCCCTCGATGACGGTCGCCTCCGCAGCCGCCGCTGCCCCCTCTGCGGTTGCCGCCTCCACCGCGGCTCGAGCGGCTGCCGCCGCCTCCGCCGGCCGCCGCTGGTCCCCGGCCGCTCGTCGCTGCTCCTCCTCGAGAGTTGCGTTGCCTCCTGCTCCGCTTCGACCTCCGAACCCGACGGGCCCTCGAACAGCGCCGGCACTGGTCGAGTCATGGTCACCTCACCGCTGACCAACACCGTGGGGACCTGGCGGTCGGTGTCCTGCACGCGTCGTTCAACGCCGGCGGCGACCTGGCCGCCGTCGAGGGCGGCTGGCAGCGCGACGTCGCGCTGCTCGTCCGCACCCTCGCCGTCGCGGTCGCCCAGCGCCGGCGCGACCGGAGGTGGACCTCACCCGACCGGTCGGCCCCGGAGGTGGAGCGGGTCGGAATCGGCCGGGCGTCCCCACGTCCCGCGAGCCGGCGCGAGCAGCTCGCGCGGTTCCGTGCCGCCCATCCCGTGCGCCGGCTGCGGGTCGGCGCCACCCGGTGGGAGTACCTGACCGGCGGGTCCGGGCCGCGAGTTCTGCTGTACCTGCCCGGCGGCACCGGTCAGGCCGAGGCCGCATTCGAGCACCTCACGGCCATGGAGGCCGACCACCGGGTGCTGTCGGTGACCTACCCGGAGGTGGGACCGTGGTGCACGAGCGCGCTGCTGCTGGTCCGGAGCCGGCCTGACCGACCGTGGCAACGACCGCCGTCCCCGGTGGGCCGGCCAGTTCGGCACTCGTCCGCGCGAGACGTGAGCCATGCGCCATCGCCGGGCCACGCCCGCCGACCACTCACGCCATGTGGCTGCTAGCCCCTGCTCCGCGGGGCGCCGCGGCGATGGAACGGCGTTGCCCGGTCCACCGACGGTCCTGGTCGTCAACGGCTCTGGAGAACGCAACCGCCACCGACGCGGCAACGCGGAATCACAGGCGTCCGTCCGGCACGGTGACGTCGTAGTGATGCACTTCGGCATGAGCCCGGGTCCGTGTCCCATGCCGCCGCTCACGGCTGCGTCAACCGGTCCAGCACGAGCCGAGCGACCTGGAGAGGGTCGGCGTGCAACTCCACCGCCACCGAGAGGTGGCCGTCCTCGATCGACACCACGATCTGGGAGAAGCGCCCGTACCGAACGACCACGTGATCGAGTCCTCCGCAGTCGATCTCCCCGCGCTGGCGCAGGAGCAGCACGACCGCCGGATGGACCAGCAGCTCCTCGTAGCGGTCCGATTCACTCGAGGACGTGTGCGTCAGCCCGGCCCGCTGTGTCGTGGTGACCGACTGGCCACGACCCAGTGCCACGGACCGAGGCGTCATGAGGCCCAGCGTCACGCTTGTGGGACGCACCCAACACGGTGAGAACGCGTGGAGGCTTGGTGCCCCTGGTCGGCCAGCTGAGCCACCAGCTCGGACCCGATCGTCGTCATGCCACCAACGACGATCCTCACCACTACTCCCACCTCCTGCTCGCAAGCCTCGGGTACCGGAAGCCGCGGGCGGCCAGACGCCGCCACCGGTGTTGACGCCACCGGTAAAGCACGTGCGCCCAGGCCCACGCGACCAGGGTCAGCCGACCGGCCTCGACGTCGATCCGGTCGGTGTACCGCGCGCGTGTGGGCGCGCTGCCGGGCTCGATGGTGATCAGGTGGTCCCAGCGACGCAGCAGCTGCCCCGAGCCGTCGTCCCGGAGGAGCACCTGACCCGGAGCGGCGACCGGGAACGAGATGGAGATCGTCTGCCGGCCGAGCGGCACCACTCCGAACAGCCGCATCCGGACCAGGTGGTCGCCGGGCTTCCACGTCGCCGGCAGCTCCGGCGGAACGACGGCGTCGAAGACGATCAGCGGCCAGGACACGTATCTCAGCAATCGGGAGGTCATGACCTCGTCGCCCGCCCGTTCGACCGAGCACGGCAGTTCCGTGGAAACCATCACCAACATGGCTCCTCACCTCTCCCTCCAGTTGTTGTCCCAGGTCACCGTCACGGTCCCCGTGCGCTCTCGGGATCGGCGCTCCCGCGGACGAGTCGACGTCCTCGCCCACGCCGGCAAGGCCACACCCGCCGGTCGCGTCACGCCCAAGTCCTGCCGGGCCATGGACTCCCTCTCGGTGGCGCAGCGGGCGGTGCAGGCGGGCGATCGGTTCCGCTCGCAGTGGACGACGGCACCCACTCCGGCGGCGAACGCCGAGTCGACGTGCGGGCGAGGTGCCGTCAGCGCGGGGGCGATCGCTTCCGATCCGAAGGGAGCGCCGGGTCGCCCGGTGGAGGACGACGTCGGGGCCGGCGGCGGTGGGGGTGGTGAGGGCACCGGTCCCGCCGGTCACCATCCGCACATGCGTCCTCACCGGGGCGTGCCTCCTGTCGGTGGCAGACGCTCGGCGGTGTGCGTCGGGACGGCGTCGCGCTACCGGGGTCGGGTCGGCTGGGCGGGGGTGACGCGCCGAGGGCCGGGGACTGACGAGGCGAGGAAGTCCGCCCACGTCGGTCCTCCTGCGCGGTTGGTCGGTGCGAGGTTGGCGCCGGAGCGGAGAGCCGCGGAGAAGGCGCCGGGCACGGGGATCGGCACGAGCGCCCGCTTCGCGCCCGTCGCCGTCAGGTAGCTACGGACGAGCTCGGCCAGGCCGAGCACCTCGGGACCTCCGAGATCGGGCAGACGGCCCGCAGGTCCCGCGGTGACGCCGCTGACGAGCCGGTCGGCGACCTCGCCGACGTCGACGGGCTGGAACCGCCAGCCCCGGACGACCGGGACCAGCGGCGACCGGGTCAGCTGTCGCACAGCGGCGAGGCCGAACTCGTGGAACTGCGTGGCGCGCAGCGTCGTCCACGGCAGCCCGGACTCCTCGACGAGCCGTTCCGCCGCGGCCTTGGCCCGGTAGTACGCGTAGGGGATGCGGTCGACGCCGACGATGGAGATGTAGACCAGGTGCGGCCCGCCCGCCTCGCGTGCGGCGGCGAGGAGCCGTTCGGTCCCAGCGACGTCCACGTCCTGGAAGCCGCGCGGATCGGACGCGCAGTGCACGATCGCATCGACCCCGGCCACCGCCTGTACCAGTCCGGAGCCGGTGCGCAGATCGCCGCGGACGGCATCGGCGGACGGCTGGAGCACGTCCGCCGGTCTGCGGCTCAGTGCGCGCACCCGGTGGCCGGCGGCGCCGAGCCGGTCGACGACGGCGCGGCCGAGCAGTCCCGATCCGCCGGTGACGAGGACGGTGGTCATGGCGACCTCCTTGTTGAGGGGATGCGGGCTGTGTTGGAGGGCAGCAGTCCGGATGACCGCTTCCGGCCCGGCCTGCGCCGCCCGGCCGGCGCTGCGAACGGGGGGAACGGTAGGGAGCGCGTGTCCGGCGTGCCCCGGTGAGATCACCGGGATTGCGCCGTCGCGCGACCCGTCGACGTGGGCGCGCAGCGACCCGCCGGCCGCCGAGTTGCGCAGCATCGGGTCCACGCCTCCCGGTGGTCCGGCGCTCCGAAGGCAGGCGGAACCCGGTGATCCTGCCGGTCCGCACCTGCGTCGGCCGGCGCACCGTCTCCTTCAGCGGCGTCGCTAGGTCGGCGCCGGGACGGAGGAGATGTCATGACCGCTCTGCAGCGTCCTGCCGAAGACCGTCGGGTCGACCGGACCGAACTCCTCGCGCGGGCACGGCGGGTCATCCCCCACGGGGTGTCCGCGGGAGGCCGGGAGGTGTACGCCGACGTCGTCACCCGCGCGCAGGGCGCCTACCTCTGGACCGCGGACGGCAGGCGCTTCGTGGACCACCTGCTGTCCTACGGGCCGATCGTGATCGGCCACGCCGACCCGCGGGTGAACACCGCCGTGGCCGAGACCGCCGCCCGGGTCGACCTGAACTGGGTGGGCCCGCAGGCCGGCGAGGTCGAGCTGGCGGAGACGATCGTCTCGGTCGTGCCCTCGGCGGAGCAGGTGGCCTTCCTCACCACGGGCACCGACGCGCTGCAGCACGCGCTGCACGTCGCCCGTGCCGCCACCGGCCGCACCCGCGTGCTGAAGTTCCACGGGCACTACCACGGCTGGGCCGGCGACCTCGGGGTCGGCGCCAACTTCGACGTCTCCCCCGAACACGCTCCTGGTCCCTCAGAGCCCAACTCCGCGGGCGCCGGGCCGGACGTCGGGACGACGACCACCGTCGTCGACTGGAACGACGCGGCCGCCGTCCGGGAGGTGTTCGCCGCTCAGGGCCGCGAGCTCGCCGCCGTCTTCACCGAGCCGTACCTGCACAGCTACACGAACGCCGCCCCGGCTCCCGGCTTCCTCGAACTGCTGCGCGAGGAGAGCACGCGACACGGCGCGGTCCTGGTGTTCGACGAGGTCAAGACCGGGTTCCGCCACCACCTCGGCGGATACCAGGCCATCGCCGGCGTCACGCCGGACCTGACCGCGTTCGGCAAGGCGCTGGGCAACGGGTGGACGATCGCCGCCCTGGCCGGGCGAGCCGACCTCATGGAGCTGCTGGGACCGGCCGTGACCCTCGACGGGACGCAGAACGCCGCTCCCTACGCGGTCGCGGCCGCGCGGCGCACCATCGAGCTGCTCGAGGACGGCGGCATCGAGCGGCTCGACCGCCTGGGCACCCGGCTGCGGGAGGGGCTGGCCCGGGCCATCGCCGACACCGGCGTCCGGGCGGTGGTCACCGGCATCGGCTCGGCCTGGTGCGTGAACTGGCGCGCCGAGGCGCCCGTCACCTTCCGCCAGGCGGTCGACGCCGACCTCGCCCGGGCCGAGGGGTTCCGCCTCGCGATGCTCGACGCGGGGGTCCTGCTGCCGCCCTACGTCCTCACCGACAACCGGATCTGCGTCGCCTTCAGCGACGACGACGTCGACGAGACCGTCGACGCCGCCCGGCGGGCGTTCGCCGCCGTGGCCTGACACCCCTGCACGACGAGGAGGCACACCCATGCGTCGCACCGTCAACGTCCTACTGGCCTGGTTCACCTTCTTCGGCCTGGTGATCGGGAGCTGGCAGATGCTCGCGCCCGAGTCCTTCTACCGGGACTTCCCCGGCCTGGGCCGCCACTGGGTGAGCGTGGACGGCCCCTACAACGAGCACCTGCTCCGCGACGTGGGGCAGGGCAACCTCGTCCTCGGCGTCGTCGCCCTCGTCGCCCTGCTGACCGGTGGTGTGTGGCTCGCGCGCGCGACCGGGCTGGCCGCGGTCGTGGCCAACCTGCCGCACCAGCTCTACCACCAGGAGCACCTGCACGTCCTGGAGACGACCGGCGACCAGGTCCTGCAGACCGTGACCCTCACCGCCGTCTCGCTCGCCGCGGTCCTGCTGGCCGTGCTGGCCTTCCGGCTGCCGGTCCGGCCCCCCGAGGGAAGGCCGGAGGACCGGTCGTCGCTGGCGCGGACGGACCGGTCATGACCTCCGGGCGTCGCCGTGCGCCGACCCGGTCAGCCCGCTCGCCGCGGGCGGCTCTCGGTGCGAGGGCCGGCCAGCCGTTCGAGGGGCAGGTGCGCGAGCTCGGTCCTGGACGCGACGCCCAGCTTGGCGAAGACGTTGCGCAGGTGGAAGTCGATGGTCCGCGGGGAGAGGTAGAGCAGGGCGGCGACGTCCCGGGTGGAGCGGCCCTCGGCCGCGTACCGGGCCACCTGCAGCTCCTGCGGGGTCAGTGCGGCGTTCGGGCCGGGGCGGTCGGAACGGATCGACCGCCCCGCGGCGCGCAGCTCGCGCCGGGCACGGTCGGCCCACAGCTCCGCGCCCAGCTGCTCGAGTTCCTGCACCGCCCACCCCAGGACGGTGCGGGCGTCGAGTCGGCGCCCCCTCCGGCGCAGGGTCTCCCCCAGGGCGAGCGCGGCCCGGGCCCGGTCGAACGGCCGACCCGGGGTGTTCGGGCGGCAGGCGTGCCGCAGGCCCGCCTCGGGATCGTCGTCGAGCAGGGCGCGCGCGTGCGCCGGCCCGGCGGGGAGCTGGACGACGTCGGTCGCACCGGCCCCGGGCAGGGCGGACGCGAGCCAGGAGCGGGCGAGTTCGACCTCGCCCGCGCGCACGGCGGAGTCGACGCGGTCGACCAGCGACGCGGCGAGGACCGCGGGGTGGGTGATCATCCGGAAGGCGGCCAACGCCTCGGCCGTGCGGCCGGCGGCCAGGTGCAGATGGCCTCGCGCCCAGACCACCTCCTCCCGGGGCAGCAGCAGCCCGCGCGGTTCGGCGACCCGGCGGAACTCCTCCTCCAGCGAGAGCAGCGTCTGCTCCTGCCCCCGGGAGGCCGCCAGCAGCGCCAGACCGCTCAGCAGGTGCCCCACCACCTCCTCCTGCCCCGTGGTGCGAGCGAGCTCGAGCGCCTCTTCGTAGTAGCTCGTCGCCGAGGCCCAGCGCCCGGCCACGACCTCGCAGGCGGCGACCCGGTCGAGGGTGTAGGGCAGCAGCCCCAGCTGACCGCGATCGCGCGCCAGCTGCAGTGCCCGCTCGACGAGCACCTGCGCACCGGCCTCGTCCCCGAGGTACCAGGCCGCCCGGCCGGCCTGGGCGACGGGCACGACCTCGGTGAGCTGGTGGCTCGCGGTCACGGCCTGCCGCAGGAGCGGCACGGCACGCTCGCGGTCGCCGGTGAGGAAGGCACCCATCCCGACGACGAGGTCGTGGATCACCGCGTCGTCCGGGCGGGCCGGCCGGCCGCACCGGTCGGCGATGGCGGCGACTTCCCCGCAGCCGGGGAAGTCGCCGGCGATCGACGCGGCCTCGGAGGCCTCCGCGAGCAGCCGCACCGCCTGACTGCCGCTCCCCGCCTCCTCGGCCGCCCGGACCAGCAGGGTGAACGCCTCCGCCGGTCGCCCGCAGCGGAGCTCGATCATCCCGGTCAACCGGTCCAGCTCGCACCGCAGCGGCCTGGTGGCGTGCGGACGGGCCAGGGACACCAGGTCCCGGGCGCGCTGGGTCTGGCCGGCCAGCCAGGCGTCGACCGCCGCTCGTACCAGGTGCGGGGAGGCCTCGGCGGCGGAGGACAGCTGCGCCGCCCGCTCCGCCGCTGCGGACGCGGCGTCGTGACCGCCACGCTCGCGGGCGCGGTCGGCAGCCGCGACCAGTCCGGCCACCGCCTCGGCATCGGGACCCACCGCTGCGCTCGCCCGGTGCCAGGCGCAGCGATCGGCGTCATCTGTCAGGACCGTGGCCAGCGCACGGTGGGCAGCGCGCCGGTCCGGGGCCGGCGCCCCCACGACGACGGCCGAGCGCACCAGGGGATGCCGGAAGGCGAGGTCGTCGCCGCACACGGCCACGAGCCCGCTAGCCTCGGCCGGCGACAGGGCCTCCGGATCGATGCCCAGTTCTTCCGCGGCGCGCAACACGGTGCCGGCGCTCCCGGAGTCATCAGCGGCGGCCACCAGGAGCAACGTCCGTGTCGGGGCCGGTAGACGTCGGAACTGGTCCAAGGCCACGCTGACGAGGTCCGCGGTGAGCGGCAACGGAACCGGCAGCGGATCCGCGCCGGTCAGCTGCCGGGCAGTCAGAGCGGCGCGCAGCTCCACCAGGGCGAACGGATTGCCGTCCGTCGCCTCCGTCAGCCGGGTAGCGATGTCCAGCGGCACGTCGGCCCCCAGCGGCGCACCCAGGAGCTGCGCCGCCGAGGCGGGGTCGAGGCCGCGCAGTCGCCACTCCGGCAGCCCCGTGGCAGGGAATCGGCGGCTCGCGTCGTCGCGGGCGGCGAAGACCAGCGCCACCGGCTCGGCCTGCAGCCGACGGGCAGTGAAGACCAGGGCGTCGGCCGAGGCGGCGTCGAACCAGTGCGCGTCGTCGATGAGGCAGAGCAGCGGCCGCTCCTCGGCGGCTTCGGCCAGCAGGCTCAGCACGGCCGCCGAGACCAGGAACCGGTCGACCGCACCACCGCGAATCAGGCCCAGCGCCGCTCGGAGCTGGTCGGCCTGAGGGAGAGGGATCCGTGGCAGGTGCTGGAGCGCGCCCCGGAGGAGCTGGTGCAGTCCTGCGAACGGCAACTCGGACTCCGACTCGACTCCCTGGGCGACCAGGACGGCCACATCCCCGGCCGCCTGCTGCCGAGCGGCGTCGAGGAGGACCGACTTGCCCGTGCCGGCGCCGCCGTTCAGCACCAGGGCACCTCCGGTGGACCGGCGCACGTCGTCGAGCACGCGGCTGATCACGGCCAGCTCCTCCGCTCTGCCCGCGAGCACGGCGGCACGCTGATGACGGGCCCGGTGCCGAAGAACTGACAGGGCGCTCGTCGAGGTGCAGCCATCTGGCGGCGCCGATCGCGGGGAGCCGGACTCCCGCTGCCGGACGCGAACGTCTGCCTCGCGCGGAGGATGCACTGCTCGATCACCGAGCGCACCTGGCCGCCCGGTGCTCGGAGCGATCGACGGCGGCGCCTCTCCGCGCACGGCCACGGTGATGACTCCCGTCCTCGCCTCGTCCGTCCAGCGACTGTCCGGTGCCACCGGAACTCCCCCGCGGCTGGCATCCCGACCGCGGGGGCTGATCTCCGCCTCCTCCCCCGGAGGCTGCCGGCGCGGAGGCGGTGACGGGTCGAATGCGCTCACCCGCTGCTCGAGGTCGGGGCCGGCACCGACCGGACCGGTCATCGGGACGACCCTGCCGACGACACCAGGGACGGGGGGACCGGCTCGTCCACGTCGCGCTGCCGGCGTGCCCGCTGCCGCTGCAGGATCCAGAGGAAGACGACGTTGCCGATCGCCAGCCCGGCCAGCGCGGGCACCGTCATCGCCCACCCGGTGCCGTCCCCGGCGACGACGCCCCACAGCAGCTTGCCGCCGGCCATGAGGTTGAGGATCACCAGCCCCCACAGCACGGACCGCCGCCAGAACGCCAGGCAGAAGGCGATCAGCGACAGCGGAACCAGCAACGAGAGCAGGACCTTCTGCGCGTCCCAGTTACCGGTGAGCCAATCGCGCTCGAAGTCGAGGAACTCCAGCACCCGCGGGTCCGGCTGGGCAGGCGCCGGGAACCAGAAGATGCTGCTCGCCAGGGCGACGAGGGTGCCGGCGATCCCCCAGCCGCTGCGCCGATGGGCGAACCACGCGAGCGGGATCAGGAACAGCGGCCTGATGTACCAACTCAGGACGTTGGCGTGGCGGTCGAAGGCCCAGTCACCGAAATCGGCGAGGAACTGAGGGATGTCCACGGTGTCCTCCTCGAGGAGCGGAACGACGGACGGCGAGGCGCCGACGGGCCGGCGCCCGCGAGAGGAGCGTCGGTGCCGGTCCTTGACGGATCGTGGGCGTCGGCTTGACGGCGGCGGCTCAGACCCCGCGACGCCGGGGAGCCGCACGGGAGCGCCGACCGGGCGGCATGATGGCCTGACGGCAGACCGGCAGCCTCGGGGAGGGCGGTGCGGTGCGATTCGACATCCTGGGGCCGCTGCAGGTCCTCGACGGGGGCCGGCCGCTGCCCCTGGGCCGGCCCAAGCAACGCGCTGTCCTGGCCATCCTGCTGCTCGACCCCGGCACGGTGGTGTCGCTCGACCGCCTGGTGGACGAGCTGTGGGGCCGACAGGCACCCCCGCAGTCCCTGGCCTCGGTGCACGCCTACGTGTCACATCTGCGTCGCCTGCTGGAACCGCAACGCCCAGCTGGTGCACCCGCATCGGTCCTCGTCAACCAGGCACCCGGTTACCGCATCGTGGTCGCCGACGACGACCTGGATGCCGTCCGCTTCCAGGCGCTCGCGCGGACCGGACACACGCTCCTGCGCACCGGCGATGCGTCACGCGCGGCTGACACGCTCGCCGAGGCCCTGCGACTGTGGCGCGGCCCCGTCCTCGCCGACTTCGCCGATGCGTCCTTCGTCCAGGCGGAGCGGAGCCGGCTGGAGGAGCTACGGCTGACCGCCCTGGAGGACCGGCTCAGCGCCGATCTCCGCGTCGGCCGACACGCGTTGATCGTCGCCGAGCTCGACCAGCTGACAGGTGAGCACCCGTTCCGCGAGCGGCTCCAAGGCCTGCGCATGGCCGCCCTGTACCTCGGCGGGCGACAGGCCGAAGCACTCCAGGCCTACCAGAGGTTCCGTGCGCAGTTGCGTGAGGAGCTGGGCCTCGACCCCGGTCCGGCCCTGCGGATGCTGGAACGCGACATCCTGCGCCAGGAGGCGCAGCTGAACTGGATGGCCGCAGTCGGTGTCGACCTCGCGGCGCCCGGGCCGGCTCCCGCCCCCGCGCTGGAGACCGCGCCTACGACCGGCGTCGCCGTCGACGGCGCGCATCCCGATGTGACCGATGGGCTGGCGGGACGCCAGCCACAACTGCGGGTGATCGACCGAGCCTTGGCCGGCACATCAGCCAGCCGGGGGCGGGTCATCCTGGTAACGGGCGAGCCCGGGATCGGGAAGACACGACTGGCCGAGGAAGCTGCCCGCCGCGCCCGCGCATCCGGCATCACCGTGTCATGGGGTCGCAGTGACCAGGAGGCCGGAACACTGGCCTTCTGGCTCTGGACCCAGCTGATCCGTGAGCTGTTGAGCGCCGTCACCGTCGATTCAGCCGCGGCCGCGCTCGGTCCGCACGCCGCTGAGCTGTCCCCCATCCTGCCGGAGCTCTCCGATGGCACGCCCCCTGCCCCCGCACCGTTGCTGGACGTGCAGACCTCCCGGTTCCGCCTGTGCCAGGCGGCAACCGCGGCACTGCTCCACCTGAGCAGGGATCGACGCCTCCTCCTCGTCCTCGACGACCTGCAGTGGGCAGACGTCGCCTCCCAACGCCTGCTGAGCCATCTGGCCGCAACGCTGCACGACGCGCCGGTCGTGGTCCTGGCCACCTACCGGGACCGGACGCTGGACGGCGGCGAGCCGCTCGCCGACACGTTGGCCGAGCTGGCGCGGACGGCCCCGGTGGATCGGCTCCCGCTGGCCGGCCTCGGCCCGGCCGACGTGGCCACGGTCATGGTGTCCCACTTCGGCAGCGCACCTGATGAGCGGCTCGCCCGGCTCGTCAGCGACCGCACCGGAGGGAACCCGTTCTTCGTCATGGAGGTCCTCCGCCTGCTCCACGCCAGTGGCTGGCCGGCACGGACGACCGACGACGCGGCATCGCTGGTGGCGCAGCAGATCCCCGTCGGCGTACGTGACGTCCTCCGCCGGCGCCTCGCTCGCCTCCCGGATCAGAGCCGCACCGTCCTCCTGGTCGCCGCCGTCATCGGTCAGGAGTTCGATCTGGACGTCCTGCGCGCCGTGACCGGCCTCGACGACGACGACGCGCTGGACGCCGTGGAGCTCAGCGTGTTGTCCGGACTGGTCACCGAGGACTCCGCGAGAGTGGGGCGCTTCCGCTTCGCCCACGCCATGATCCGCGAAGCCGTCTACGGCGAGATCAGCCGAGCCCGTCAGGCTCGGCTGCACGCGCGGGTGGCCCCAGCGCTGTCCGCCGGCCGCCGCCAGGATGCCGATCACGTGCTGCAGGTGGCCCATCACTGGTGGTTGGCCGCATCGGTGACGGGTGCAGAGCGGGCGGTGCCGCACGTGATGGCGGCGGCGCAGATCTGCTTGGACACCCGGGCGCACGAAGAAGCCGAGCGCCAACTCTCCCGCAGCCTGGACCTGCTCGCCGACACGCCTGCCTCAGCGAGCCGGACGGCGTCCGAGCTGGACGTCCAGCTCCGCCTCGGCACGCTGCTGGTGCAACTCCACGGCACGGGCTCCGAACGAGCCTGGGCCAGTTTCGCCCGCGCCCGGGATCTGGCCAACGAGATCGGGGACAGTTCGGCCGTACTCGCCGCCTATCGCAGCCTGTACGAGGTGGCCTTCGCCCGGGCCGACCATCGGCTCGCCCGAGCCCTGGCCGAGGACATCGTGGAGCTGGCCCACAGCAGCGACGACCCGGCCGAGGTCGTCGTCGGCCACCTGGCACTGGGACGGACACTGTGGGCGCAGGGACGCCCGACCTCCGCCAAGGAACACCTCGAGCTGGGGATGCGGCTGGCGAGCGAAGCGCACGACGCCCGCGAGCTCGTCCCGCCCAAGGTGACACTGCAACTCCAGCTCGCCGCGGTGCTGGACCTCCTCGGAGAACTGGAGGCAGCCGCCGGCCTCGTCAGGGCAGCCGTCGCGGGATCCCCCGACGACCAGCCGTTCGTGCGCGCCGCCGCCCTGACCGGAGCCGCCCTGATGGCCGGCCTGCGCCGCGACCTCACGGCCGCCCGCGCCTGGGCCACCGCTGCACTGGACCTGGCCTCCCGATGGAACTTCCCCGCGCCGGGCGGATACGCAGCCGTCGTGCTCAGCTGGGTGACCGCCCTGGAGGCGGATCCGGCGGTCGCCATCCCCGAGCTCCGCCGCCACCTCGACGAGATCGAGACGGGAGGTGCCCGCCACCTCCTTGCCTGGGGACTCGGGCTGCTGGCCGAGGCCCATCTGCGAGATCGCCGGCCCGAGGAGGCCCTGCGGCTCATCGATGAGGGGATCGCCCAGGTCTCACTCACCGGTGAGCGGCTGTACGAGTCCGAGCTGCACCGCCTGCGAGCGCTGTGCCTGGTCGGCCTGGCTCCGCCCAGCTACGAGGAGGCTCACAGCGCTCTGCAGCAGGCGCTGACGGTGGCGAGCGAGCAGGGCTCCGTCCTGCTGCAGCGGCGCGCTGCCGAGACCGACCTCCACGCTCCGCTCGACCTCACAGCAGCAGGCGCAACGACCGAGGCCCACCATCCGGAGGCTCCTCCTGCGGCGCGAATCCCACCTGCGCGAGCAGCGCCTCCTCGTGCGGTTCGAGGACAGCCCCGGCGATGATCTGCTCGACGCCCGATGCGCGCAGCCGGTCGGCGACCTCGCACAGCAGGCGCCGTCCCAGCCGACGGCCGCGATACGCCTCCGACACGGCGAGACCGCACAGGCGCGTCGTCCCGGGCTCGACAGGACGGACCACCACCGCCGCAGCGAGGCTGCTGGGCCCGACCACTGTCAAGTCGCACAACCCGTACCAGACACAGCCGACCTCGTAGCTCGCCAGCTCGCTGTGCGACAGGAGCCGTCGGGCCTGGCGCCGATCGTCGTCGAGATCCAGTCGTCGGAAGACGATGCCGACCGGTGATCCGTGCGCGAGCGACGCCATCAGTCCTCCCGGAGGAAGTGTTCCTGCGTCTGCGCACGACAGTCCCCGCGACACCTTGACGACGGCTTGACGGCACGGTCCTTCGCCCGATGGACCGACGCACCACTACGTCCACCCCCTACGCCACTCCGGAGAACAGGGGCAGGCTCCACAGGGGTTGGTTGGTTCCCGCGGTGCAGCACAGCCGTCCCGCCTGACCCCGCGGGCACGCCTGGTGACGGGGCGCCATCCGGGGACAGCTCCCGCAGCGCCATGAAAGACGGCCCGATGCCAACGGCGGCACCACCCACCGACCGCTCCCCGTGCACCACCGACGCGACACATGATCGCCTGCCTCAGAGCCCCCCGGCGAGTCGGTCACCGGCCTCTCTCTGGCGCACGGTTGCACCGCTGGAGATCTCAAGATCGCGAGCCGTCACACCTCTTGCACCTGCGGTACGAAGAGACGCCCCGTCGCCGAGCGGGGTGCTCGCGGGCGTCACCGGCGAGGCTCGACGTCTTGCTGCCCGTCGTGATCATCTGTGGCCTTCGCAGTGAGTGCCCGCCGGTGACGCCTGCCGATGTCCTGGACGGTTGACGCCTGATAGGAGCGTGGGCCGCGGCGGCCCGCAGGTGCGTGCGCTCCGCCCGGGACCTCGGCGGTCGCGAGCGCAGAGTCGACGCGAAAGGAGTCGGCGTGCTTGCCGGCATCGACACGCACAAAGACACCCTGGCCGTGGCCGTCATCGACGATCGCGGCCGACCGGTGGCGGTCACCGAGCTGGCCAACACCGAGACCGGCTTCGACGCCCTTGAGGAGCTGCTGGGGCGCCACCAGGTGCAACGGGTGGGCATCGAGGGCTCGGGCAACTACGGCCGCGGCGCCGCAGTGCGCCTAGTGCTCACCGGCGGTCTGGAGGTGGTCGAGGTGCCGCCCAGCCTGACCTCCCGCGAGCGCACCGCCCGCCCGGCCGGAGGCAAGACCGATCCCGACGATGCGGTCGCCATCGCCCGGATCACCGCCCGCGAACCGGGCCTGCCACCGGTGCGCCTGCCCATTGGGCAGGCCGCCGACCTGCGGGCGTTGTGTGACTACCGAGCCCAGCTGGTGGCCGAGCGCACCGCCCTTGCTAGCCGCACTCACGCCGAGCTGCACGGCCTGCATCCCGGCTACCAGGCCACCGTGCCTCGGTTGACCGGGCCGACCTTCATCACCGCGGCAAAGGATCTGCTCGCCGGGCACAGCAGCGTGCGGGCGCAGCTGACCCGCCGCCGGCTGGAGCGGCTGGCCGAGCTGACCGCAGAGATTCAGGAGGTCACCGGCCTGATCACCGCCGCGGTCGAGCAGGTGCCCACCGGGCTGA
This sequence comes from Geodermatophilus sp. SYSU D00814, assembly GCF_054050055.1. Classification (NCBI taxonomy): domain Bacteria; kingdom Bacillati; phylum Actinomycetota; class Actinomycetes; order Geodermatophilales; family Geodermatophilaceae; genus Geodermatophilus; species Geodermatophilus sp. SYSU D00814. Next base: position 14,890 of record NZ_JBJGYP010000012.1, read on the forward strand.
CCGCGCTCTACGGCATCGGCCCGGTCAGTGCGGCCACCATCCTCGGAGAGCGCGAGGTCGACCCCGACGGCGTGCTGTCACCGGCTGAACGGGCACGCCGGGCGGGGCACGCCCGGACGGCCTACTTCACCCGCCTCGCGCTTCGGTCGGCCCAGGCGCGGCGAAAGACCTCCCGCGCCTGCGACGAGACCGGGCGGTCGAGCGCACCCGACGACCAGCCGGCGTAGCCTGACCGCCCTCATCGGAGTGGTCGAGGGGCCTCTTGAAACCCCGGCGATGCTCGTCTCCGTGATGCCCCCCGCACGGGGTCGGGCGCCGGGACCTCTCCCCCGCGGATCACCGAAGGCGGCTCGATCGGCGTCAGGTGCGGCAGCCGGCACCACTACCGTGAAGGGTGGTCGTGGCGGCACAGCAACTGTTTCGAGCGCTGACCAGGGGGTGGGAACTCGCCCGACAACCCGCCCACTGTCGCTCACCCGCGACCTGCGGTCTTGCCGCTCTGAACAGCGCTCTCGGATCTCGCTCCCCGAGGATGCCGGGAGAACCGATGTGGGTCCAACCGAGCAGGACCAGGCGTCCTACGAGCGCGGACGGATGAGTCAGGGCTCGACGCCAGCAGAGCCCAGCGATCACTCGACGGACAAGCCACATCCTCCAGTGGAGCTGGCGTACTCCTCTGGTCGCCGCTCGATCGACGATGACGACGACGCATGGCCCCGAGCGCTGCAGGCGCCCCTCGGCGAGGCCGGCCTCGAACTCGGAGCTTCCACGTCGCGACAGGTGGCTGGATCACGACTGCCGTCGATCCCCCTGCTGCGAGGTTCCGACCACACCGCATCCCCCGGCGACCCCGGCCGAGCTCCTTGACCATGGCTGGTTAGATGACCACAATCGAGGTCATGACGACGCAGTCGCTGGCGGCGGTCAAGGCGCACTTCAGCCAGGTGATCGACGAGGTCGCCGGCACGCACGAACGCGTCACCGTCACCAGGAACGGCAGCCCGGTCGCGGTCATCCTCGCCGTCGAGGACTACGAGTCCCTGGTGGAGACCCTGGAGATCCTCTCCGATCCTCGAGCACGCTCGGACATCAGGCAGGCCGAGGAGGCGATGGCCGGCGGTGAGGTCTACGGCGAGGCCGAGGTGCGGGCCGCACTCGCGGCCCGCCGGCGGTGACCGGCCCTCGTCGTCACACCGTCGTCCTCTCGGCAGCGGCCAAGCGTGCCATCGAGCGGGACCTCCCCGAACCGGTGGCCGTCGCGGTCGTCGACTTCCTCTACGGGCCGCTGGCTGCGGACCCCTACCGCGTCGGGAAGCCGCTGCGCTTCGATCTCGAGGGCTACCGGTCCGCGCGACGGGGCCAGTACCGCGTCATCTACTCGATCCACGACGACGAGGTCCTCGTCAGGGTCGTGCGCATCTCGCACCGCGCCGACGTCTACGGCTGACCGGCACCCCACTGCCGACACGGCGTGTGCGGAAGCGCTGTGCTCCTCCTCGGACGCAGCAGGGAGGCCCGTGGCCAGTGCCCTGTCGCCACGCCCGTACCGGACGGATGGATGGCCGGCTCGACGGCGGGGCGAGGATGAGGACGAGGATCGGGCACGGGACGGGCATCCGGGCGGTCTCCGGGCGCGAGAACCCGCCGGATGACCCACCCGACTTCGCTCACGGCCGACCTGGCCTCTTGCCGCTCTGAACAGCGCTTTGGTGGTTCGCTCCCCGAAGACGCCGGGCGAGCCGATGCGGGTGCAGCCCAGCCGTGCCAGGAGCCAGGCCGGCGCGGACGACTGATCCGGCGCTCGAGGCAAGCAGCGCGCAGCGCCCAATCGACGGACGACCCCTGTCCTCCGGTCCTGTTCGCGTGCTCCTCCAGCCGCTCCCTGGAGGCGCCGAAGCGGCCGCTGCCAGGCCCCGCAGACGGCCGAGCCAACAGCTCGTGCGACTGGCGTCCAGCCGTCGTCCGGTCGAGCCGGTCCACCTCCTGGTGCGGCGAGGTGACGGCCCGCAGCCGGCCAGGAACATCGCCTCCGGGGCGGCCCCGGCTCATCCACCCTGGATGTGCTTGATCACTCGCTCGAGATCCTCGGAGGGCGAGACATCGACGTACTCGCAGTCGGTCAACGCCACCGGAGCGTGGCCCGGCTCCCAGTAGAAGGCCTGGCCGGCCGCGTACTCGGTCACCCCTTGCTCGCCGTGCATCGCGAGCCGGCCGTCGACCATGTAGCCCCAGTGCGGGCAGGGGCACCGGTCGCCCGGCAGCCCGGTCAGCGCCTGGCGCAGGTCTGTGCCTGCGGGCAGTCGCACCCAGGCGACGGTCATGTCTCCGAAGCGGTCGGCGCGGAAGTCGACGCCGCCGCCCTCGATCTCGACGGGCAGGTCGGTGCGAGTGATCGCCTTCACGGTGGCCTCCTCAGTGCCTGATCTCAGGTCGAGGTGGATCGGGCTGCCGGGGTCGTGGGCCGGTCGACCTCGCACAACCGCTGGTGGGTGGCGTCGTGGTCCCCCGCCATCCCTGGATCGGCCATCGCCCGAGGCGAGGTCGAGGTAGCCGCCGGCCGGGCGTGCGGCGCGATGGCGGCACCCTACTCCCGGACCCACTGCATGGGGGCTTCTCCGTCGGCCGGTCGAGCGACGCCCGATCACCACCGTGGCGACATCGGTGTCCCGGCACCCGGAGGCGATCACGTTCGGGGCGACGCTGGCACGACCCCGTCGATCGGGGAGACGCGCACCGCCGATACGACCACCGGCACACCGCACCCGACGGACTACGTGATCAGATCACCGTGAGGGGGCGCCGCGCGCGATGAGAACCGCGCCGGGCTCCCCCGATCCCGTGCCGGCGGGCCTCCCGGCTGCCCGGGCGACGGCCGGAGAGGAGCCGGAAGGGCACGAGGCGATGCCGGCGGAGCTCTCGGTCGCCGAGCGCGAGCGAGGCAGGAGATCGGCGCCGGCGGGTGGCGAGCGACGCCTCGGCCGGTCGCCCGCGCGTCCGCGGGGTCGATGCCGTGCAGGTCGCGCGGCGACCGACCCAGCCCGCGCGGCGCCGCGCGACCGCGCGAGGAGAGCAGGGGTGACGCGCCGGGACAGCCGGAGCATCATCCGGCACACGACCTCCGTGCTCCCGGATGAGGAGGACGACTGTGGACGGCATCGGCCAGGGATCCGACGCCGAGCGCGCCCGGCCCCACCTCGTCGGCTCTCCGTGAGGACGCCGCGAGCCGGCCGGCCGCGCTCGACGGCGTCGCGGCGCCCCTGACCGCCTCACCCGCCGAGGGAGGACCGCTGTGCCCATCCGGACCCCGGACCAGCGGCTCCGGGTCTTCATCAGCTCGACCATGCAGGAGCTGGCCGCCGAGCGGGCAGCGGTGAAGGCCGCCGTCGAGCGGCTGCGGTTCACCCCGGTGCTCTTCGAGCTGGGCGCCCGGCCCCACCCGCCGCGCGAGCTCTACCTCGCGTACCTGCAGCAGAGCCACGTGTTCGTGGGCGTCTACTGGCAGTCGTACGGCTGGGTGGCACCCGGGCAGGAGCTGTCGGGGCTGGAGGACGAGTACCTCGCCGCGAAGGACATGCCCAAGCTCGTGTACCTGAAGGCGCCGGCGCCCGACCGGGACCCGAGGCTGGCGACGATGATCGACCGCATCGGGTCCGACGGGCTGTCCTACCGCAGCTTCGGGACCGCCGAGGAGCTCGCCACCCTGGTCGCCGACGACCTCGCCCTGCTGCTCAGTGAGCGGTTCGAGCTCCCGGGGGCGACGGCGGGCGGCGCGCCCGGTCCGCGGTGGAGGTTGCCGGCGCCGACCAGCTCGTTCGTCGGCCGGCGGCGTGAGGTGGCGCAGCTGCGCAAGCTGCTGAGCGATCCCGCCACGCGCCTGGTGACCCTCGTCGGGCCCGGCGGCATCGGCAAGACCCGCCTGGCACTGCAGGTCGCCACCGGGTTGCAGGAGGCGTTCCGGGACGGCGTCGCCGCCGTGCCGCTGGAGACCGTGCGCGCGTCCGCCCTGGTGCCCTCCGCCATGGCGACCGCGCTCGGCCTGTCGGACGGGGGCGGCCGGTCGCCGCAGGACGCGCTCGCCGCGTTCCTGGCGCCGCGGCAGGTGCTGCTGGTCCTCGACAACCTGGAGCAGGTCGCCGACGCGACACCGCTGGTCACGCAGCTGCTCGAGGCCGCCCGGGAACTCACCGTGCTCGCCACCAGCCGAGAGGTCCTCCACCTGACCGGCGAGCACGTGGTCGCCGTCCCCCCGCTGCAGACGGGCCGGGCCAGCGAGCCTGTCGAGGTGGTGGCCCGGACCGAGGCGGTGCGGCTGTTCCTCGACCGCGCCCGGGCGGTCCGGGCCGACGTCCCCGTGGACGAGCCACAGCTGCGGGCGGTCGCCGAGATCTGCCGCCGGCTCGAGGGGCTCCCGCTGGCGATCGAGCTCGCGGCCGCCCGGGTGCGGCTGCTCGACCCGGTCGAGCTGCTGCGCCGGCTGGACTCCCGGTTCACCGTGCTGGCCGGGGGACCCCGCGACCTGCCGGAGCGGCAGCACACCCTGCGCCGGACGGTGGAGTGGAGCTACGACCTGCTCGACGTCGGGGACAAGGTCGCCTTCGCCCGGCTGGCCGTCTTCGTCGGCGGCTTCACCCTGCCGGCCGCCGAGGCGGTGTGCGCCGACGAGCGGGTGCCCGACGTGTTCGGCGCGGTGGCCTCCCTGGTGGACAAGAGCCTGGTCCGGGTGGGGGCACCGGACTCCGGGGACCCGCGGTTCAGCCTGCTGGACACCGTCCGGGAGTTCGCCGAGGAGCGTCTGGCGGCCAGCGGGGAGGCCGATCGGATCCGCGCGGCCCACGCCGCCTTCTTCCGCGCGTTCGCGCTCACGATCCAGCCGGCACCGCCTGGGCGGCCGGACCCGTCGGCGCTGGACCGGTACGTCGTCGAGTCCCGGAACCTGGGCGCGGCGATGCGGACGTGCCTCGACCGCGGCGCCGAGGACGAGGCGACCGAGCTCGGGCTCGCGCTGTGGCGGTTCTGGTGGGTCCACGGCCTCTTCCGCCCCGGGATCGGGTGGATGGAGGAGGTGCTGGCGCGCAGCTCCGGCATCACCGACGCCGAGCGCGCCTCCGCGTCGCTGGTGGTCGGGATGCTGAGCTTCGGACAGGGCGACCACGACCGCGCGCTCCCGGCGCTGCGGACGGCGGTCGAGCTGCACCGGGCACTCGGCGACCGCCGCTCGGCCGCCCTGGCGGCGGTCCCGCTCGGACAGCTCGTGGCGGCGGCCGACCCCGCCGAGGGGGAGGCGATGCTCAGGGCCGCCGTGGCGGACCTCCGCCGGCTCGACGACCGGTGGGGCCTCGCGTTCGCGCTGCTGTTCCTGGGCGCGGCGCTGCTCCTGCGGGACGACCCCGGGGAGGCGGTGCCGGTGCTCGAGGAGAGCGTCGCGGTCGCCCGGACGGTCCCGACGGAGATCGTTCTCGGCAACGCGCTGGTGAACCTCGGCCTGGCGCACACCGCGCGAGGGGACCTGGACGAGGCGGGCCGCGTGCTGGGGGACGCGCTGGAGCAGGGCCGCGCCCTCGACAGCCGCGAGACCAGCGCCCGGGCACTGGACGGGCTGGCCGCCGTCGCCGTGGAGGCCGGGGACCCGGAGCGGGCCGCCCGCCTCACCGGCGCGGCCGAGGGGGTCCGCCGGTCGGTCGGTGCGGCCGTGTTCCCCACCGACCGGACCACGTGGGCGCACACCCGATCCGCACTCGCCGACCGGCTGGGCGAGGCGGACAGTGCCGCCCGCATCGAAGCCGAGGCGCGCCGACCGCTGGAGGACCTGCTGACCGCCCGGTGACGCCCACCCGGTCGCCCCCGGGGCGCGCCGGCGCCTCGGTCCGGGCGACCGCCCCCGAGCGACGGGTTCAGGTCTCCCCTGGAAGCCTCACCGGAGGGGTCAGGGCGTGCTGCTGGGGAAGCGCGGGGGGCGCTTGCCGAGGAACGCCGCCACGCCCTCCCGCCCGTCCGCGCTGGCGGCGGCGGCCCGGACCGACAGGGTCTCGCGGCGCAGCGCCGCCTCCGCGTTCGGCGTGGCGACGTCGCGGAGCAGGCGCTTGGCGGCCACCTGCGCCGTCCGCGAGCCCGACCGCAGCGCCGCGACGACGTCCTCGACGGCCCCCTCGAGCTCGGCGTCGGGGTGCACCTGGGTCACCACCCCCATGGCCCGCATCTCCTCCGCCGAGAGGACCGGGTTGAGCAGCGCCAGGTGCAGCGCCCGGTGCAGCCCGACCGACGCCGTCAGCAGCGTGCTGCCGCCGTCCGGGGAGAAGCCGATCCGGGTGTAGGCGAGGGTGAACCGCGCGGACTCCGCCGCGAGCACGAGGTCGGCCGCCGCGGCCAGCGGCACCCCGGCGCCGGCCGCGGTGCCCTGCACGACCGAGACCACCACCGCGTCCAGCCGGTGCAGGTCGCTGACGACGCGGTGCAGCGACTCGGCCATGTCGTCGACCACCTGCTCGACGTCCTCGGCGGCGGCGAAGGCGGACACGTCCCCGCCGACGCTGAAGGTCCGGCCCGCGGCCGAGAGCACCACGACGTGCACGTCGTCGGCGCGGGCCCGCCGCACGGCCCGGCCCAGCTCGCCGACCGTCGCCGGTGTGAGGGGGTTGCCCCGCTCGGCGTCGGCCAGCCGGACCCGCGCGACGCCGTCCCGCTGCTCGTACTCGACCGCGTTCATGCCGGGCTCCTCCGCGGAGACGGGGACGACCCGGTCCGGGGGTCCTCCCCCAGCACCCTAGGGCGACCGGCGGCGCGCGGACCCTGTCCTCCTCCGTGCCTGGCCCCCCGGCCCACGGTGGCCCTAGCGTCGGTGGGGCCGGTCCCACCGTCCCCCGGGAGGTCCCCGTGTCCGACCACGAGCTGCCCGCGCCGAGCACGCGGGCCCGCGAGCTGCGGGACCGCATGGTCACCTTCATGCGGGAGGAGGTCCTGCCGGCCGAGCCCGCCTACCTGGCCTCCCGCCGGGCGGCCGGCCCGGACGGCCACGTCGTGCCGCCGGTCGTCGAGGAGCTCAAGGGGCGGGCACGGGCGCAGGGCCTGTGGAACCTGTTCCTCCCGGCGGAGTCGGGACTGACCCAGCTGGAGTACGCGCCGATCGCCGAGCTGTCGGGCTGGAGCCTGGACCTGGCGCCCGAGGCGATCAACTGTGCCGCCCCGGACACCGGCAACATGGAGCTGCTGCACCTGCTCGGCAGCGAGCAGCAGAAGCGCGACTGGCTCGAGCCCCTGCTCGCCGGGGAGATCCGCTCGGCGTTCGCCATGACCGAGCCCGACGTCGCCAGCAGCGACGCCACCAACATCGCCACCCGGATCGAGCGCGACGGCGACGAGTACGTGATCACCGGCCGCAAGTGGTGGACCAGCGGCGCGATGGACCCGCGGTGCGCCGTCCTCGTGCTCATGGGCAAGACCGACCCGTCGGCGCCGGCACACCGGCAGCAGACGATGGTGCTCGTCCCCCGGGACACGCCGGGCGTGACCGTCGTCCGCGACCACCCCGTCCTCGGCCACCACGACCAGCACGGGCACGCCGAGGTGTCCTTCGAGGCGGTGCGGGTGCCCGTCACCAACGTCGTCGGGGAGGAGGGCGGGGGCTTCGCCGCCGCGCAGGCGCGGCTGGGGCCGGGCCGGATCCACCACTGCATGCGCGCTCTCGGCGCGGCCGAGCGCGCCCTCGCCCTGCTGACCGCGCGGGCCCGGGAGCGGGTCGCCTTCGGCGGCCCGCTGGCCGACCAGGGCGTGGTGCAGCAGCAGATCGCGGAGTCCCGCCTGGAGATCGAGCAGGCCCGGCTGCTGTGCCACCGCGCGAGCCACGTCATCGACGTCCACGGCAACAAGACCGCCCGGGACCTGGTGGCCATGGCCAAGGTCGCCGTCCCCCGGGCCGCGACCCGCGTCATCGACCGGGCCATCCAGGTCCACGGCGGCGCCGGGATGTCCGACGTCACCCCGCTCGCCGCCATGTACGCCTGGCACCGCGCGATGCGGCTGTTCGACGGCCCGGACGAGGTCCACCTGCGGTCGATCGCGCGCGCCGAGCTCGGCCGCACGCCGGTGCTCCCGCCGCGGGGCTGACCCCCCGGTCAGCCCGCCAGAGCGGGTCGTGTCGCGGTCGTCGACGTCCCCGCGGCAGTCGACCCCGCCGGCGTCAGGCCGCCTGGAAGGAGCGCCGGGACAGGCCGACGCCGTACCCGTCGAGCGTGGTGGTCACCGGCGCGGTGGGGTCGGTGGCCGCGCCGAGGGTGACGAACAGCGGGGTGAAGTGCTCCACCGTGGGGTGGGCGTAGGGCATGCCCGGCGCGGCGGTGCGGAAGCGGGCGAGCTCGGCGACGTCGCCGCGGGCGAGGGCGTCGGCGGCCCAGGTGTCGAAGTCCGCCGACCAGCCCGGCACCTCGTTGCGGGTGAAGTTCTCCCGGGTGAGGAACGGCAGGCCGTGGGTCATGTGCCCGGAGCCGACCACCAGCACGCCGGACTCGCGCAGCGGCCGCAGCCGCGCTCCGAGGGCCAGCAGCCGGTCCGGGTCCTCGGTGGGCAGGGACAGCTGCAGCACCGGGACGTCGGCCGCCGGGTACATGATCTTCAGCGGCACCCACGCGCCGTGGTCGAGCCCGCGGCGCGCGTGCTGGTGCACCTGCTCGGTGTCCGGCACGAGCCCGGCCACCTGCCGCGCCAGCTCGCCGGCGTCGGGGGTGCCGTAGCGGAAGGTGTGGTAGAGCGGGTCGAAGCCGCCGAAGTCGTACACCAGCTCGGCCGGACGGGCGGCGCTGAGCGACAGCGGCGCGGACTCCCAGTGCGCGCTGACGACCAGGATCGCCCGCGGCCTGGGCAGCGCCCGGGCCCAGCCGTGCAGCGGGTCCAGCCACCCGGGGTCGGCGAAGGGCAGCGGCCCGCCGCCGTGGGACAGGTAGAGGCTCGGCAGCGGCCCGTCCTCCGGCGTCCAGGCGCGGTGCGGCCGCTCGGCCTCGAGGGCGGCGGCCCGCCGCAGGTGCGCGGTGAAGGGGTGCGCGGCCGGGATGCGTGCGTCGGCGGCAGCGGTCGGGGTGGGGGCGGGCGTGGTCATGCGGGCTCCTGGGGGTGCGTGGGAGGCGTGGGGGAACGGGGCCGGTCGTCAGGCGACGACGGCGAAGCCGCTGGTCCAGGCGACCTCCTCCGCGGCGGCCAGGGTGATCTGCAGGAAGCCGAGCGCCTCCAGCTCGCGGGCGCGCTGCAGCGGGCCGGCGTCGAGGGCGCGCAGTCCGCCGTCGGTGACGATCCCGGCCAGCAGCGACGTGGCGCCGGCGTCGTCACCGGCGATCAGGACCGTGGTGGGCTGGTCGCCGACGGTCCCGGAGGCCAGGGTGGCGGCGAGGTTCGTGTTGAACGCCTTGACCACCCGGGAGTCGGGCAGCGCCGCGGCGATCCCGGCGGTGGCGGAGCCGTCGGCCGGGACGACCAGGGAGGCGAGGGTCTGCGGGTCCACCGGGTTGGTGATGTCGACGACGACCCTGCCGGCCAGCTGTGCACCGCGCTGGTCGAGGACCTCGGCGACGGAGGCGTGGTGGACGGCGAGGACGACGACGTCGCCGGTGACCGGCTGGTCGGTGTCACCGTGCCCGATCAGCTCGACGGTGTGGCCGCCCCGGCGGACGACCTCGGCGATGGCCTGACCCATGGTGCCGGTGCCGATGATGCTCACGTGTGCCACGTCGCTGCTCCTGCCGGTTGATTGGTTGTTGCGACAACTACCAGCAGGGACAGCATACTTGTCGGCACAAGCATTCCGGTGAGGACGTGACCGTGGACACACCGTGGCTCGACCGGCGACAGCTGCGCGCCTGGATCCGTCTGCGCGCGGTGCTCGAGCTGCTCCCCGGCGTCCTCGACGCACAGCTGCGCCGGGACGCCGGGCTGACCGAGTTCGAGTACCAGGTGCTGGCCATGCTCTCCGAGGTCCCCGGCCGGACGCTGCGCACCACCGAGCTGGCCCGGCGGACCAGCGCCACCCTGCCCCGCCTCTCGCACGTGCTGACGCGCATGGAGGGTCGGGGGCTGGTGGCGCGCGCCTCCCGGCCCGACGACCGCCGGGTGACCGACGTCCGGCTCGCCGACGCCGGCTGGGCGACGCTGCGGGCGGCCGCGCCCGGCCACGTCGCCGCCGTGCGGCACCACGTCGTCGACGCGCTCAGCGACGAGCAGATCGACCAGCTCGCCGCCATCGGCGACGCCCTGCTCGCCCGGCTCGACCCCGCGGGCACGATGAGCGCGACCTACACCCTCTACGACGACGACGTCCCCGGGACGCAGTCCCGGAGGCACTCGGGCGCCTGACCGCGCCGAGGGCTCCCTCGCGCTCCCGGCCGTGGTGCGCGCCGGCGGGCGTCGCGCGACGGCCCGTCACGCAGGGACGACTGTGATCACGCAGGTGCCGGAGGCGAGCGTCGCGCCGGCCGGGACCAGCTCCCGGTGGGCCCCCTCGAGCTGGTCCGTGCTCGGCCTCGTGGTCGTCGTGTCGATGGTGACCGTGACCTCGTCCCCGGCCACCAGGTCGCCCAGGGGGATCCAGCAGCTCGCTCGACCAGATGCCCTCCTGGACGTCGTACACCGGCGCGGAGGAGGCGTCCGAGAGGCCCCGGGTCACCGCCGGCTGGTCGTCGTACCGCACGGTGACGGTCGTCCGCTGGCTCTCGAGGAAGTGGGTGAGCAGGCCGCGCGTCCCGCCCCCACCCGAAGACGAAGGCCTCGGTGGGCCCCTCCCCGACCTCGGTGGTGGAGTCCCCACCGGACTCCCGCGTGACGCAGCGGACGACGTCGACGGTGCCCCGACGGACGGGACCGGGGGTCACGGCGCCTCGTTGGGATAGCCCTCCTCGTCCATCCGCCGGATGACGCGGGGGTCCAGCCGCCCCTCCCCGACGGCGGCGTCGACCTCGGCGTCGACGACGGCGCCGTGCTCGTGCATCCACCGTTCGGCCCGGGTCTCCGCGGCGGCCCCCTGCTCGCTGAGGTGGGCCGCGCCGATGGCCCGGCGCCGGACGGCGTAGGCGACGAGCACGACCGCCCAGGCGAGCAGGCTGAGCAGGAGCTGCGACCGGGTGCTCTCCCGGACGAGCATCTGCACGAGGATCGCGACGATCGCGGCCGCCGTCAGCAGGGTCAGGACCGGGTAGAACCACATCTTCACCCGCAGCCGCTCCGGCGGGATCGTCGGCCGCATCCGCAGCTGGGACAGCGTGATCAGCAGGTAGACGAACAGGATGATCGCGCCGGAGGAGTTGAGCAGGAACAGGAAGACGGTGTCCGGCGAGACGTAGGCGGCGATCACGCAGAGGAACCCGACGACGCTGGACGCGAGGATCGCCCACGCGGGGACACCGCGCCGGTTGATCGACAGCAGCCGGCCGGGTGCCTCGTGCCGGGCGGCGAGCACGAACAGCATCCGCGAGGCCGTGTAGAGGCCGGAGTTCAGGCAGGACAGGACGGCGGTGAGCACGACCGCGTTCATGATCTCGGCCGCCGCCGGGATCCCCATCTCCTCCATCGCCGAGACGTAGGGCGAGTCCCCGAGCTCGGTGGAGTTCCACGGCAGGATGGTGGCCAGCAGGAAGATGGACCCGACGTAGAAGATCAGGATCCGGAACACGACGGAGTTCGTGGCCCGGGCGATGCCGCGCTCCGGCTCGGCGGACTCGGCGGCGGCGATGGTGGCGATCTCGGCCCCGACCATCGAGAAGACCACGATGACGATGCCCGAGACGAGCGTGCCGGCGCCGTTGGGGAACAGTCCGCCGTGCTCGGTGAGGTTCGAGAAGTCGAGGTCGCGCCCCGGCCAGAGCCCCAGGACGAACAGCGTGCCGAGCGCGATGAAGACCACGATCGCGAAGACCTTGACGCCGGCGAACCAGTACTCGAACTCCCCGTAGGAGGCCACGGAGAACAGGTTGGTCGCCGTCATGAGCACCATGAGGACGAGCGCCAGCACCCACAGCGGGACGTCGGGCAGCCAGCGCTGCAGGATCGCCGCACCCGCCACGGCCTCGAAGCCGACGACGATCACCCAGAAGTACCAGTACAGCCAGCCCACGCTGAAGCCGGCCCAGCCGCCGAGCGACTGCCGGGCGTAGTCGGCGAAGGACCCCGTCGAGGGGTTGGCCACCGCCATCTCCCCGAGCATCCGCATGACCATGACGATCAGGACGCCGGTCAGGGCGTAGGTCAGGAACGCCGCGGGACCGACCTCGCCGATGATCGCGCCCGAGCCGACGAACAGGCCCGCGCCGATGACACCGCCGATCGCGATCATCGTGAGGTGGCGCTGCTTGAGTCCCTTGTGGAGGTCGCCGCTGTCGGCGGGGCCGTGAGCCATGTCCGCTCCCTCGTGGAACGACGGGTCGGTGGGGTCAGGCGTGCCGACAAGGATGGGGCGACTCGCGGAGTCGCGCCACTGCAGCGACTGCGCACCGTGAGGCCCCGTGTACTCAGGTCACCGGGCGCGCGGCGGTGGTCAGCGCCGCTCCGGGGGGTGCCGGAGTGCCCGGCCGGTGACCGGGTCGAAGACGTGGGCGCGGGCCGCGTCGACGGTGACCCGGACCGCGTCACCGGGGCGGACCACCGCCCGCGGCGGGAGGAACGAGTGCAGGGTGCCGCCGGGGGAGCCGCCGCCGAGCGCTGCCCCGCCCGGGGTGTCCGGCGGCGCGGCCACCACGACCGCGACCACCTGGTGCCGTCCGGTGTACTCGACGTGGCTCACCACCCCGTCCAGCGCGACGGCGTCCGGGTCCTGACCGGCCGCCGCGTCGTGGACGTCCTCGGCACGCAGGCCGAGGAGCACCTCGCGGCCGACGTGGTCGAGCAGCGGCGGTGGCACCGGCTGCCACAGGGGCAGGGTCCGGGCACCCACCCGGAAGCCGGCCTGCCCGCCGGCGGACACCAGCCGGGCGGGCAGCAGCCCGATCGGCGGGTCGCCGACGAACCCGGCGACGAACAGGTCCACCGGCTGCTCGTACAGCTCGCGGGGCCGGCCCACCTGCACGACGCGGCCCTCGCTCATCAGCGCGACCCGGTCGGCGATGACCAGGCCCTCGGCCGGGTCGTGGGTGACGTAGAGCGTGGGGACGCCGAGGGAGCGGACGACGTCGACGATCTGCCGCCGCACCTCGACGCGCTGCACGGCGTCGAGGTCGCCGAGGGGCTCGTCGAGCAGGAAGACGTCCGGGACCTGCACGAGCGCCCGGCCGACGCCGACCAGGCCGCGCTCGCCACCGGACAGCTCGCGTGGCCGGCGGGCCAGCAGGCGGCCGAGCCGCAACTGCCGGGCCCGGCCGCTGACCCGCTCCTGCACCTCGGCCTCCGGCCGGTGCTGCACGCGCAGGCCCCACCCGAGGTTGCGCGCCACGTCGAGGAACGGGAACAGGGCGGAGGACTGGAACACCATGGCCACGTGCCGCTCGGAGGACGGCAGCCGGGTCACCCGGCGCCCCCTGACCAGCACGTCGCCGGAGCGGACCTGGTCGAGCCCCGCCACGGCCCGCAGCAGCGTCGACTTGCCGCTGCCGGACGGGCCCAGCACCACGAGGAGCTCGCCGTCGGCCGCGAGCAGCGTCACGTCGTGCAGCACCGTCGTCCCGCCGCGGACCACGGTCACGCCCACCACGCCCGTGTCCGTCATCGGTCCTGCCCGCCGCCTCGTCCCGCCCGACCGTCCCGTGGAGGCAGTGTGCACCGCCGCGGGCCGCCCCGCCGTGGTCCCGAGGGCGGTACCCACCGGGTCGGCGACGACCGGCGCGCCCGCGGGACCGGGCACGGCGGCGGGAGCCGCTCGCCGGTGCCGGGAGCGCGCTGCACCCCGATGTGGGGTCGTGGGATCGTCATCTCGCTGCAGGACCCCCCGGCACGGGCGACCCGGTGACCGCGCGGATCGAGGACCACGGCCTCGTCGGCGACCTGCAGACCGCCGCGCTGGTCGACCGCACCGGCACCGTCGACTGGCTGTGCCTGCCCCGGTTCGACTCCCCCGCCTGCTTCGCCGCGCTGCTCGGCGACGAGCGGGCCGGCTCCTGGGTGCTCGCCCCCCACCGCGGCGGGACCTGCACGCGCCGCCGCTACCGCGGGGACTCGCTGGTGCTCGAGGCGGAGTGGCAGACCCCCGAGGGGACCGTGCGCGTGGTCGACCTCATGCCGCCGCGCGGACAGGCACCGTCACCACCCTGCAGCGGGAGCTCGACCACGACGGCTTGCTGCGGCGCTACCGCGTGGACGCCGACGGCGGCGTCGACGGGCTGCGCGGTGACGAGGGGGCGTTCCTCGCCTGCAGCTTCTGGCTGGCCGACGCGCTGTTCACCCGGCTGCTCGGCCTGCGCAACGACCTCGGCCTGCTCAGCGAGGAGTTGCGACGTCGCGGCCGGCCGGCAGGCCGGCAACACCCCGCAGGCCTTCAGCCACGTCGGGCTGGTCTACACCGCCCGCCACCTCTCGGGCACCCGCCCGGCCGCACGGGCCGTCCGGGAGGGAGTGCGGTCACGCGGTCAGTCACGGGCGGCGGCCGCGGCCGCGGGCGCGGCGCGGTCGAAGCGGGACGGGTCGCCGGCGTAGTACGGCCACAGCCGCCAGCGCGCGGCGCCGGTCCGCTCGGGCGGCCCGAGGGTGACCGACCCGGTGGCCGCCCACTCGACGCCGCGGACCAGCAGCGTCATGAACGGCACCTTCCGGAAGGTGTCCCAGTCGTGCCCGAGGGTGACGCAGAACGACCGGCCGCTCCCCCACTCGTTCACCCAGGCCAGCGGCTGGTCGGTGTTCATGCCGTTCAGTTCCTCGAGCCCACCCGGCGGGATCACCACCGGGGTGTGCGCGTTCGGCCAGCCGGCCCGGCGGTAGCTGTCGACGTCGTCGAAGACGGTGAGCAGCACCCGCGCCGACGGGTCCATCCGCGCGCCGGTCAGGACGTCGTCGTTGACGACCGCCCACTCGGCCTCCAGGCCCTCGGTGACCGGGTGCCGTGGCTCCGCGGTCCGGACGACGACCTCGCCCTGCGGCCGGGGCCGCAGACCGGTCTCCCGGCTGAGCGTCGCCCCGCGCATCCGGTCGAACTCCTCCGGCCAGCCCCAGTCCGGCTCCTGCACCGACGAGCCGTGGAACCAGACGATCCCACGACCCTTCTCGCGGACGAACCGCAGCAGCGCCTGCTCGGTCGTCGTCCCGAAGCCCTCGGCGACCGAGTGGTAGTCGTCCCGCCCCTCGTACACGACCAGGACGACGTCGAACCGGTCGAGCAGTTCGTCGCCCATGCCGCGGAACTCCTCGAGCACCCGCACCCGGAAGCGCCCGGTCGACTCCAGCAGCGCCGTCAGCATCGAGGTGTGGTGCCGGAAGCTCCGGTACTCGTTGTCGTGCTCGACGGTGACCCTGCCGGTCGCCAGCAGGACGTCGAGCTTCGCCGCCGGTTCCGTCACGCGTCCGCCGCGACCGACCGGATGTACTCGACCGACTTCACCGTCTCGACGGCCGGGAAGTACTCGAGCCCGATCGGGCCGTCGTAGCCCGACGCCCGCAGCGTGGCCAGCTGGGCCGGCCAGTCGACGTCGCCGCTGCCGGGCTCGTGCCGGCCGGGCGCGTCGGCGAGCTGCACGTACTTGACGAAGCCCGCCGCGTTCGCCAGCTCGGTCCTCGGGTCCTCGCCCTGGGCGATCGAGTGGTAGAGGTCGTAGAGGATGCCGAAGGACGGGTCGTCGATGGCGCGGGCCACGTGGACGGCGTCCTCGGTGCGGTCGGTGAGCGCGCCCGGGTGGTCGACGCGCGAGTTGACCGGCTCGAGGACGAAGGTGATCCCCGAACCGCGGTGCCGCTGCACGGCCTCGCCGTACAGGTCGATGACCACCTGGTGGTTGCGCTGCCGGTTCATGCCCGGGAAGCCCACGCCCGAGGCGAGCACGATCCGGGGGCAGCCGAGGAGCTTCGCGTGCTCGACCGCGGTGTCCAGGCCCTCGTGGGCCGGGGCGAGGTCGGTGCCCGGGAACGTGAAGCCCATCCGCGGGCCGGCGAGCAGCGAGGTCAGCTGGACGCCGGTGTCGGCGAGCGCCTTGGCGAGCGAGTCGAGGTCCTTGTCGGTCGAGAACCACATCTCGACGGCGTCGAAGCCTGCGGCCGCGGCGGCGCGGACCCGGTCACCGGCGTCCGGGCCGGCCTCGGTGAAGAGCAGTTCGATGTTGGCGGAGAGCTGGTACACGTCAGGAGTCCTTCTCGCTGAGGGCGGCCGTGATCGACCGGCGGATGAGGTCGTGCTGCTTGCGGACGAGGTCCACGGGGTCGGCCTCGTCCAGGTCGGCGAAGGCGTGGCCCTCCCACTCGCTGGAGAAGAAGCCGCTGTAGCCGCCGCGGACGAACTCCCGGACGATCGCCGGGTAGTCGATCGCCGGCTCGTCGCCGTGCTCGTCGATGTCGTAGAACTTGGCGTGCACGTGCTTGATCTGCGGCATGATGTCGGCCCACTCGGCCGGGTCGACGTGCCCGTGCATGTTGAACGCCAGCCGCGCGAACGAGCCGAGCGACTCCGGCGCGATGCCGCGCGAGTGCAGGTACTCGACGAACTCGCCGTGCCGGGCGTCGATGTCGGCGTCGGTCGCCCAGATCTCCTGGAGCCGGCCGAGCTCCTCGGGGCCGAGGCCCATCCTCCCGAGCTTGCGCAGGATGGTCGGCGACATCGCGTGCATGGTCGAGCTGAAGTCGGCGACGAAACCCAGCCGCGGCGAGTCGATCTCGGCGTAGGTCTCGCGGATCTCCAGCACCCGCGGCGAGTTCGGCCCGAGCGGGGCGTGCAGCTCCCAGCCCATCGTGAGGTCGAGCTCCTCGGCCACCGGCAGCAGCCGGCGGATCAGCGAGGGCTTGGCGCTCTGGATGCGCACCAGCGGGAAACCGAGCGCGTGCGCGCTGCGGAACTGGGTGACGGTGAACTCGTACTCCTCGTCCGGGGTCATGTCCCGGTCGCGGCGGCGGCCCGTGTCGAGGTTGCACCCGAACGAGCTCGGCACGAAGCCGTGCCGGTCGAACGCCTCGCGCCAGGTGCGCACGAACTCGTCGGTCACCTCGGGGTAGGTGCGGATGGTCTGCGAGGCGACGATCTCGATGCCGGGGCCGATGCCCGCGGCGTCGACCACGTCGAGCAGGCCGGCGAGGTCGTAGCGGCCGGCCGCCCACTCGCTGGTCAGCGAGTACAGGGTGAGACCGAGCGTGATGCCGCTGCCCTCGACTGCAGGCTGCGCCTCCCGGGCCGGAGCGGTGCTGGTCATCGCGTGCTCCTCAGCGGACGGCGAGCGACCGGCGGTTGCTCGCGTGGTTGGTCACGTACGTCGCGGGTGCGATCTGCATGTAGGGCAGCCGCAGGTCGACGGTCACCTCGACGTCGACCTGCTGCCCCTCGGCCGGCGGCTCGTCGAGCGGGACGACCACGACCAGCCGGTCCTGGATGAACCACAGGACGTCCCACTGGTCGGCCAGCTCGTCGACCCGGAAGGTCCGCTCCCCCAGCTCGACCCGCAGGTCCGCCGTCGGGATGTCGCGCCCCTCCACCGCGACGGCGATGTCGCTGACGCTGGACAGCCAGAGGCTGCGGTACCAGGGCACGGTCAGCGCGATGCCGAGCCCCTCGGGGCGCCGGAGCAGGCTGTCGTCGGTGAGGACGGTGTCGCCGGTGGCCATCAGACGGCTGCCTTCCGCTGGTCGAGGAGGATCGGGCGCAGCTCGCGCTGCACGAGGTAGCCGGCCAGCAGGGCGCTGGCGGCGGGGTGCGGGCTCTGGTCGCTCTCGACGACGACCCAGCCCTCGTACCGCGCGTCCAGCAGGGCGCGGAGGACCGCCGGGACGTCGACGAGGCCGCCGTCGGCGCCCGGCTCGGCGAACCAGCGCGGCACCTCCCGCGCTCCCCCGCGGACCCGCACCGTCCAGTGCGCGTGCGGCTGCAGGTACTCCTCGGCGTCGTCCACGGCCAGGGCGTCCTTGAGCTGCACGTGCCACACGCGGTCGCCGTACCGCTCGATCACCGACACCGGGTCGATGCCTCCGGCGGTCAGCTCGCCGGTGTCGACGGCCAGCCCGACCAGTGCCGGGTCCGTGCGGTCGAGCAGCCGGGGCACGTGGTCGCGGCGCAGCGCGGACAGGAAGTCGACGTGCAGCGCCGTCCGGACACCGTGCTCGGCCGTCGCCCGGCCGACCGCCTCCCAGCAGGCCGCGAGCCGGCCGATCGCCTCGTCGTCCAGCGGCTCGACGTCCCCGGCGCCCCCCACCGGGCGCACGAGCAGCACGGACCCGCCGAGCTCGGCCAACGCGGCGGCGAGCTCCCGCGCGCGGGCCACGATCGCCGGGACGTCGGCGTCGGCGAGCGGCGACAGCGGGCCGGTGAGGTGCTCCATCGAGCGCTCGGCCGGGTCCCAGTACCAGCTGGAGACAGCGTCGAGCGCGCAGCTGCGGAGGAACTCCCGGAAGCCCGCGACCGAGCCGAAGTTGGCGGCCAGCTGCTGGGGGTTGCCCAGCGGCTCCCACCGCCCCGTGCCGTAGGTCAGCTCGACGCCCTCGAAGCCGGCGATGGAGATCGTCTTCAGCGCGCGCTCGTGCTGCTCGCGGCGGACGAAGTCGTCGAACTGCGGCTTCCACTGGTTGATGGCGTACGCCCAGCGGATCCCGCTCATCGGTAGATCTCCTCGAGGACGTTCTTCGCGTACCAGCGGGAGATCGCGGTGCTCTCGGAGTAGTCGCCGCCCTCCTTGTTGGCCTTGTCGTGCTCGACGGAGATCCAGCCGCGGTACCCGTTGTCACGGACGGCGGTCATCATCGCCGCGAAGTCCACGAGGCCCTGGTCGGTGCCCATCTCGTAGAACCACTTGCCGGTGGTCGGCGCCATGATCTCGGAGTCGGGCCGGTGCCGGTGGTCGTCGCCGGTGGCCACGTTGCGGGTGTCCTTGAAGTGGAAGCCGCTGACCCGGTGCGCGTGCCGGTCGTAGAGCGCGACCGGGTCGACCCCGGCGATGCAGTGCTGGGCGGTGTCCACGAACAGCGAGACGTACTGCGGGTCGGTGTACGAGTAGAAGGTCTCGATGTCCGGCTCGCTCTGGATGCCGCAGAAGAACTCGTGGTGGCAGGTGAGCCGCACGCCGAAACCCGCGGTGATCTCGCCGACCTTGTTCCAGCACTCCGCCGTGTACTTGAGCTTGTCCTCGGTGACCGGCTCCATGTCGTAGTAGAGCGTCGCCGGCATCACGATGATGTTGTCGAGCTCGATCTCCGACCAGCGGCCCATCGTGACGCGGAAGTCCTCGAGGATGTTCTCGTGCGTCTCCGGCAGGTGGGGCGCGTAGTTGCGGACGTCGTAATCGGCGGCGTGGAACGTGTTCACGATCCGCTCCAGGCCGTGGTCCTGGACCATCCGCTGGTAGCCCGCCGGGCCGCCGTAGTCGCCGTACATCTGCCAGATGCGGAAGTCGAAGGTGTCGATCGCGTCGAACCCGACGGCCTTGATCTGCTTGAGGAAGGCCGACATGGTCGTGTGCGAGTGCCACTGGTCGACCGGCCCCGCCGGGCCGTTGCTCCGCCAGTGGTCCATGTAGGACCACTTGATGGCGCGCTCCGCGGCGGTCACTTCGGGATCCCGAGCTCGTGCTGCAGGTACCAGCTGTTGAGCATCGCCAACTCCGCCGGGTTGCCGCCGTGGTCGCTCTCGACGACGACCCAGCCCGGGTAATCGTGCTCTCGCAGCGCCGACACGAAGCCGGGCACGTCGACCAGGCCGCCCTCGGTACCGAGCTCGAAGAACCAGCGCTCGATCCGCCGTCCGGCCCCGCCCTTGAGCATCGTCGACTCGGCACCGGGCATCCGGTACTCCTCGCCGGTGTCGGAGTACCGGGTGTCCTTGAGGTGCACGTGGGTGACCCGGTCGGCGTGCTGCCGGTAGAAGGCCACCGGGTCCATCCCGCCCACGGTGAGCTCCGCGGTGTCGAGCGCGAACCCGACGGTCGCCGGGTCGGTCGCGTCGAGCAGGCCGGTCAGCTCTGCCTCGGTGTGCACGGCGCCCAGGCAGTCGTAGTGCAGCGCCAGGCCGGTGCCGGCGGCCGACGTCAGCTCGCCGACCCGGTTCCACACGTCGCCGATGCGCTTGATCGCGTCGGCGTCGAGCGGCGGCGTCATCCAGGCCGACCCGACGGGGCGGACGACGAGCTGGTCGGCACCCACGCCGGCGACGAAGTCGACGAACGGCTTCGACCACTCGACGATCGCGTCGGCGTCGGCGGGGTTCGCCGTCGACCGGAAGGCGTAGCCCTCCTCCTCCTCCGCGGGCGCCTGCGGGTCCCAGAACAGGCTGGACACGCGCTGCACCTGCGCCCGGCGCAGGAAGTCGAGGAAGCCGGTGTGGCTGCCGTGGTTGAGCAGGATGACCTCGGGCCGGCTGATGTTGTCCCAGCGGCCGGTGCCCGAGGCCAGCTCGATCGTGTCGAAGCCGCAGGCGGAGACGGTCTTCAGCGCCCGCTGCTGGTCCTCGTGCCGCACGAAGACGTCGAGCCGGACGTTCCACTGGTTCAGCGCGTAGGCCCAGCGCAGGGTGTCCCTCATCGGGCCGTCTCCAGCGCGCTGCGCGCCTCGGCCTCGGCCTCGGCGAGGACGTTGTCGATGTACCACTTGGCGACCGCGGTGGCCTCGGCGTAGCTGCCACCGCCGAGCTCGGCCTTGTCGTGCTCGACGGTCAGCCAGCCGTCGTAGCCGGAGGCGACGATCTCCTTCATCAAGGTCGGGAAGTCGACCAGACCGCCCTCGCCCATCTCGTAGAACCAGCGGGTCACCTGCGGCGCCATCAGCTCCGGGTCCGGCGGCGTCCGGTAGGCCTCGTGCTCGTCGACGTTCTTGGTGTCCTTGAAGTGGAAGCCGGTGCAGCGGTCCGAGTGGTCGCGGAACAGCTGTACCGGGTCGACGCCGGCGATCGTGTGCTGCGCGGTGTCGCAGAAGAAGGAGACGAGCTCCGGGTCGGTGTACCGGAGGAACGTGTCGAGCTGCTCGCGGGTGCGGATCGCACCCCAGAACTCGAAGTGGCAGGTCGTCGTCATGCCGTGCTCGAGGGTCAGCGCGCCGACCCGGTTCCACAGGTCGGCGACCACCTTGATGGTGTCGTCGGTGACCGGCTCGGTCTGGAAGTACGTCGACGTCGGCATGACGATGAAGTTCTCGACGCCGCTCAGCCCCTCGCACATGCGCAGCGTGTTCTCGCAGTCGGCGACGATCCGGTCGTGCGTCTCCCGCACGTGCGGCGCCGTGTACCTCGTGGCCGACGGGTAGGCGGAGAAGATCCCGGTGATCTTGTCGAAGCCGTTGTCCTGCAGGAAGCGCTCGAAGCCGGGGACGCCGCCGTACATCCCGGCGTAGAGCGGCAGGTAGAAGAAGAACGTGTCGAAGCCCGTGAAGCCGAGCGCCGACAGCTGCTTGACGTACCGGTCCATGTAGGCGCGGTTGAACGACGGGGGCTGCGGCCCCTGCGGCGTCTCCGTCACCCAGTGGTCCATGTACGACCACTTGGTCCAGGCCACGGGAATCCCTTCGCTGGCGCGCGACCCGGGTCCGGCGAGGGGCCCGGCGCGACGGTCCGAGAACCGGGGGCCGAGGGCCCTCGGCGGCGGCATCGGGAGCCACCTGGGGCGAGACCGCCCTGGTCGAGCAGAAGGTGTGGTGCGGGCTCGTTCAGCCGACTCGATTCTGCTGTGGCCCGCGCCACGGAGGCCAGAGCGATCTGCTGATGCCGGGCATCAGCGCCCGTGATGCGCCGGCTGCCGCGTCGGCAGGGCGAGAGCCAGCACGGACGCCGCCACGAGCAGGCCCGCGCCCACCAGGAACGCCGTCCCGGAGCCCGCCGTCAGCCCCGCCGCGTCGTCCGGCCCGCCGTGGCGGGCGGCCACCGCGCTGGCCAGCGAGACGAGCGCCGCCAGGCCCACGGCGCTGCCCACCTGGCGCGAGGTGTTGAGCAGGCCCGAGGCCAGCCCGGCCCGCTCCGGCGGCAGGCCGGACATCGCGGTGACGGTCAGCGGCAGGCCCGAGGCGCCGAAGCCGGCCATGGCCAGGGTGAGCGGCACGAGCACGTCGACGGCGTAGCGGCCCTCGACGTCGATCCCCGCGAGCCAGGCCAGCGACCCGGCGGCGACCAGGGCGCCCAGCACGAAGCTGCGCCGCGGCCCCAGCGCCGCCATCCACCGCGAGGCGCCGCGCGCGCCCAGGGCGATGCCGACGGCGCCCGGGGTGAGCGCGAGGCCGGCCTGCAGGGGGTCCATGCCGAGCACGCGCTGCAGGTACAGGGCGAGGAGGAACATCGTCGTCGGCAGCAGGCCGCCGACGAGTGCGCTCAGCCCGTTCGCGACGGTGACCGGCCGGACGCCGAACACGTCCAGGGGGACGACGGGCTCCGCGGCCCGGCGCTCGACCTGCACGAACAGCCCGGCCGACGCCACCGCGAGGACGAGGCAGCCGAGGGTCGCCGGCGACGACCAGCCGCGCTCCTCCCCCAGGATCACCGCCCCGACCAGCGCCGCGGTGGCCACGGTGACGGTGACCGACCCCGGCACGTCGAGCCGCCCCCGCACGTGTCCCGGCGGCCGGCCGGGCAGCGCCCACAGCGCGGCCAGGACCAGCGCGACGCCGAGCGGCACGTTGACGAAGAACACCCAGCGCCAGCTGAGCAGACCGGTCAGCAGCCCGCCGATGACGCCGCCGAGCGCCGACCCGGACGCGGCCGCCGCTGTGAGCAGGCTCAGTGCCCTCGCCTTCGCGCGGGGGTCGGGGGAACCGGTGGCGACCAGGCTGAGCGTCGTGGGGACGAGCACCGCGCCGCCGAGTCCCTGCACGAAGCGGGCGGCCACGACCTGCCAGCCCTCCTGAGCCAGGCCGGCCGCGAGGCTGGCCGCGGCGAACAGGGCCAGGCCCACGACGAACGCCCGTCTGCGGCCGAACAGGTCGCCGACCCGGCCCCCGAGCAGCAGGAAGCCGGCGAACGTCAGCGCGTAGCTGCTGACCACCCACTGCAGCCCGGTGGGCGAGAGCCCGAGGCTCTCCTGCATCGGCGGCAGCGCGACGTTGACGATCGACGCGTCCAGGACGGCGATGAACTGCGCCGAGCACGCGACCGCGAGGACGACGGAGGGATGGCGCGGCGGAGCGGCCCCCGTGTAGGGGCCCGCCGCGAGCGTGCGAGCGGTGGGGGGCACGGGGGTCCTTACCGGAAGGTGTCCTCGAACCGGTCGTAGGGCTTCGGCGGCTCGGGCTCCAGCGTCTGGGCCCGGTCGTTCGCGTACGGGTGGTAGTCCGTCGTCGTCACCGGCTCGTCGACCGGGGGCAGGAACACCGGCACGCCGTCGTCACCGAACCAGGCCAGCTGCGAGTCGTGGCTCTCCTGGTTGTCCTTGGCGAAGGAGATCCAGTCCCGGTCGAACGGCGCCCGGGCCACCTCGTAGCAGCGGAAGTGCCAGATCCGCCACTCGCCGTCCTGCTTGACGAAGTCGACGCCGTACTTGCACCACACCCAGTGCGCCCAGACCGGCTTGCCGTCGACCTCACCACCGGAGAAGACCCACGGCGGCACGTCCTTCGCCACCTCGGGGTCCATCAGACCCGACTCGAGGCCGGCCATGATCCAGATGCCCTTGGCCGTCTGCCCGTCGGCGCCGACCTCGACCACCGGGGTGGTCGTGTAGTGGAAGAGCAGCTTGCCGACCGGCTTGGGCCGCCCGCGGTGGTAGGCGGTCACCGACTCGTAGGTCGTGTAGAGGCCGACGTTGTTGTAGCGCGACCACACGTCCGGCGTGCCGGGCCTGGCCCAGAGCTCGTCGATGATCCGCTGGTCCTCGTAGGCGTTGTGGTAGTGCATGTAGCGGTTGAAGACGTTCTCCACCGCGCCGCGGTCCTGCGCGCGGCCGGCGGCCAGCTCGGCGGCGGCCAGCCGCTCCTCGAGGGCCGCGAGGCGCTGCTCGAGCGCCTGGGTCTGGTCGATCGTGGTCATGTCCGGGTCCCTGCTTCCTCTGGTCGGGTGTCGGTGGGGCGGGCTCACCGGGGGAACGGCGGTCCCCGGAACGGGCGCGGCGTGATCAGCCGGCAGGAGAGGGGCACGTGCGGTCAGCCGCGGTCGCGCGCGCCCCGGGCGCCCGTCTGCAGCGAGCGCAGCAGCGCGTGCTGGCGGCGCACCTGGTCACGGCCGCGGTACGGCTCGCGCCGGCCCTCGTACTCGCTGGAGAGCCAGCCGTTCCAGCCCGCCTCCTCGAGGGTCGGCACGATGTCCTGCCACGGCACGTGCAGGTCGTGCAGGTCGTCGTCGATCTCGAAGAACTTCGCCTGGATGAAGTGGGTGTGCGGGAGCACCTCGACCAGGTCGGCCATGGGCACGCGCAGCGGGCGCAGCGGCGGCGGCACGTCCTCGTCGTCGTCGGTGCCGAGCACCTCCGCGGCCTCGCGGACGGCGGCGGTCTGGAAGATGCCGGTGTCGATGAGCAGCTTGAAGTGCTCGGTGCCGGTCTTCTCGATGAAGTCGACGTAGCCCTGGGTGACCGGGTGCCGGATCGGCGTCGGCGCGTGGATCTCCGGGCAGATGACCACGTCGAGCTCCGCGGCGAGATCGAGTGACCGCGCGACGACCTCCTGCCAGATCGGGTGCGGGTCGAGGTCCCAGGAGACGACGCCGAACTTCGGCCGCACCGAGGTGAAGCCGAGCTCCCGGGCCAGCCGCAGGTCGTGCTGCAGCTGCTCGGCGCCCTCCTCGGCGGTGAGGTCGCGTCCGGGGAAGCGCGTGGTGTCCACCCACGAGCCGAAGTTGGTCGGCGTCAGGCCGTACCTCTCCACCAGCCCGTGCCAGCCGTCGATCCAGGCCCGGTCCGGCGTGGGGTAGCCCGGCACGTTGCCCTCACCGAGGATCTCGATGCCGGTGGCGCCGAGGTCGGCGATGTCGGCGAAGACGTCCTCGAGCGTCATCGACGTGTGGACGTCGCCGGTGTAGCTGTAGGTCGAGACGCAGTACCTCAACCCGCCGTCCGGCACCGGCGGCACGATGACGCCGGAGCCGGCGATCGCGAACTCCGACCGGCTGATCAGCGGCGGGAAGTAGGACCGGCGCAGGTAGAGCGTCGCCTCGATGCGGTGCACGCCCACCGGCAGGCCCCCCGGCCTGGGCACCGTGATGGTGGCCGGCTCGTCGAGCTGCCAGCGGACGTCGGTCGAGGCCCGCAGTTCCTCGAGGGTGAGGGTGCGGCCCTGCAGCGTCCACAGCGGCACGGAGTCGGGGACGCGCTCGCCGTCGACCACCACCTCGATGCCGTCGAGCATGCTGGCCGGCCCGCCCCGGTAGTTGGGGTTGCGCAGCTGGAAGGCGAAGCCGGTGACCCGGCCGCCCTCCACGACGTTGCGGAAGCCGCGGCCCTGGATGATCGAGAAGTCGAGCACCGTCAGTCCTCCCCCAGGTCGGCGGCCAGCGCGGTCGCGCCCCGCACGGCGAGGGCGACGCTGGTCAGCGTCGGGTTCATCGAGTTGGCGGTCGGGATGAGCCCGTTGCCGGCGAGCACGAGGCCGGGCACGCCCCACACCCGCGAGAAGGGGTCGCAGACGCTGGTGCCGTCGTCGGCCGGGCCCATCCGGACGGTGCCCATGTAGTGCAGCGAGCTGCCGGCGGGCATGACCTTGGGCATCCCGTCGACGAACTCCCCCAGCGCGGCGGCCGCCCGGGCCTGGTGCTTGCGCGCCCGCTCGAAGTCGGCCTCCTCCCGCTCGGTGAGCTCGTAGGCGATCCGGATGCCGGGCAGGCCGTTCTCGTCCGGCCGGTCGTCCTCGAACGTCAGCCGGTCCTGCGCGCGCGGCCACTTGCGGATGCCCCAGCCCATGCCGACGTAGCCCGCCGGGTTGTCGCGGAACCGGCTGCCCTCCGGCAGCGGCGCCGGCGACACGGGGCTGTACATCACCTGGGCGGAGTAGGGGTGCCGCTCCTCGTCGAACGGGATGGCGACGATCGCCCGGATCGGGTCCACGGGTCCCGACGCGTCGTCCCGCGCCGGGAGGACGTCCGGCCGCACGGCCACGACGCCGAACAGCAGCGGGTGCTCGGTCAGGTACCGGCCCAGCGCCTCGGGCCGGATGCCCGAGGCCCACAGCAGCTGCGGCGTGCGCAGCGCGTCGGCGGCCAGCACGACCACGTCGGCGCGGACCTCCTCCTCGGCGCCGGTCCGCCGGTCCCGCAGCACGGCGCCGACGGCCCGGTCGCCGTCCCGGAGCACCCGGACGCAGAGCGTCTCGGCGCGGAGGGTGAACCGGTCGCCGTGCGCGCCGTCGGCCAGCGGACCGAGGACCACGTCCGTGCCGCTCCAGCGCAGCGAGCCGTCGGCCCGCGGGTCCGCGGCCACCGGCAGCGGCCGGACGGTGATGCCGTCCGGCGCGAACTCGTCGCGGATCCGCTGCAGGATGGCCGTCGCCTGCGGCGCGCCCTCGAACGAGGGCCGGTGGACGTGGAGCAGCGCCTCGGCGGCCGCGACGAGCCGCTCCCACTCGGCGTCGTCGATGAACGGCACGCGCTCGGGCCCGGTGGGGGCCGGCGTGGCGCACGTCCAGTGCACCCCCTGTCCCCCGACGCAGGTCGCCCCGGCGGCGGCGGGCATCCCGGGCGAGCCCTCGGCGGCCCGGCCGATGAGGTGGGTGCCCTGCCGGGCGGTGATGGTGCCCTCGACGACGACACCGCCCGGGATGCCGGAGACACCGCTCTCGTGCGAGGGCCCCTGGGACGCGAGCCGGGCGGCGGCCTGCTCGTCGGCGTCGGGGACGTTCTTGACGTTCATGCCGATCGGCCGGGTCACGACCGGGCCCGCCTCGACCATCAGCACGGAGACGTCGGGCACCTGCTCCAGGAGCAGCCGGGCGTAGGTCGCGCCGGTCGGCCCGCTGCCGACGACGAGGACTCGGGGGCTCATGCGTGCGCCTCCTCGGCGACGGTGGTGGGGGTCAGCTGCGCGGCCACGGCCCGGGCGGTGAGCACGCCGAGCGCGACGGCGGTCAGGGTGGGGTTGCAGGCGGTGGCCGTCGGGATGACGTTGTTGCCGCCGACGTAGAGGTTGGCGGTGCCCCAGACCCGGCCGGTCGGGTCGCAGACGCTCCTGCCGTCGTCCGCCGCGCCCATCCGGGTGGTGCCCAGATAGTGCAGCGAGCTGCCGGCGGGCATGACGAACGGCTCGCCCAGCGGCCGGCCGAGCGCCTGCGCCGCCCGGCGGATCTCCTCGACGGCCGCGCTGATCGAGGCCCGGTCGACGTCGCTGAGCGCGTAGTCGATGCGGATGGCCGGCAGCCCGTGCTCGTCGCCGGCGTCCTCGTCGAACCGGACGCGGTTGTCCGGGGAGAGCTCCTTGCGGCAGAACCAGCCCAGACCCACCACCTGGCCGGGGCGCACGGCGGTCCCGGGGTCGAGGGGCACCGGGGAGGCGTCCATCTGCATGACCTGGCCGTGGAACGGCCGGTCGGCGGCGTAGGGCACCCAGGAGACGCCGGAGACCGGGACGATCGCCCCGCCCCCGGGCGCGGCGGCGGCGGTGGCCGGGAGGTCGGCGTCGACGGGGGCGTCCGCCGGGACGTACCGCTCGTCCAGCAGCGAGGCGGCCATGACCTGCGGGTGCTCGGTGAGGTAGCGGCCCAGCGCCTCGGGCCGGATGCCGGAGGCCCACAGCAGCTGCGGCGTCCGGAAGGCGTCGGCGGCGACGACGACGGCGCGGGCGGGGACCTCGTACCGCTCCCCGGAGGCGAGGTCGACCGCCTCGACGCCGGTGACACGGTCGCCGTCCCGCAGGATGCGCCGGGCCAGGGTGCCGGTGCGCAGCTCCACGTCGGGCCGGTCCCACAGGTCACCGGCGATGATCGCCGGGCCGGTCCAGTGCAGCGAGCCGTCCTCGCCGACGGACACCGCGACCGGCATCGGCCCGGCGGGGCGGCGGTGCGGCCGGTCGAACAGCTCGCCGAGGACCCGCTGCACCGCACCGGTGAGCGGCGCCCGGTCGAAGGCGTGCGTGGTCACCGCCAGCAGCGCCTCGGCGCGCGACAGCGCCTCGTCGAGCACCGCCGGGTCGACGCAGCCGGGCACCTCGTCGTCCACCGGCCGAGGGCAGGCCGCGGTCCAGTGCGCGCCCATCCCGCCGACGTTCGTCGAGACGGCCGCGTTGGGCATGGCGGCCGCCCCGACCAGGGTGGTGCCCGGCCGGGCGGGGGTGCCGCCCGGCAGCGGGCCGGGCCCGGTCGCCAGCGCCGCGAGGGCGGCGTCGCGGGCCTCGACGTCGACGATGTTCTTCACGTGGCCGCCGGCCGGGTCGCCGAGCGCCTGCCCCGCCTCGAGCACCAGGACGCGCAGGCCGGAGCCGGTGTCGGCCAGTTCCCGGGCCACCGCGGTGCCGACCGGCCCGGAGCCGACGACGACGACGTCGTGGGGCGTGCTCGTCGTGCTCATCGCGCCGCCACCGCCGGTTCGGCCTCGAGCAGCCGCTTGAGCATGTCGTGCTGCGCGCGGACCTGGTCGAAGGCGCTGTACCGGTCGCTGTAGGCGTGCGCCTCGTACTCGCTGGAGACGTAGCCGGCGTAGCCCTGCTCGCGCAGGACGCGGGCCACGGCCGGCCAGTCGATCGACGGGTCGGTGAGGCCGTCGGGGCCCTCGACGATCCCGTAGAACTTGCCGTGCACGTGCACGACGTGGGGGAAGAAGTCGGCCCACCGCTCGGGCGCCATCCGCCCGTGCATGGTGAACAGCATCTTGAGGTTGCCGATCTGGGGCGGCGTGGCGCCGGCCTCGGCCGCCCGCTGCTCCAGCTCCGGGAACTTGGCCATCGTCGGGCCGGGCTCGGCCCACAGCTCCTTCGCGAGCGCGGTGAGCTCCGGGGCGATGCCGGCGGCGCGGTGGGCGTCGTCGACGGCGTCCGGGACCGCCCGCATGCTGGCGCTCATGTCGGGGATGAAGCCCAGCCAGGGCGTGTCCAGCCGCGTGAACAGCTCCTCCAGCGCGGCGACCGGCGGGGCGTCGATGGTGAGCGGCGCGTGGATCTCGACGCCGACCGCCACCCCGAGCTCCTCGGCGAGCGGCAGCAGCCGCTCCAGGATCGCCGGGCCGGTCTCGATGCCGACGCGCGCGACGGGGAAGCCGAGCGCGGCCGCCCCGCGCAGCTGGACGGCGACGTACTCGTAGGACTCGTCGTCGGTGAGCAGCCGGCCCGGGTACAGGCCGAGGTCGTTGTTGATCGCCAGGCACGACGGGGTGAGGCCGGAGGACTCGATGACGCCGCGGACCTCGCGCTCCTGGTCCGCGGACAGCCGTGGCCAGCCGCGCAGGCTCTGGAAGGCGACCATCTCCAGCCCGGGCCCGAGGTCGCGGGCGGCGACCTCGCCGACCAGGCTCGCGAGGTCCCGGCCGGGCCGGCGCTGCTCCAGGGTGAGGCTGAACAGGGTGGTGCCGAGGCGGGGCAGCCCCGGTGCGGTGTCCGTCACGAGCGTGCTCCCGCCGCGGTCAGGGTCTTGTCGGTGGCGCTGGGCGCCACGAGGGGCACCCGGTCGGGGCCGGTGAGGATGTAGGGGATCGACAGGCCCAGCAGCAGCTGGACCCGGTGCTCGCGGCCGGGCGCGGTCTCGACCGGCGTGTGCAGCACCAGCGGGTCGGTGGTGAACCAGTACTCGTCCCCGGCCGAGGCCACCTCCGGCAGCGGGTGGCGGGTGCCGTTGACGGTGACCGACAGCTGCGCCGGGTCGATCCGCCGGCCGTCGACGGTGAGGTCGACGCGCGCCAGCGAGGGCAGCGGCAGGGCGCGGTACCAGTGCGAGTAGACGGCGATGTCGAGGCCGTCGGGGGTGGCGGTGAGCGAGTCGGCGCGCACCACCTGGTCGTCGAGGGGTCCCATGTCGATTCCTCTCAGGCGGCCAGCGTCAGGCGCTTGCTGTCGCGCCCACCGCCGGGCACCGGCATGTACGAGATGCGCAGCCGGACGGTGACGGTGACCTCGTGCTCACCGGGTGCCAGCGGCTCGTCGGTCTGGAAGGCGAGCTGCGCCCGCTCCCCCATCTCCCACCGGTCGTCGGTGGTGTGCGGTAGCCGGTCGAAGCCGTAGGTGCGCCCGTGCACGGTGAACGTGGTGCGCGACGGCGGCACGGGCCGGCCGTCGAGGACGAGGTCGACCGCCTCGACCATCGACAGCGCCAGGCCCCGGTAGTACGGCATCCGGACCTCCACGACCCCGCCGGTGCGGCCGTCGTCGAGGGCCCGGAAGCCCTCCTCGCAGACGATGTACCTGTCGAACATCAGCAGGGCTCCGTTCCTGTGGTCTCGCCGAGCAGGCGGGCGAACATGGCGTGCTGGCGGCGGACCTGCTCGACGCTGTCGACGGGGAAGGCGTCCTGGACGTGCCGGTTGCCCTCGTACTCGCTGGACAGGTGGCCGTCGAAGCCGCCCTCGACGAGCACCGGGACGATCCGGTCGTAGGGGATCGAGTACTCGGTGCCGTCGTCGGTCATCTCGTAGAACTTCGCCTGGACGTGCCCGATCAAGGGCATGTGCTCGAGCATCGACTTGGGCTCGGACCAGGTGTAGTGCGTCGCCTGCCGGGCGAGGCCGAAGTCGACCGGTCCGCCGCCGCGGTAGTTGACGACGTCCATGAGCGCGTGGGTGTCGCCGTGGTCGTCGTAGGTCTGCACGATCAGGTCGACCAGCTCCGGCTCGGCCCCGTCGCGCAGGGCGCGCTCGCTGACCACCCGCGGGAAGCGCTCGACGTAGGTGCCCATGTCGGGCATGAGCCCCAGCGCCGGCGACCCCGTGCGGTGCATGACCTCGAGGTGCTCGAGGATCCACGGGTGCTCGTAGTGGAAGGGCGCGTGCACCTCGAGCAGCAGCCGGACGCCCTGCTCCTCGGCGTAGGGCGCCGCCTCCTCCATGACCTCCGGCGGGGTGTTGATGATCGCCCGGACGATGCGCGCCCCCAGCCGGACGGCGATGTCGACGTCCCGGCAGATCGAGGCGACCTGCTCCTCGCGGGTCAGCCACCGGTCGGGGTGCAGCTTGGTGTCGAGGAAGAGGTCGGTGGCGACCGGCGTGGTGCCGTACCGCTCCATCCAGGCGAACCAGTCCTCGACGAACTCGTCGCTGACGTGGGGGAACCCGGGGATCATCTGCTCGGGGATGATCTCGATCCCCCGGGCGCCGATCTCGCCGGCGACGCGGATGCAGTCCTCGACGGACAGCGTCCGGAGGAAGTACTCCTCCTGGAACGAGTAGAGGCTCACGCCCCGCTTGATCTGGTGTGCCGGTGCGCTCACGGGGTCCTCCCGGTCAGGCGGTCGCCGCGGCCAGCCGCGGGGACTGCGGGGCGATGGCCTGCCCGGTCGACAGGTCGAAGAAGTGCAGCGCCGACGGCGGGACGGCGAACTGCGCGCGGGTGCGCTCGCGGACGGCCGCGGTCCCGGGCAGCCGGGCGTGCAGGACCGAGCCCGAGCCCAGAGCCCGCAGGTCCTCGGCGGCGGCCGCGTCGACGTCGGCGGCGATCTCCAGCGTCGCCTCGGTGACCACCGGGTCGGCGTCGACGCGCAGGTGCACCAGCTTCTCCGGCGGCAGGTTCTCCACCAGCTCGACGTCGGCGCTCAGCCGCGGCCAGGAGGGGTCGGCGCCGGCCGCCTCGCGCAGGGACTCGGGACGCAGGCCGAGGGCGACCGGCGTGGCGTCCGCCCCGGCGAGCGCCGGGTGGGCGTCGAGCGCCCCGGCCGGCAGCGCCAGCCGCTGGGAGCCGAGCACGATCTCGGCGCCGGCCGGCGTCCGGGTCACGGTGGCGCGCAGGACGTTCATCGGCGGGGAGCCGATGAACTCGGCGACGAAGAGGTTGGCCGGGGACTCGTAGAGCTCGTCCGGGGTGCCCAGCTGCTGCAGCACGCCCTTGCGCAGGACGGCGATGCGGTCGCCCATCGTCATCGCCTCGACCTGGTCGTGGGTGACGTAGAGCGTGGTGGTGCGGTACTCGCGCTGCAGGCTGCGGATCTCGGCGCGCATCTGGCCGCGGAGCTTGGCGTCGAGGTTGGACAGCGGCTCGTCCATGAGGAAGGCCTGCGGCTGGCGCACGATCGCCCGCCCCATGGCCACCCGCTGCCGCTGCCCGCCGGAGAGCGCCTTGGGCTTGCGGTCGAGCAGCTCGGTCAGGCCGAGGGCGTCGGCCGCCCGGTCCACCCGCGACGTCACCTCGCCCTTGGCGAGACCGGCGCAGTGCAGCGGGAAGGCGATGTTCTCCCGCACCGACATGTGCGGGTAGAGCGCGTAGCTCTGGAAGACCATCGCGATGTCGCGCTGCGAGGGGTGCACCTCGTTGACGACGCGGTCGCCGATGAGCAGCCGGCCGTCGGAGATCTCCTCCAGGCCCGCGGCCATGCGCAGCGCCGTCGTCTTGCCGCAGCCGGAGGGACCGACGAGGACGAGGAACTCGCCGTCGCGGATGGACAGGTCGAGCTCGGCGACGGCCTGCGTCCCGTCCGGGTACCGCTTGGTGATGCGGTCGTAGGTGATCGATGCCATGGCTGCTCCTGCTGCGGGTGGGTGGGTCAGGACGGGCTGTCGGCGGGTGCCGGCGTGCGGGGGTCCACCCAGTGCGGGAGGTCCCAGGGGCGGGCGAGGGCCGCCCGCAGCCGGGCGGCGAGGTCGGCTGCCCCCGGCAGCGGTGAGCCGCGGCCGTCGCGGGCGTAGACGCGGCAGGTGAGGGCGGGCTGCGCGTCCACGGGGAAGAGGTCGCGCCGCCCGACGGTGAAGGTGGGTGACCCGGGGAAGCCGAGGGTCGCGGCCTCCTCGCGGGTGCGGACCTCGCGCTCGACGACGTGGACCTCGCCCCTGCCGAGGTCGGCGAGGGTGTCGCGCAGCAGGTCGGCGGCGCGGTCGTGCGTCGGGCAGCCGGCCCACCAGAGCAGCTCGACCCGCCACTTGAGGGAGCAGCCGGCCGGCGACGTCACCGCGCGGACGACCTCGCGCCCGGCCAGCACGTCGTCGAGGGCGGCGCGCAGCCACGCCGCGTCCTGGGCCGGGTCGTCGTGGTCCCCGTCGGGTGCGCCGTGGTAGCGCAGCACCCCGGCGCGGTCGACGACGAAGACCTCGGGGGTCGCGGTCGCACCGTAGGCCCGCGCGACGGCCTGCTCGGCGTCCCGGAGGAACGGGCCGGCGACCTCGCCGGCGGCGACGCGCTGCCGCATGCCCTCGAGGGAGTCCTCCGGGTGGTCGGTCTCGTCGTTGCTCACCACCTGCAGCACGGCGACGTCCCGGCCGGCGTAGGCACGGGCGACGTCCTGGACGCGGTCGTGCCAGGCCCGGGCGAAGGGGCAGCCGTTGGCGGTGAAGACGACGACGGTCGCGGCGTGCGCCGCGGCGTCGAGCCCGACCGCCGAGCCCCCGGTGTCCGGGAGGACGAACGACGGCGCGGGGTCGCCGACGGCGAGCCGGCTGTCGACGAGGAGGCGGTCGCTCACGGGGACTCCCTCGGGTGTCGGGCCACGTCCGTGACCGGGATCGGTTACTTCTTCCGAGGATCGGAGGAAGGAGATGACACGGCTGCCCGCTCCCGCCGGTGAGTGCCACCGGCGTCGGTAGCAGGCGCGGCCCGCCGGCGGGCGGGCGCGCGGGCGGCTACTTGATGCCGCCGGCGAAGCCCTGGATGAAGCGCTTCTGGGCGAAGAGGTAGAAGGCCAGGATCGGGATCATCGAGATGATCACGATGGCGAAGATCTTGTTCCAGGCGGAGACCAGCGACCCGACGTAGTAGTACATCGACACCGTCAGCGTCTGGCTCTCCGAGCCGCCGAGGAAGATCAGCGCCGAGAAGAAGTCGTTCCACACGATGAGCCCGGTCAGGATGGCCACCGTCCCGGTCGCCGGCGCCATCAGCGGGAGGACGACCCGGAAGAACACCCGCGCCGGGCTGGCGCCGTCGAGCGCGGCGGCCTCCTCGTAGTCCCGCGGCAGGTTCCGGAAGAAGCCCGCGTAGAGGAAGACCGCCAGCGGCATCAGCGTGCCGACGTACAGGATGACCATCCCCCAGACCGAGCCGACCAGCCCCAGCTGCCGGGCGCCGATGTAGAGCGGGATGAGCCCCAGCTGGGTCGGCAGCACGATGGCGACGAGGAAGAGGTAGAACGCGACGGTGCCCCAGCGAGCCGTGGTGCGGGCCAGCACGTAGGCGGCCAGCGAGCCGAAGGCGACCAGGCCGACGATGCTCCCGGCGGTGATCACCACGCTGTGGAACAGGCCCAGCAGGATGTTGGAGTCGCCACCGGCGGTCAGCACCTCGGTGAAGTTCTCCACCGTCGGCCGGCTCGGCGGGGTCGAGGAGCCGGTGGTGAGCAGCTCCTCGTCCGGCTTGAGCGCGTTGATGACCAGGAAGTAGAACGGCAGCAGGGTCAGCAGGGCGACGACCCACACCAGCGCCTCGCGCAGCGCCGTGGCCTTCGTGTATCGGAACATGGCACGGATCCCTTACGACCGGTCCTTGGTGGCAGCCTGCTGCAGCACCGAGAAGACGAGCATGATGAGGGTGAGCAGGAGGGCGAGGGCCGCGCCGAAGCCGAAGTTGCTGAGCGCGAACGTCTCCTTGTAGACCTGCGTGGCCAGGGTCTCGGTGGCGCCGGCGGGACCGCCGCCGGTGAGGGCCATGACCTGGTCGAACACCCGCAGGCCCTGGATGAGCATGAGGGTCGAGGCGATCGCCACCGAGGGGCGGATCGACGGCAGGGTGACGTGGCGGAACCGCCGCCAGGTGCTGGCGCCGTCGAGCGCCGCGGCCTCCTCGATCTCCACCGGCACGGTGGCCAGCCCGGCCAGGTAGATGACCATCACCAGGCCGGTCGTCTGCCAGGCCATGACGACCAGCACCGCCCACAGCGCCAGGTCCGGGTCGGCCAGCCACGTCTTCGGCGCCGCGCCGAACCAGCCGATGACGCCGTTGAGCGGGCCGTTGAAGTCGAAGATGAACTTCCAGATGTAGGAGACCGCCAGCGGGCTGAGCACCACCGGCATGAAGAACAGCACCCGGAGCAGGTAGCGCGTCTTCAGCGTGCGGTTGAGCGCCAGGGCCAGCAGCAGGCCGAAGACGTTCGTGGCGATCAGGAAGCCGAAGGCGAGGAACAGCGTGTTCTTCAGCGACCCGATGAGGGCCGGGTCCTCGACGATGCGGCGGAAGTTGTCCAGCCCGACGAAGTCGAAGTCGCCGACCCCGGTCCAGTTGGTGAAGGCGTAGAGCGCACCGCCGGCGGTGGCGATGTAGTGGATGAGCAGCACCGCCAGGACGGCGGGCAGTGCCCACCACCAGCGGCCGTAGGTGATGAGCGGCCGGGTGCGCCGGGAGCGGGCGGAGCGCCCGCCCCCGGCGGCCGGGACCGTGCCCCGGACGACTGCACCGGTGTCCTGCGGGGTGCCCATGGTTGCGGTCATCGTCAGTCCCTCGGTGCGTCCGGAGGTGCGGTCTGTGGTGCGGTCGGGAGTGGTGCCGGGGTCAGCCGGCCCGGGTCACTGGTCCCAGGCCTGGTCGATCGACTCGAGCACGGACTGGACGTCGCCCTGGCCGGCGAGCAGGCCCTGGACGCCGGTCGACAGCGCGTCGTAGACGCCGGGGTTGGGCCACGCCAGGTTCGGCAGCGGGGCGTAGTCGCCGTTCTCCAGCAGGTCGGCCACCGGCTCGTACACCGGTGAGAGGTTCTCGTCGACCCCGGTGATGGCGACCCCACCCTGCAGCTCGGTGAAGCGGGCTGCGTTCTCCGGCTCGGCCATCCAGGCGAGGAACTCCTGCGCGGCCTCCTTGGCCCCGTCGTCGGCTGCCGCGTTGATCGACAGGGCGTAGTTCGGGCTGGCGAGCAGGAACTGCTCACCACCGTCGGCCGGCGGGAACGGCTCCACCTGCAGCTCCAGGCCGGGGGTGGCCTTGGCCAGTTCGGTCGCGGCGGCGCCGGGGACGAAGGCCCCGAGCGAACTGCCCTGGGTGAGGCCCTGGGTGATGGCGTCGAAGCCGCCGCCGGCCGCGCCCTGCTGGAAGCAGCCGGCCTCGTTCATGTCGACGATCGTCTGCAGGGTGGCCTGCCAGCCCTCGCTGTCGGCGAAGCTCACGTCACCGGCCGAGCGCTGCTCGTTCCAGTCCGGGGTCTCGGAGTAGACCCGGGTGGCGGAGATGGCCATGGCCATCAGGCCCATGTTCGGCGGTGCGGACCCCGCGACGGCGAGGAAGGACTTCCCGTCGCCGGCGAGGGTGCCGCAGTCGTCGAGCATCGCGGACTCGTCCGCGGGGAACTCCACGCCCGTGTCGGAGGCGGCGCCGGAGTTCCACACCACCCCGACGGGGATGATGTCGGTCGGCTGCGCGTAGACCTTGCCGTCGATCTCGAACAGTGTCTCGTTGCCCTCGGGGACGAGGGCCGCCGACTCCTCGCCGAGCTCCTCGATGTAGCCGGCCTCGGCCAGGGGCAGCACCGCGTTGGCGTTGCCGGCGCCCGGCGAGACCATCAGGAGGTCGGGGCCGCTGCCGCCCTGCAGCTGGGTGCGCATGCTCAGGCCGTAGCTGTCCGGGGGCAGGCCCTGGGTCTCGACCTGGACGCCGGTCTCCTCGGCGTACTGGTCGGCGAGCAGCTGCCAGGGGTTCTGCTGGCCGCCCGAGGCGTTCTCGAAGGCGAAGGTGAAGCTGTCCGAGGACCCGCCGGAGCCGCTGGAGGCACCGGCGTCGTCACCGCCCCCGCACGCGGCGAGCGTCAGTGCGCTCAGGGCCGGCACGGCGGCGAGGACGCCGATGCGGCGGAGCCCCCGGTGGCGTTGCTGGGTCATGTGGCTGCCTCTCTGCTGGTGTCCGCGTTCCGGACGGCTGCGACGCTGGGGCTGAGCACCGCGTCCGGTCTCTCGCGACACCGTCCGCGTGATGGCAACCACATACTTCTGCCAGTCAGCGGAGGAAGTCAATGCAACGAGGGCGTAACGCTGCTGATGCGCGGCATCAGCCGCGGTGATGCCCTGGGCCAGCCGTCGACCCGGGCCGGGAGCCGGGTCAGGCCGGGGTGCGGTCGGGCGTGCCCGCGATCTCCGGGTGGCCGGCGGGGGAGCCCCAGGACAGCCACGCGGCGAGCCGGCCGGGCGCGAACAGGTTGTCGAGGACGAGGTGGACGGCCCCGGCCAGCCCGGCGGCCTCGCCGAGGACGGACGGGTCGATGCGCAGCGTGCGGGTCGCCAGCGGCAACGACCGCCGGTAGACCGCCTCGCGGACGACCGCCAGGACGTGGTCGCCGGCGTGCACCACACCACCCCCGAGCACCACCAGGCCGGGGTTGTAGAAGCTCACGAGGGTCGCCAGGGTGCTGCCGACCAGCCGGCCGGTCCGGGCGAGCAGGGCGCGGGCGGCGGGGTCCCCGCGCTCGGCGGCGGCGGTGACGTCCGCCGCGGCCAGGTCCCCCCTCGCCGCGAGGACCCCGGCCAGCACCGGACTGTCCCCGCGTTCGGCCAGGAGGCGCCCCTCGCGAGCCAGCGCCGCCCCGCCGGCCACCGCCTCGAGGCAGCCGACGTTGCCGCAGCGGCAGACGACCGCGTCGGCCTCGGCGACGGCCACGTGCCCGATGTCGCCGGCGCAGCCGTTCACCCCCCGGTGCACCCGCCCGCCGGAGACCAGGCCGGCGCCGATGCCCGTGCCGATCTTGACGTACAGCACGTCCTGCGCCCCGGCGGCGGCCGGGTTCGTCCGCACCTCGCCCAGGGCGAGCACGTTGACGTCGTTGTCCACCCACACCGGCGCGGCGAACCGGCCGGCCAGCCGCTCCCGGATCGGGTAGCCGTCCCAGCCGGGCATGATCGGCGGGGCGACGGGCCGGGAGGTGGAGAACTCCACCGGGCCGGGGACGCCCACCCCGAGACCCCAGAGCGGCCGCGGGGCGGGCAGCCGGGTGAGCAGGTCCTCGACCAGTCGCTCGACCCGGCTCAGCACCGCGTCCGGGCCGTCGGCGACGTCGACGCGCTCCCGGGCCTCCACCAGCACGGTGCCCTCGAGGTCGGCCAGCCCCACCACCATGCCGGTTGCCCCGATGTCGGCGCCGGCGACGATCCCCGCCGTCCGCTGCAGGCGCAGCCGGCGCGGTGACCGCCCGCCGCTGGACGGCGCGAGCCCGTCCTGCACGACCAACCCGGCCGCCTCCAGGCGTGCGACGCGCTGGGCGACGACGGTCCGGCCCAGGCCGAGCCGCTGGACGAGCTGGGGCTGGGTGACCGGTGCCGAGCGGATGGCGTCGAGGACGGCCACGAGACCGTCGAGCCGTTCACCGGACGCCGGCGCCCCGTCCCCGTGCCAGGTGTCCGCAGTCACGGACGGAGCGTAGCCGGACTTCTACCTCCGTGCGGAGAAAGTAGGCCGGGCGGGAAGCCGAAGCGGGCCCGCCGCTCAGGCCGGCAGGTCCTCCTCCAGGGCGGTGACGGCGGCTGCGCCGGTGCGGCCGTCGAGCACCGTGGCCAGGTGCTCGGGACCGAACAGCTCCCCCAGCGCGAACTCGACGGCACCGGTGATCCCGGCGACCTCCTGGTCGAAGGCGGACGGCTCGATCCGCAGGTCGCGCGTCGCCGCCGGCAGGGCCGACCGGTAGACCTCCTCGCGGATGGCCGCCAGCACGTGGGCGCGGGCGCGGGCGATGCCACCGCCCACCACGACCAGGTCGGGGTCGAACACGTTGACGAGGATCGCCAGGCTGCGCCCGATCATGGTGGCGCTGCGGTGCAGGAGCGCCCGGGCCGCGACGTCGCCGTTCCCCGCGGCCTCGGTGACGTCGACCGGGCGGATCCGGCCGGTGCGGGCCAGGACCCGGGCGAGGGCCGGGCTCTGCGCCGTCTCCGCCAGCAGCCGGCCGTCGCGGACCAGCGCCGCGCGCCCGGCGACCGCCTCCAGGCACCCCGTCCGGCCGCAGTGGCAGGCGACGTCGTCCGCGCCCGGCACCGGGACGTGGTCGATGCCGCCGGCCAGCCCGTGGGCGCCCCGGTGGATCCGGCCGTCGAGCACCACGGCGGCGCCGAGCCCGTAGCCGCCACCGAGGTAGATCATGTGCCGGGCGCGCGCCGCGACCGGGTTGACCCTGCGCTCGCCGAGGGCGGACAGGTTGGTCCGGTCGTCCACCCACACCGGGACCCCGAACCGTTCGGCCAGCCGCTCCCGGGTGGGGTGCCGGCTCCAGTCCGGCAGCGTCGGCATGGCGACCGGCTCGCCGCTGGCGTAGGCCACCGGCCCGGGCATGCCGACACCGAAGGACCAGGGGCTCCGGTGCGCGCCGACCTCCTCGACCAGCTCGGCGGCCAGCTGCTCGACGGCGCCGACGACGATCTCCGGGCCGTCGACCACGTCGATCTCCCGCTGCCGCGTCGCGAGCAGGGTGCCCGAGAGGTCGGCCACCCCGACCACGAGCTCGTTGGTGGCGATGTCGGCACCGAGCACGTACCCGGCGTCGCCGTTGAGGCGCAGGCGGCGCGGTGCCCGGCCCCCGGTCGAGGGACCGAACCCGCTGGAGACGACGAGACCGGCCGCCTCCAGCTCCGCGACCCGCTGCGCGACGACGCTGCGGCCGAGGCCCACCTGCTCCACGAGCTGGGGTTGCGTGGTGTCGGACGCGCTGCGGATGGCAGCGAGCACGGCAGCCAGGCCGGTGTAGCGGTCACTCGGCACGACGACGTCTCCTCCCGGAACGGCTCGGCCACCATCATCGGTCGCGGAGCCGTCCCGTGACGTGTCACGGCCCCGACGTCGTCCCGACGGGGCAGGACCGCGCCGGCCTCCGGGGCCACCGGACGTCGCGGTCGACGTCCCCGCGGACGGCAGCCGGCCCCGCTCGCCCGACGGCAGAGCGGGGCCGGGTCGCGCAGGTGCCCGTGCCCTCGGGGATCAGGGCAGGACCACGGCCAGGTGGAACGACCGGTCCTCGGCCTTGCCGGTGCTGTCGAAGGTCATCACGAACACGCCGTTGGTGGTGCCCACGCGGAGGTTGACGATGATCTCGCCGGGCGGGGACGCACCGGAGTCGGCGGACAGCCCGATGGTGCTCAGGAAGGCGCCCCGCGCGACGTCGCGCCGGAAGATGACCTCGTACTGGCCGTCGAACAGCTTGGTCGCCGACGCCACCCCGGAGCCCCTGGCCAGGGTACCGTCCCCGTTCACGACGGCGTACAGCATCCCCGCGGCCAGCTCGGCCGACTCGTCGATGGCCTGGCGGGCCTGGGCCTGCGCCTCGTCGCTGAGGGCCGGCTGCTCGTACGGTTGCTCGGACATGGGGGATCCCTCCTCTTCCCGGTCGAGCGGTCCCACCGGTTCACGTCTCCCGGCCGCTCGGTCGTGCGCGATCCTGCGCAGCCCCCATCACGCCCGCGTCACTGGCGCGTCACCGCTCCCGCCGCCGGACCGGTGCCGGCGGGTCGACCGCCCCGGTGGGACCCGAGCCGGGCGGATCGCGCCGCACCTAGCGTGGACGCGTGCCCACCTGGCCCCCGCGTCGTCCCCTGCCCGCCGCGCGCCTCCCGGAGCGGGCCTGGCGCGCGATCGCGGGGACCAGCCCGCCGACCGCGCCGATCGGCCTGCGGGCCCAGGCCAGCCGGATGGACGACCTCGCCGCGCACGCCGCGCTGGGGCTCGCGCTGCGCATCGGGGCGTCGATGCTGGCCGTCGGGGCGTCGGCGGCCGATGCGACCGCGACCGTGCTGCGGGTGGCCGCCGCCTACGGGCTCACCAGCTGCTCGGTGGACGTCACCTTCACCTCGATCACGGTCAGCTACGACCGGGAGAACGCCGTGCCGCTCACCGCGATGCGGGTCGTGAGCACCAGCCGGCTGGACTACACCCGCCTGCAGGGCGTCACCGACCTGGCCCGCGCGGTGGGCGCCGGCGACGTCGACGTCGAGGAGGCGCACCGCCGGCTGGACCGGGTGGTCTCCGCGCCGACCACCTACCGCCGGAGCGTGACCGCGCTGGGCTGGGCGGGCGTCGCCGCGTGCTTCGGCCTCGTCCTCGGCGGCGGCTGGCGGGAGGCCCTGCTCGCGGCCCTGACCACCGCCCTGGTCGAGCAGGTGATGCGCGTGCTCGCCCGGCGGAGCCTGCCGCTGTTCTTCCAGCAGGTCGCCGGGGCGGCGCTGGCCACCGGGGTCGCCGTCCTGCTGCTCGTCTGGGACGTCGACGTCCGGACCTCCCTGGTCGTCGCGGCCGGCATCGTGGTGCTGCTGGCCGGGCTGTCCCTCGTCAGTGCGGCCCAGGACGCCATCAACGGCTTCCCGGTGACGGCCGTGGCCCGGGCCTTCGAGGTGGTGACCCTGACCGCCGGCATCGTCGTGGGCATCGCCGGCGTCCTGGACCTGGCGCGGCGTGCCGGGCTCCCGCTGCAGGTCATCGACACCGCCGCTGCGACCTCGTTCGCCGTCGCGCTGGCCGCGTCGGCCGGCATCGCCGCGTCCTGGGCGCTGGCCTGCCACGCCCGGCCGCGCGCCGTCGCGCTCGCCGCGGTGGCCGGGGCGCTCGCCTGGTCGACGTCCTGGGCGGCGGGCGGGCTGGGCGCCGGACCCCCGCTGGCCGGCGGCGTCGCGGCCGTCGTCCTCGGCTTCTGCGGGGAGGTGCTCACCGGACGGCTGCGCGTCCCCCCGCAGCTCGTCGCCGTCTGCGGCATCGTGCCGCTGCTGCCCGGGCTGGCGGTCTACCACGGCCTGTTCGCGATCGTCGTCGACGCCCGCCTCGACGAGGGGGCCGCCATCCTCGTCGGGGCCGCGGCCGTCGGGCTGGCCCTGGCCGCCGGCGTCACGCTCGGCGAGTACCTCGGCCGGCCGCTGCGCGGCGGGCGGGACCGCTACGACGAGCGGGTCCGCCGCCGCGCGCTCACCACCGACTGAGCCGACCGCACCCCCGCCGGGTCACCGGAAGACGACGGTGCTGTTCCCGTTGAGCAGCACCCGCTGCTCGCTGTGCCAGCGGACGGCACGCGACAGCGCCAGCGCCTCGGCGTCCTGGCCGACGGTCGCGAGGGCGCGCGGGTCGTGGGTGTGGTCGATGCGGATGACCTCCTGCTCGATGATCGGCCCCTCGTCGAGGTCGGGGGTCACGTAGTGCGCGGTGGCCCCGACGAGCTTGACGCCGCGGTCGAAGGCCTGGTGGTAGGGCTTGGCGCCCTTGAAGCCCGGCAGGAACGAGTGGTGGATGTTGATCGCCCGGCCGTGCAGGGCCGCGCACGTCTCGTCGGAGAGCACCTGCATGTAGCGGGCGAGGACGACCAGGTCGGCCCGGTGCTCGTCGACCAGCTCGAGCAGCCGCGCCTCGGCCTCGCGCTTGGTCGCCGGGGTGACCGGCACGTGGACGAACGGCAGGCCGGCCGCCTCCGCCATCGGGCGCAGGTCCTCGTGGTTGGAGACGACGGCGACGAGGTCGGCACCGAGGCTGCCCGCGCGCCAGCGGAAGACCAGGTCGTTGAGGCAGTGCCCCAGCCGGGACACCATGACGAGCACGCGCTGCGGCTGGTCGCCGGTGACCTGGTAGGTCATGCCGAACTCGTCGGCCACCGCCCGGAAGTCCTCCGCCAGGCGGTCGGCGTCGGTGGTCTGCTCCGAGCACACGAACGCGGTCCGCAGGAACAGCTGCCCGCGGACGGCGTCGTCGAACTGCTGGTGCTCGACGATGTCGCAGCCGTGCTGGAAGAGGAACGCGGTGACCGCGTGGACGATGCCCGGGCGCTCCTGGCAGCTGAGCGTGAGGGTGAAGGGGTGCGACACGGGTGCCTCCTCAGCACTCGACGACGTTGAGGGCCAGCCCGCCCCGGGCGGTCTCCTTGTACTCGTCCTTCATGTCGGCGCCGGTCTGGCGCATGGTCGTGATCGCCTCGTCCAGCGAGACGTGGTGCCGGCCGTCCCCTCGGACGGCCATGCGCGCGGCGGTGATCGCCTTGACCGACCCCACCGCGTTGCGCTCGATGCAGGGGATCTGCACGAGCCCGCCGACGGGGTCGCAGGTGAGCCCGAGGTTGTGCTCGATCCCGATCTCGGCGGCGTTCTCCACCTGCTCGGGCGTGCCACCGAGGACCTCGGCGAGGCCCGCGGCCGCCATGGAGCAGGCCGAGCCGACCTCGCCCTGGCAGCCCACCTCGGCGCCGGAGATGGAGGCGTTCTCCTTGAACAGCAGCCCGATCGCCGTCGCGGTCAGCAGGAACCGGACGACGCCGTCCTCGGAGTAGGAGTCGAGGAAGTCGCGGTAGTAGTGCAGGACGGCGGGCACGATCCCGGCGGCGCCGTTGGTCGGCGCGGTGACCACGCGCCCGCCGGCGGCGTTCTCCTCGTTGACCGCCAGCGCGTAGAGGGTCACCCACTCCATCGCGCGCAGGGCGTCGGCGTCGTCGCGGTGCTCCTCCAGCCGGGCCCGCAGCGCGGCCGCCCGGCGCCGGACCCGCAGGCCGCCGGGCAGGACGCCGGTGGCCCGCGTCCCCCGCTCCACGCACTCCTGCATCACCGACCAGACGTGCAGCAGGCCCGCGCGGACCTCCGCCTCGGTGCGCCAGGACAGCTCGTTGGCCAGCACCAGGTCGCTGATCCGCAGCCCGGTCTCCCGGGCGTGGGCCAGCAGCTCCCCGCCGGTGCTGAACGGGTACCGCACCGACGTGCGGTCCTCGACGAGCACCGGGTCGCCGGCCTCGTCCTCGTCGAGGACGAAGCCGCCGCCGACCGAGTAGTACGTGCGCCGGCGGAGCTCCGTCCCGTCGGCGCCGACCGCCACGAAGAGCATGCCGTTGCTGTGGAAGTCCAGGCGCCTGCGGCGGTGCAGGACGACGTCGTCGTCCACGGAGAACTCGACGAGGTGCTCGCCGGCCAGCCGCAGCTCGCCGTCGTGGCGGACGGCCTCGACCCGCGGCCGCGCCGCCTCGGGGTCGACGAGGTCGGGCTGCTCCCCCTCGAGGCCCAGCACGACGGCCGGCACGCTGCCGTGGCCGTGGCCGGTGGCGCCGAGCGAGCCGAACAGCTCGCAGCGGACCCGGACCACCCGGCCGAGCACCCCCTCGCGCCGCAGGCGGGCGGCGAAGGAGCAGGCGGCCCGCATGGGCCCGACGGTGTGCGAGCTGGACGGGCCGATCCCGACCGTGAAGAGGTCGAAGGCGCTGATGGTCACCCGGGCCTCCCCTTCGCCCGCCGCGGCGCACCGGCCCGGCGGCGGTAGTACACGGTTGGTATATCAGTGAGTAGGATGACGGTATGTCGATCCCTCTCGCGAGGCAAGACCCCTCGGCGGTCAGCGCCTACGATCTCCGCGTGACCGTGGCACCGTTGGACCTGGACCAGCCGGCCGCCTCGTCCCTCGCGGACCGGGCCTACGTGGCTATCCGGGACCGGCTGATCATGCTCGACATCCGCCCGGGCGACCCGATCGACGACGACGGACTGGCCAAGGACCTCGGCGTCGGCCGCACCCCGGTCCGCGAGGCGCTCAAGCGCCTGGAGGGCGACCGGCTCGTCGTGTCCTATCCCCGGCGGGGCACGTTCGCCACCGGCATGGACATCTCGGACCTGGCGCACATCTCCGACATCCGCGCCCAGCTCGAGCCCCTGGCCGCCCGGCGGGCCGCCGAGCGCGCCACCCGGACGCCACGCCCCGACCTCGAGGAGCTGGCCGCGCACATCGAGCGGCTCGACGTGACCCGGGTCGACCCGACCGAGCTGATGCGCTGGGACCTCGCGGTGCACCGGGCCGTCTACCGGGCGGCCGGCAACCCCCACCTCGAGGACGTCCTGATCCGCTA
The DNA here is from genome assembly GCF_054050055.1 of Geodermatophilus sp. SYSU D00814. Taxonomy (NCBI): domain Bacteria; kingdom Bacillati; phylum Actinomycetota; class Actinomycetes; order Geodermatophilales; family Geodermatophilaceae; genus Geodermatophilus; species Geodermatophilus sp. SYSU D00814. The sequence goes on from NZ_JBJGYP010000012.1 coordinate 59,662, forward strand.
CGACAACCTGGCGACGCGGATCTTCTGCCTGTTCCTCGACCGGCTGCCCACGGTCGACGAGCACGTCGGCGAGCACGTGGAGCTGCTCCGGGCGATCGCCGCCGGCGACGCGGACCGGGCCGACGACCTCGCCCGCGAGCACGTCCTGGGCTTCGAGCGGGCCATCCGCGCCGTCATCTGAGGAAGGACCCCCCTTCCCCCCACGCCTCACTCCGTCCGGCGCGGGCCCCTGGAGGGGGGCCGTTCCAGCACGTCACCTGAGGGCCTCGATCAGCGCCGGATCCTCGTCAGCCCCGGGTCGACGAGCGGCTCGGCGGCGACGGTGGCCGGGATGCGGGTGCCGAAGTACTCGATCTCGACGCCCGTCCCGACGGTCGCCGAGGCGGGTAGCCAGGCGTAGGCGATCGGCCGCCCGACGGTGTGCCCGAAGGCCGCGCTGGTCACGTAGCCGGCCGGTCGCCCGTCGACGAACACCGGCTCGTGCCCGAGGACGACGCTGCGGCCGTCGTCGCTCGTCAGGCACGACAGCCGGCGGCCCGCGGTGTCGGCGCTGCGCCCGGCGAGGGCCTCCTGGCCGACGTACCCCTGCTTCTGCGTGCGGACGGCGAACCCGAGACCCGCCTCGTACGGGTCGTGCTCGGTGGTCATGTCGTGGCCCCAGGCGCGGTAGCCCTTCTCCAGGCGGAGGCTGGTGAAGGCCGCCCGTCCCGCGGCGATCACGCCGAGGTCCTGGCCCGCCCGCCACAGCACGTCCCACAGCCGCTGACCGTGGTCGGCGCCGGTGTAGACCTCCCACCCGAGCTCGCCGACGTAGGACAGCCGCATCGCCGTGACCGGCACTCCCCCGATCCGGGCCCGCTTCGCGCGGAAGTACCTGAGCCCGTCGTTGGTGAAGTCGTCGGCGCTGACCCGCTGCACGAGGTCGCGGGCGCGCGGACCCCACAGGCCGATGCAGCAGGTGCCGCCGGTGACGTCGCGGACCTGCACGCTGCCGTCGTCCGGCGCCTCGCGCAGCAGGAGGTCGTGGTCGAGCGGACCGTTGGCGCCGACCTGGAACAGCTGCTCCCCCAGCCGGGCCACGGTGAGGTCGCTGCGGATGCCGCCGGCCCCGTCGAGGGCGAGCGTGTAGGTCACCGACCCGACGGACTTGTCCATCTCGCCGGTCGTCAGCCGCTGCAGCAGGGCCAGGGCGCCGGGGCCGCTGACCTCGAGGCGCTTGAGCGGCGTCATGTCGTAGAGGGCCACGGCGGTGCGGGTCCGCCACGCCTCGGCCGCCGCGATCGGGGACCAGAACCGCCCGGCCCAGGCGTCGCGCTCCGGCGGCACCCACTCCGCGGGCAGCTCGTCCAGCAGGGGTGCGTTGGCCTCGTACCAGTGCGGCCGCTCCCAGCCGGCGGCCTCGAGGAAGACCGCGCCGAGCTCCTGCTGCCGGGCGTGGAAGGGGCTGACCCGCAGGTCGCGCGGGGACAGCCGCGGCTGCAGCGGGTGGACGACGTCGTAGACCTCGACGAAGTTCTGCTGGGAGGTCTCGCTGACGTACTCCGGGGCGAGCTGGACGTCCTCGAAGCGGTGCACGTCGCAGCCGTGCAGGTCGACCTCGGAGCGGCCGTCGACGAGGAGCTGGGCGACCGCCCGGCCGACCCCGGCGGAGTGGGTCACCCAGACCGCCTCGGCGATCCAAAAGCCGGCCACGTCCCGCGACTCCCCGATCAGCGGGCCGCCGTCGGGGGTGAAGGAGAAGACCCCGTTGAAGCCGGTGTCGATCTTCGAGGCGCGCAGCGAGGGCAGCAGCAGCCGGCTCTCCTCCCAGGCCGGGGCGAAGTCCTCCTCGGTGAAGGGCAGCATCGAGGGCATCGACGACTCCCGCACGCCGTCCCCCTGGGGCAGCTCGCGCAGGTCGACCGGCATCGGCCGGTGGGCGTAGGAGCCGATGCCCAGGCGGTCGGCGCGCTCCCGGTAGTACAGGTCCCGGTCCTGGTGGCGCAGGATCGGCAGGCTCGCCTCGGTGAGCTCGTCGTTGCGACCGACCAGGTCGGGCACCTGGCCGGTCCAGACGAACTGGTGGGCCAGCGGCAGCAGCGGGACGGCCATGCCGACCATCGCGCCGAGCTCCTGTCCCCAGAAGCCGGCGCAGGAGACGACGACGTCGGCGGGGATGACCCCGTCCGGCGTGCGGACGCCGGTCACCCGGCCGCCGGCCTGCTCGATGCCGGTCACCCGGGTCGAGCCCCGGAAGCGGGCGCCCCGTGCCTCGGCGCGGCGCGCGAGCGCGACGACCGCGCGGGACGCCTTGGCCAGGCCGTCGCTCGGGATGTGCAGGCCGCCGAGGATGCGGTCGGGGTCGACCAGCGGGTGCAGCCGCACGCACTCGTCGACGTCGACCACCTGCGCCTCGACGCCCCAGGAGGTGGCCCAGCCCTGCTTGCGGTGCAGGTCGGCGAGCCGCTCCGGCGTGGTGGCGACCTCCAGGCCGCCGACCTGGTTGAAGCACCAGGCGCCGTCGACGTCGAGGCCGAGGAACTTCTCGACCGTGTAGCCGGCGAACGCGGTCATGGTCTTGGAGGCGTTGGTCTGGAAGACCAGCCCGGGCGCGTGCGACGTGGAGCCCCCGGTCAGCGGGAGGGGCCCCTGGTCGACCACGGTGACGCGGTCCCAGCCACGGGCGGTCAGCTCGTCGGCCAGGTTGGCGCCGACGATCCCCGCTCCGATGACGACCACACGAGGCGTGGGGGACATGGCTCTACTCCTGACGGGCGGTGGTGGGGGTGAACTCGAGGGCCGCGTCGAGCAGCCAGTCGGCGAGGTAGCCGGCGAAGGAGGACCGGACGAGGACGACGTGGTCGTCGCCGTCGTCGGAGAGGGCCAGCAGCACGACCCCGGCCCGGCCGAGCGTGGTCTGCGCGCTGCGACCGCGGCCGGACACGCGGGGGTGCAGGTCGATCGCGCAGCCCTTGGCCAGGACGTCGCGCACCCGGGCGCCGGTCAGCCGGAGGCCGGTGCGCTGGGCGGAGACGTCCGTCGCCGAGCCGCCCAGCGGGAGGACGGCGGCGCGGACGCGGGCCTCGAGCTCCTCGGGCGCCTCCGTGGTGCTGGTCAGCAGCCACTCGTCGGGGCCGAGCCAGACGGCCCGCCCGCTGCCGGCCGGCACCCACGTGTCGGGCGCCGTCGGCAGCTCGACGCCGAGCGCCGCCGACGCCTCGGCGCCGACCGCGCCGAGCCGGACGTCGACCGTCGCGACGAACGGCTCGACGGTGACGCCGACGGTGTCGGGCAGTCGCGCGAAGGCGGCGGCCCACGCCTCCAGCGGGTGGGTGCGCAGCAGCTCAGCCATCGCGACGGGCTCCCTCGGGGTCGACCAGCACCGACCCGGTGACCTCGACCGGGACGAGGGTGCCGTTGACGGGCACGTGGACGGTGTCGCCGATGCGCTCCCGGCCGCCCTTGACCAGGGCCAGGGCGAAGGGCCGGGCGAGCTCGGCGCTGCGGTAGCTCGACGTGACGTGGCCGAGCATCGGGACCGGCGGGGGCGGCAGCTCGCCGTCGGCGCGGAACTCCACGATCTGCGACCCCTCGGGCAGCACCGTCCGCCGGTCCACGGGGAGCAGCCCGACCAGCTGCTTGCGCAGCGGGTCGGCGTTGGCCGGCCGCGAGAAGCTGCGCTTGCCGACGAAGTCGGGCTTCTTCTTCGAGACCGCCCACGCCATGCCCAGGTCGTGCGGGGTGACGGTGCCGTCGGTGTCCTGCCCGATGATCGGGTAGCCCTTCTCCGCGCGGAGCACGTGCATCGTCTCCGTGCCGTAGGGCGTGATGCCGTGCGGCCGGCCCGCCTGGAGCAGCCGCTGCCAGACGGCGACGGCGTACCAGGGGCTGACGTAGACCTCGAAGGCGAGCTCGCCGGAGAAGCTGATCCGGGCCAGCCGGACCGGCACGCCCTCGAGGCTGGTGTCCCGCCAGGTCATGAACGGGAACGCCTCGTTGGCGACGTCGACGTCGGGGAAGACGGCCCCGATGACGTCGCGGGAGCGCGGGCCGACGACGGGGAAGGTGGCCCACTGCTCGGTGACCGACGTGCAGTGCACCCGCAGGTCGGGCCACTCGGTCTGCAGCCACTCCTCCATCCAGTCGAGGACCTTCGCCGCGCCGCCGGTGGTGGTCAGGACGAGGAAGCGGTCGTCCGCGATGCGCAGCACCGTGCCGTCGTCGATGACCATGCCGTCGACGCCGCACATGACGCCGTAGCGGACCGAGCCGACCTGGAGGCTGCTGATCAGGTTCGTGTAGAGCCGGTCGAGCAGGACGGCGGCGTCGGGGCCCTGGACGTCGATCGTGCCGAGGGTGGAGCCGTCGAGGATCCCGACGCCGGTGCGGACGGCGGCGCACTCGCGCAGGACCGCGGCCTCCATGTCCTCTCCGGGCCGCGGGTAGTAGCGGGGCCGCTTCCACTGGCCGACGTCCTCGAGGACCGCCCCGGCCGCGACGTGCCACCCGTGCAGGGCGGTGACCCGCTCGGGGTCGAACAGGCGGCCGCGGTCGCGGCCGGCCAGCGCGGCGAAGGCGACCGGGGTGTAGGGCGGCCGGAACGTGGTGGTGCCGGTGTCGGACACCGGGATCCCGAGCAGCTCGGCGGTGATGCCGGAGGTGAGGACGCCGGAGGTCTTGCCCTGGTCGTGCGCGGTCCCGATGGTCGTGTACCGCTTGACGTGCTCGATCGAGCGCAGGCCGGCGCCGACCGCGCGGGTGATGTCGGCGACCGTGGCGTCGCGCTGCAGGTCGACGAACGAGGTGGTCCCCTCGGCGCCGGAGGTGTCCGGCACCCGCCACAGCACCAGGGGCGCGATCGGGGCGACGGGCTCCGGGGCGGCGGGCAGCCGGTCCTCCCCCGCCGGGGCGACCGCCAGGGCGGTCAGTGCCACGCGGGCCTGCCGCTGCCCGTCGGCCAGGCAGCCGGCCAGGTCGAGGACGCCGGCGGCCGAGCCGGCCACGGCCAGGCCGTCGAGCTGCTCCCCCGGGACGAACGCGCCGAGGTCCTCGTCGTAGCGCAGCCGGCCGCGGGCCTGGCTGAACAGGTGCACCGCCGGGTTCCAGCCGCCGCTGACCAGCAGCAGGTCGCACGGGATCGCGCTGGACGCCCCGACCTCGCCGTCGGTGAACGGGGCGACGAGGGCGTGGGTGACCCGCTGCTCGCCGCGGGTGCCGGTGACGACGGCGCCGGACAGCACGCGGATGCCGGCGCGCTCGCACTCCTGCTGACGGTGCGGCGACCCGTCGGGGCGGGCGTCGACCACGGCCTGCACCCGCACACCGGCTCGGGACAGGTCGAGGGCGGCGTCGTAGGCGCTGTCGTTCGTGGTGAACACGACGGCCTCGCGGCCGGGCAGCACGCCGTAGCGGTGCAGGAACGTCCGGGCGGCACCGGCGAGCATGGTGCCCGGGCGGTCGTTGTCGGCGAAGACGACCGGGCGCTCGTGGGCCCCGGTCGCGACGACGGTCGAGCGGGCTCGGATCCGCCACACCCGCTGGCGGGAGACGTGCCGGGGCGCGGCGGCGCCGAGGTGGTCGGTGCGCCGCTCCAGGGCGAGGACGAAGCCGTCGTCGTAGCTGCCGAACGCGGTGGTCCGCTGCAGGTGCAACACCTCCGGGTGCGCGGCCAGCTCGGCGACCGCCGCGGCCACCCACTCCAGGGCCGGGGCGCCGTCGAGCCGGTCGGTGCTGCCCAGCAGCGACCCCCCGGCCTCCGACTGCTCGTCGACCAGCGCGACGCGGGCCCCGGCGCGGGCGGCGGTCAGGGCGGCGGCCAGGCCCGCCGGGCCGGCACCCACGACGAGCACGTCGGCGTGGTGGTGGACGGCGTCGTAGCGGGCGGAGTCGGGGACGTCGGCGAGGCGGCCCTGACCCGGCAGACCGTGCGCGACCAGCCCGTCGGCGAGCTCGACGGTGGTGGCCAGGAGCATCGGCTCGGGGAAGGGCTCCTCGACCTGCACCAGGCCGCCCGGGTCCTCGGCCCAGGCCGCGGCGATGCCGCGCGGCCGGCCGAGCGAGGTGCTCGTGGCGATCGAGTGCCGGCCGGCGGCGAGCAGCGCCGAGGCGAGCGTGTCGCCGGGGTGGCCGGTGAACGCCTGGCCGTCGAAGGTGAACTCGAGGGTGGTGGTGCGGTCGACGCGGCCGCCCTCGGCGGTGCGGAAGGGACTCGTCACGGGGTCACCGGCTCGGTGTCGTCGGGGCGGGAGGCCCGCTCGAAGCGGTAGGTGGCGGTGTCGCGGACGGCGGTGAACCAGCGGCGGCAGCCGGCGGTGTGGTTCCAGCGCTCCGCGAAGCGGCCCTTGGGGTTGTCCCGGAAGAAGACGTAGTGGGCCCACTGCTCGTCGGTGAGAGACGCGGGATCGGCCGGATACGGGACGCCGGCCTGCCCCCCGTAGGAGAACTCGACCTCCTCCCGAGGGCCGCACCACGGGCACGGGATGAGCTGCACGGTGGACTCCTGGAGCTCGGGAGGCAGGGGGTCAGTGGGCGACGGCGGCGGCGCCGTGCTCGTCGACGAGCGCGCCGGTGACGAAGCGGTCGAGGCCGAACGGCGCCACGGTGGGGTGCGGCTCGCCGTGGGCGACGGTGTGCGCCAGGGCCCAGCCGATGCCGGGCGTGGCCTTGAACCCGCCGGTCCCCCACCCGCAGTTGAGGTAGAGGTCGTCGTAACCGGTCCGGCCCACGATCGGCGAGGCGTCGGGGCTGGTGTCGACGATCCCGGCCCAGGTGCGCAGCAGGTGCGCCCGCGCGAACACCGGGAAGAGCTCGACGGCGGCGGCCATCTGCCGCTCGATGACGTGGAAGGCGCCGCGTTGGCCGTAGCCGTTGTAGGCGTCGATGCCGGCCCCCATGACCAGCTCGCCCTTGTGCGCCTGGGAGACGTACACGTGGACGGCGTTGGACATGACCACCGTGGGGTGCACCGGCTCGAGCAGCTCGGAGACCAGCGCCTGCAGCGGGTGGCTCTGGATCGGCACCCGGATGCCGAGCATGTCGGTGAGCACCGAGGTGTGGCCGGCCGCGCAGAGGACGACGGTGCCGGCGGCGATCGTGCCGCGGGTGGTGCGCACCCCGGTGACCCGGTCGCCGTCGGTGGTGAAGCCGGTGACCTCGCAGTCCTGCACGAGGTCGATCCCCGCCTGGTCGGCCCGGCGGGCGAAGCCCCAGGCGACGTAGTCGTGCTTCGCGATCCCGGCGCGCGGCTGGTAGGTGGCGCCCAGCACCGGGTAGCGGATGTCGGTCGAGGTGTTGACGATCGGGCAGACCTTGCGGACCTCGTCGGGCTCCAGCCACTCGGCGTCGACGCCGTTGAGCTTGTTGGCCTCCACCCGCCGCACGCTGTCCCGGACGTCCTGCAGCGTGTGCGCGAGGTTCAGGACGCCGCGCTGGCTGAACAGGATCGGGTAGCCGAGGTCCTCCTCCAGCCCCTCCCACAGCTGCAGGGAGTGCTCGTAGATCGCCGAGCTCTCGTCCCACAGGTAGTTGGACCGGATGATCGTGGTGTTGCGGGCCATGTTGCCGCCGGCCAGCCAGCCCCTCTCCAGGACGGCGACGTCGGTGATGCCGTGGTTCTTCGCCAGGTAGTGCGCGGTGGCCAGGCCGTGCCCGCCGCCGCCGACGATGACGACGTCGTACGAGCGCTTCGGCTCGGGGTTCCGCCACAGGGCGTCGGGGTGCTCGGGCAGGTCCGCGCCCGGGGTGCGGGGACTCATCGGGCGACCTCCGTCAGGTCGGGGTAGAGCGGGTGGCGGCCGGCCAGCCGGGTGACCCGCCCGCGGAGCCCGGCCAGCTGCGCCTCGTCCACCTCGGGCCGCAGCGCGGTGGCGATGACGTCGGCGACCTCGGCGAAGTCGTCGACGTCGAAGCCGCGGGCCGCCAGGGCCGGGGTGCCGATGCGGACACCGGAGCTGACCATCGGCGGGCGGGGGTCGAACGGGACCGCGTTGCGGTTGACGGTGATGCCGACGGCGTGCAGGCGGTCCTCGGCCTGCCGGCCGTCGAGCTCCGACCCGCGCAGGTCCACCAGGACGAGGTGGACGTCGGTGCCGCCGCTGACCACGTCGATGCCCGCCGCGCGCGAGTCGGGCGCCAGCAGCCGGTCGGCCAGGATCCGGGCGCCGGCGAGCGTGCGCTCCTGCCGCTCCCGGAACGCCGGTTCGCCGGCCAGCTTGAAGGCGACGGCCTTGGCCGCGATCACGTGCTCGAGCGGCCCGCCCTGCTGGCCGGGGAAGACCGACGAGTTGAACCTCTTGGCCAGGTCGGCGGTGGCGAGGATGACGCCGCCGCGCGGGCCGCCGAGGGTCTTGTGGGTGGTCGAGGTGACCACGTGGGCGTGCGGGACGGGCGACGGGTGCAGCCCGGCGGCGACGAGCCCGGCGAAGTGGGCCATGTCCACCATGAGGTGGGCGCCGACCTCGTCGGCGATCCGCCGGAACCCGGCGAAGTCCAGGTGCCGCGGGTAGGCCGACCAGCCCGCGACGATCAGCCGGGGCCGCCGCTCGTGGGCCAGCCGCTCGACCTCGGCCATGTCCACGCGGTGGTCACCCGGCCGCACGTGGTAGGCCGCGACGTCGTAGAGCCTCCCGGAGAAGTTCAGCCGCATCCCGTGGGTCAGGTGGCCGCCGTGCGCCAGGTCCAGCCCCAGGATGGTGTCGCCGGGCTGCAGGAGAGCCGACATCGCCGCGGCGTTGGCCTGCGCGCCGGAGTGCGGCTGCACGTTGGCGTACTCGGCGCCGAACAACGCCGTCAGCCGGTCGATGGCCAGTTGCTCGACGACGTCGACGTGCTCGCAGCCGCCGTAGTACCGCCGGCCCGGGTAGCCCTCGGCGTACTTGTTCGTCAGCACCGAGCCCTGGGCCTGCATGACCGCGACGGGGGCGGAGTTCTCGCTGGCGATCATCTCCAGCGTGCTCTGCTGCCGGACCAGTTCGGCGGAGATCGCCTCGAAGACCTCCGGGTCGGCGTCGGCGAGCGACCGGTCGAGCCCGCGGGCGGGCGCGGTCGAGGCCGGCGGAGCCTCGGGGATCTGGACGACCATGCCGACGTCCCTTCTGTCATGGAATGACGCAGAGGACTGGTATATCAGTCGTCGAACACACTAGGGTGGCCGCCGGGCAGGGGTCAAGGGGACCGGGCGGTCGATGTCCCGGGGACCCCGCCGCGGCCGGGTCCACCGTCGCGGTGGTCGACCGCTGCTCCTGCGTCCGCATCCCCCGAGAGGAGATCCAGCCATGGCCCACGAGGTGAGGGGCGTCGTCGCCCGCAGCAAGGGTGCCCCGGTGAGCGTCGAGACGATCGTCGTGCCCGATCCCGGGCCCGGGGAGGCGGTGGTCGACGTCCAGGCCTGCGGGGTCTGCGCCACCGACCTGCACTACCGCGACGGCAACATCAACGACGAGTACCCGTTCCTGCTCGGCCACGAGGCCGCCGGCGTCGTCTCCGCCGTCGGCGAGGGCGTCACCAACGTCGCCGTCGGCGACTTCGTGGTCCTGAACTGGCGGGCCGTCTGCGGGCAGTGCCGCGCCTGCCTCAAGGGGCAACTCCAGTACTGCTTCGACACCCACAACGCCGCCCAGCAGATGACGCTGGCCGACGGCACCGCGCTGTCGCCGGCGCTGGGCATCGGCGCGTTCGCGGAGAAGACGCTGGTGCACTCCGGCCAGTGCACGAAGGTCGACCCCGCCACCCCGGCCACCGCCGCCGGGCTGCTCGGCTGCGGCGTGATGGCCGGCGTCGGCGCCGCGATCCACACCGGCGGCGTGCAGCGCGGCGAGTCCGTCGCCGTCTTCGGCTGCGGCGGCGTCGGGGACGCCGCCATCGCCGGCGCGAAGCTGGCCGGGGCGACCACGATCGTGGCCGTCGACGTCGACGACCGGAAGCTGGCGTGGGCGAAGGCGTTCGGCGCCACCCACACCGTCAACTCCCGCACCACCGACCCGGTCGAGGCGATCAAGGGCGTCACGAACGGGTTCGGCGTCGACGTCGCCATCGACGCCGTGGGCCGCCCGGAGGTGTTCACCCAGGCCTTCTACGCCCGCGACCTGGCCGGCCGCGTCGTGCTGGTCGGGGTCCCCACCCCGGACATGCAGCTGACCCTGCCGATGATCGAGCTGTTCGGCCGCGGCGGGGCGCTGAAGTCCTCCTGGTACGGCGACTGCCTGCCCAGCCGCGACTTCCCGCTGCTGGCCGACCTCTACCGGCAGGGCCGCTTCCCGCTGGCCGACTTCGTCACCGAGACCGTCGGCCTCGACGACGTCGAGCAGGCCTTCGACGACCTGCGCCGGGGCGGGGTCCTGCGCTCGGTCGTGGTGCTCGACAAGTGAGCGCGCCGGCTCCCCCAGCTGCGCGGGACCGAGGACCGGGTGGTCGAGCACGTCCCCGGACCGTGCCCCTCACGGTGACGGTGACCGAGGCCAGGGGTCTGGCGCCGACGCCGGAGCTGGCCGAGCGCCTGTCCGGCCACGGCTTCGGCGTCACGCCGCACCTGTTGGCGCGGCTGGTCCACGGCCGGTCGCACCTGGCCGACGTCGTCGCCCGCCTCGACGCCGCCGGCGTCGACGGCGTGTTCGTGGTCGGGGGCGACGCCGCCGAGCCGGTGGGCCCGTTCCCGGACGCGCTCTCCCTGCTCGAGGAGCTGGCGGCCTCGGCCACTGGGCACGGCAGGTCGCGCTGCGCGGCGTCGGACCGCCGATCCGCGTCGGCATCCCCGGAGCGGTGACGCGCCAGAGACTGGTCCGCATCTCGGCCGGGCTCGGGCTCGGGCAGTCGGCCCGCTCCCTGACGAAGCAGCACGGCCTCCTCTGGCGCTTCCTGCTCCCCCACGGGTACCGGCCGGACCGGCTCGTCGAGCGCCTGGCCCCCGCGCTCGGGCAGCCCGGGCACCACCTGCAGGGCCTCCACCTCTCCACGTTCGACGAGGTGGCGCGGACCGAGGCGTGGCGGCAGGAGTGGCTGGAGCGCCTGTCGGACGTCGGGGGCAGCTGAGCGGCACACCCGCTGCCGTGGCTGCCGGCTCAGCCCGGCAGGCGCCGGGTCAGCCACTCGTGGAAGGCACCGATGTGGTGCTCGGAGGGCACCAGCACGCCGCCGTTCGCGTACGCCCGCGAGGACATCGCCGGCTGGGTGCGCTCGCAGGCCGCGAAGTCCTGCTCGTTGACGCGGTGGAACAGCTCCACCGACCGGGACACGTCCCTGCCCGACTCGACCACGTCGCGGGAGTAGAGCCAGTCGCACTCCACGATCGTGCGGTCCTCCGCGACCGGGAACATGCGGTGGAAGACCACGTGGTCGGGCACGAGGTTGACGAAGACCGTCGGCCGGACCGTGATGGCGTAGTAGCGGCGGTCCTGGTCCTCGGCGACGCCGGGGAGCCGGTCGAAGCCCTCGCTGCCGTCGACGGTGAAGCCCTGGACCTCCTCGCCGAACTCCGCGCCGTGCCCGACGAAGAACTGTGCGGCGTAGCCGTCGGCGAACTCCGGGAGCACCTCGGTGAGCTCCGGGTGGATGGTCGCGCAGTGGTAGCACTCCATGAAGTTCTCGACGATGAGCTTCCAGTTGGCCTTGACGTCGTAGGTGATCCGACGGCCCACCGTGAGCGAGTCCAGCTCGTAGCGGTCGATGGACGCCACGTCGCCCAGCCGCTCGGTGACCGCGCCCACCACGTCGTCCTCGAACGACGGGGGCTCCGCCGCCAGGCACACCCACGCGTACCCCAGCCACTCCCGCAGGTGGACCGGCACCAGCCCGTACTGCACGCGGTCGACGTCGGGCATCTTCGTCAGGTTCGGGGCCGCGACCAGCTTGCCGTCGAGGTCGTAGGTCCAGGCGTGGTACGGGCACTGGAAGGCGCGCTTGACCGCACCGGAGTCCTCCGTGCAGATCTGCGCCCCGCGGTGCCGGCAGACGTTGAGGAACGCGCGCAGCCCGCCGTCGCGGCTGCGGACGACGAGCACGCTCTCCCGGCCCACCTGGACCTTGCGGAAGGAGCCGGGCGTCGGGAGGTCACCGGAGCGCACGACGCAGAACCACATGTCCTCGAAGACGTGGGCCTGCTCCAGCGCGAAGACGGCCGGGTCGGTGTAGTAGTGCCCCGGCAACGTGGAGATGAGGCTCGCGGGCTGGTCGGTGGTGGTCATGCGGCACCTCGGGGTCGCGTCGGGCGGTGTGCGGACTGCGCCGGAAGTCGCACGACCACACGGCCTGCGACCAACCACGGTCGTCGTCCGCCGGCGAGCACCAGACGACCGCCGTGTTGCACATTACTCAGCGGCTCGCGCAAGACGCAACAGCCACACCACAGTCCTCCGCCCGCGGGCCGACCCGCGCTCCGCGGGCGGGCTCAGCGGGACGGGCCGAAGAAGCCCAGCCTCCTGCTCAGCTCGTCGGCGCCGGCCAGCACGCGCCGGGCCAGCCGGGGGAAGTCCTCCGAGGCCATGCGGAAGGACGGCCCCGAGACACTGAGCGCCGCCACCACGTCGCCGTCCGCGCCCCGGACGGGAGCGGCGACGGCACTGAGGCCGACCTCGTACTCCTCGACGGTGCAGCCCCACCCCTGCTCGACGATCCGGTCGAGGTCCTGCCGCAGCAGCTCCGGGTCGGTGATCGTGGCGGGGGTGAACCGCTGCAGGTCCCGGGAGAGCACGCCCTTGCGGACGGCGTCGGGGGCGTGGGCCAGCAGCACCTTGCCGCTCGACGTCGCGTGCAGCGGCGTGCCCTGCCCCACCCAGTTGTGCGTGCTGAGCGCGGCCGGCCCGCGGGCCTGGCTGACGTTCACCGCCCGGTCGCCGTCGAGGATGGCGATGTTGACCGTCTCCTCGAGATCGGCCGCCAGGGCCTCGCAGATCAGCCGCCCCTCCCGGGCGATGTCGAGCTGGGCGGCGGCGGCGCCGGCGAGGCGCACGACGCCGAAGCCGAGCCGGTACTTGCCGCGGTCGGCCAGCTGCTCGACGAAGCCCCGGCTCTCCAGCACCGCCACCAGCCGGAAGGCGGTGGACTTGTGCACCCCCAGCTCGGCGGCCACCTCGGTGACCCCGGCCTCCCCGTGCGCCGCGAGGATCTCCAGCACGCTCAGCGCACGGTCCACGGACTGGACCGCGGCGACCGAGTTCCGCTCTCCGTTCGCACCCTGCGGCCCGCTCATGACCTCAGCGTAGGTGGCCGACGCCACGCTCCCGGCCGCTCTTGACGCGCTCGGCCGCACTCCCGCATGCTGTTGCGTCATCGGCACAGAGTTGCGTTTGACGCAACGACGATGAGCCTGGAGCGCACATGATCCCGGTCTGCCCCACGACCGCCCTGCCCCCCGGCGAGGCCATCCGAGTCGAGGCCGACGAGCCCATCGCGGTGTTCAACGTCGACGGCGAGTTCTTCGCGATCGACGACACGTGCACCCACCAGGACGCCTCGCTGGCCGACGGCTGGCTGGACGGCTGCGCGGTGGAGTGCCCGCTGCACGCCTCGTGCTTCGACCTGCGCACGGGCAAGGTGTCCGGTCCTCCGGCCAAGACCCCGGTCCGCACGCACCGGGTCGTCGTGGCCGACGGCGTGGTCCACGTGCTGCCCGGGGTCGCCGCGGACGGCGCCGCGTGAGCCCCACCATCGCCGTCGTCGGGGCCTCGCTGGCCGGCCTCTCCGCCGCGCGGGCACTGCGCGAGCGGTCCTTCGACGGCCGCGTCGTGGTCGTCGGCGACGAGGTGCACGCCCCCTACGACCGGCCACCCCTGTCCAAGGAGTTCCTGGCCGGCACGGCCTCGCTGGACGACATCACCCTGGGCACGCCGGACGACGAGGACCTGGCGCTGGAGTGGCGGCTCGGCACGACCGCGGTCGGCCTGGACCGGACCGGCCGCTCGGTGCGGTTGCACGACGGGAGCGAGGTCCGCGCGGACGGCGTCGTCCTCGCCACCGGCGCCCGTGCCCGCCGCCTGCCCGGCAGCGAACGCCTCGCCGGCGTGCACGTCCTGCGCTCCCTCGACGACGCGATCGCCCTGCGGGTGGACCTGCTCTCCGCCGGGCGCCTCGTCGTGATCGGCGCCGGCTTCATTGGGGCGGAGGTCGCCGCCACCGCCCGCACGCTGGGACTCGACGTCACCGTCGTCGAGACGCAGCCCGTCCCGCTCGCCGGCCCGCTGGGCGCGGAGGTGGGCGCGGTCTGCGCAGAACTGCACGCCGACCACGGCACCCGCCTGCTGGCCGGCACCGGGGTGTCCGGGCTGGTCGGCCGGGACAGGGTCGAGGCCGTCGAGCTGACCGACGGCACGCGCCTGCCCGCCGACGTGGTGGTCGTGGGGATCGGCGCCACGCCGAACACCGAGTGGCTCACCGGGTCCGGCGTGGCCCTCGGCAACGGCGTCCTCACCGACGCCCGCGGCGCCACCGACGTCCCCGGCGTGGTCGCGATCGGCGACTGTGCCGCGACGTGGTCGGCCACCGCGGGACGGCACGTCCGCGTCGAGCACTGGACCAACGCGCTCGAGCAGCCGGCCACCGCGGCCGCCACCCTGCTCGGCGCCGGGGGGCCGGCGCCCACGCCGGTGCCCTACTTCTGGTCCGACCAGTACGGCGCGCGCATCCAGTTCGCCGGCTCCCGCCGCGAGGGCGACGTCGCGCGCGTGGTGGAGGGCAGCTTCGCCGACCGCAGCTTCCTGGTCGTCTACGAGCGCGACGGGCACCCGGTGGCCGTCCTCGGGATGGACCAGCCCCGCCTGTTCACCCGGTGGCGGCGGCAGCTGCGCTCGGCGGTGCCGACGCCGTCCTGACGCCCGTGGTGGCCGTCGCCCCGACGGCCCCCACGGGCACTCCCGCAGCACCCGGCCCGGCCGACCGCACTGGTCCGCCGGGCCGCGTGCTGCCGTCGGCCGGGCCGACCTCCGCGGTCCCGGGCAGGTGCCGCGGCAGCTCCCCTCCCCGGCCTCCCGGCACGGCAGGACCTCGTGACACGGCAGAGCCTCCCGGCACCGGGGCCACGCGCAGCGGCTCCGGTGCCGGGAGGCCCCTCGGCGAGCGAGGGTCAGTCGCGCGGCCCCGACGGCCGGCCCATGGCCTCTGCCCTCGGCTGGGTGTGCGCGGGGACGGACGAGCCGTCCTCGGGGGATGCCACGAAGTTGCCGGCCGGGCCGGCGGGCGGCCGGCCGGCCGCTCCCGGGCCCGCCACGGGCACCCCTCCCGCGTCGGCGGCCGGGATGCCCGCCGCCGTGTCCGGCGTCTTCTCCACGACCAGGACGAAGTCGTCGCCGTGGCGGGTGATGCCGTCGACGACGGCCTGCTCGATCGCCAGGGAGGCGTAGTTGCCGCGCAGGACGATCGGGTCGTGCCGGAGGTCCTTCACCAGGCTCACCGCGAGTGCCGCCATCACCAGGGCGAAGGGCAGCGCCGCGATGATCGTCAGGTTCTGCAGCCCCGTCAGCGCGGCCCCGTCCTCGCCGAGCAGCAGCATGATCGCCGCCACCGAGCCCATCACGACGCCCCAGAAGACGACGACCCAGCGGCTGGGCTCCAGGGTGCCGCGCTGCGAGAGCGAGCCCATGACGATCGAGGCCGCGTCCGCGCCGGACACGAAGAAGATCGCCACGAGGACCATCACGAGCACGGTCGCGGCGGTGGCCAGCGGGTACTGCTCCAGGACGGCGAACAGCTGGCCCTCGGTGGTGCCCTGACCGGCGATGTCGACGCCGCTGCGCTGGGCGGCGATCCCGGCCCCGCCGAACACGGCGAACCACAGCAGGCTGACGAGGCTGGGCACCAGGAGCACGCCGGTGACGAACTGGCGGATGGTGCGGCCGCGGCTGATCCGGGCGATGAACAGGCCGACGAACGGCGTCCAGCTGATCCACCAGGCCCAGTAGAAGACCGTCCAGCCGCGCAGCCAGGTGGCCATGGCCTCGCCACCGGTGGCCTCGGTGCGCGCGGCCATCTCGCCGAGGTCGGAGAAGTAGCTGCCGACCGCGTCGGGGATCAGGTTGAGGATGAAGATCGTCGGGCCGACGACGAAGACGAACACCGCGAGCAGCAGCGCCAGCACCATGTTGGTGTTGGACAGCCACTGGATCCCGCGCTCGATGCCGGACACGGCCGAGGCGACGAAGGCCGCCGTCAGGATCGCGATGATCGCGACCAGGACGCCGTTGCCGACGTCCCCGGCCCAGCCGAGGATCTCCACGCCGCTGCCGATCTGCAGGGCACCGAGGCCCAGGGACGCCGCCGACCCGAACAGCGTGGCGAAGATGGCCAGGACGTCGATGACGCGGCCGGCCGGGCCCTCGGCCCGCCGGCGGCCGAGCAGCGGGATGAAGGCGGAGCTGATCAGCTGCCGACGGCCCCTGCGGAAGGTGCCGTACGCGATGGCCAGCCCGACGACGGCGTACATCGCCCACGGGTGCAGCGTCCAGTGGAACAGCGTGGTGGCCATCGCCGTCTGGATCGCCTCCGACGACTCCGCCTGGGTGGTGAGCGGAGGGGGCGAGACGTAGTGCGACAGGGGTTCGGCCACCCCGAAGAACATGAGGCCGATGCCCATGCCCGCGCTGAACATCATCGCGATCCACGAGACGGTGCGGAACTCCGGCCGCTCGGTGTCCCGTCCCAGCGGGATCCGCCCGTACTTGCCGGCCGCCAGCCAGATGACGAAGACGACGAACGCCGAGGCGAGCAGCACGAACAGCCAGCCCAGGTTGCCGGTGATCCAGCCGAGGGCCGACGTGCTGGCGGTGCCGAGACCCGTGGGGCTCACGAAGCCCCAGGCGACGAAGCCCAGCGCCATGACCGCGGCGATGGCGAACAGCACCCGGTCCACGGCCCAGTGGCTGTCCGCGACACAGGGCGGCGGCTCGGCGATCGCCGGGTGGGTGCCGGTCACGGTCACGTCCGTCGCGTGGACGACGGGGCGGTCCGCGGCGGCGGCAGCCCCCCTGCCGGGCGGCGGGTCGGCTCCGGCGGCTCCCGACTGGCCCGGCCCGGGAGGGGACGAGGCGGACTTCCGCGGATTCTCCATGACGATCCCCATCTCTGTTGCGTCATTCGAGACCGACTTCGCATGAGGGAACCAGAGAGTCAACAAGGGAACAAGGGTCGAACGTGACCTTTTACACAGGCGCAGCTCCAGGGAAACGCTCCGGGACGACTGCCGCGACTCGACGCGCCCGGGGCGACAGGAGCCGACGGGCGGGACCCGGTCCGTGGTGCGGCCTCAGGCGTGCGGTGCGCGCGACCGGGTCGAGGGGATCACCCGCCAGGCCGTCCCCGCCGCCACCGCCAGCAGAACGGCGGCGCCGAGCGAGGCGACCTGCACGGCCCAGGTGAACGCCTCCCGGGCCGCGGCGAGCGCCTCGCCGTCGAGCGCCTCCCCGGCCCGCGCCAGCGACTCCCGCGCCGCCCCGCCGACGTCCGGGGGCAGCTGCGCGCGGTAGAGCACGGTCTGCAGCGACCCGAGGAGGGCGATCCCGAGCGCGGCGCCGAGCTCGTAGGAGGTCTCCGACAGCGCCGACGCCGTCCCGGCGCGGTGCGGGGGCACCGCGCCGACGGCGGCGTCGGTGCTCAGCGTGAACGCCAGCCCGAACCCGGCACCGAGCACCAGCAGCGCGACGGCCAGCCCCGCGTAGCCGGGCAGCGACGCGGCGCCGGCGAGGGCCAGCATGCCGACCGCCGACAGGCCCAGCCCGAGGCCGATCGCCCGGCCCAACCCCGCCCGCGCGACCAGCGGCCCGACCACGACGAGCACGCCGAGGGAGGCCAGCGTCAGCGGCAGCTCCCGCACCCCGGCCTCCAGCGCGGTGTGCCCGCGCACCAGCTGCAGGTACTGGGAGAAGAAGTACAGCAGCCCCATGAGCGCGAACAGCGCGATCAGCTGGCCGGCCAGGGCGCCGGAGAACGCGCGGTGGGCGAAGAGCCCGAGGTCGACCAGCGGCGACGGGATCCGCCGCTGCCGCCGGACGAACAGCACCGCGGCCAGCACCCCGGCCAGCGCCGCCGCGCCCGCGACCGGCGTCGGGCCGGAGCCGGCGACCTCCTTGACCGCGAACACCACGGCCAGGACGGCGACCACCGACTGGACGGCGCCGAGGACGTCGAGCCGCCCGGGCCGCGGGTCGCGCGACTCCGGCAGCAGCAGCCACCCCCCGACCAGCAGCACGGCCACGACGGGCAGGTTGACGAGGAAGACCGAGCCCCACCAGAAGTGCTCGAGCAGCACCCCGCCCACCAGCGGGCCGAGCACGGCACCGCCGGAGGCCGCGGCGCTCCACACCGCGATGGCGCGGGTCCGCTGCCGGGCGACCGGGAACAGGTTGCGGATCAGCGACAGCGTCGAGGGCATGAGGGTCGCCGCGGCGACGCCCAGCGCCGCCCGGGCGGCGACCAGGGTCGCCGGGTCCGGCGCGAACGCCGCGACGGCGGAGGCGGCGCCGAACGCCGCGGTGCCGACGAGCAGCACCCGCTTGCGGCCGAAGCGGTCGGCGAGCCCGCCCATGAGCACCAGCAGCCCGGCCAGCGCGAAGCCGTAGACGTCGCCGATCCACAGCAGCTGCCCCGCGGTGGGCTGCAGGGCCGCGGAGAGGGCGGGGACCGCGAGGGCGAGCACGGTGCCGTCGACGGCCAGCAGCACCACGGCGAGGACGAGCACCGCCAGCGCCGCCCACTCGCGGGCCCCGGCCGGGCGGAGCTCCTCCTCCCGGGCGACCGGGACCGCGGCGGACGGTGGGGCGGTGCTGCTCATGCCGGACAGCGTACCGACCAGACGGTTTGTTAGGTACGGTGACGGTGGGCACCCGGTCCCGGCCGAGCGGGAGGTCGCCGGTCCGCCCGGCGGCCCGTGCGGCACCCTGGTCCCGCTCTGGACCGTCCGAGGAGGGAACCGTGCCGGGACCGCTGCGCGACGCCGCCCGGACCCGCCGCGCGCTGCTCGACGCCGCCGCGCGCTCGGTGGTCGTGCACGGTGCCGGCGTCAGCCTCGACACGGTCGCCCGGGAGGCCGGCGTCTCCAAGGGCGGCCTCATGCACCACTTCCGGAGCAAGGACGAGCTGCTCGGGGCGCTGGCCGACGACCTCTTCGAGCAGTTCACCCGGGCCGTCGAGGACCGGGTCGACCCCGACGACGCCGCTCCCGGGCGCCGGCTGCGCGCCTACGTGCACGCCACGTTCGACGACCTCGAGCGGCGGGAGGAGGCGGTGGAGCTGGCCACCCTGCTGGCCACGCTCGGCTCGTTCCCCGAGGCCGCCCGGCGGTCGCAGGACCGGTACCGGCACTGGAACGAGTCCCTGGCCGAGGACGGCGTCGACCCCCAGCGGGTGGTCGTGGTGCTCCGGGCGTGCGACGGGGTGTCGATCGCCCCCCTCTTCGAGGGGCCGCTGAGCCGCGACGAGCTGGCCACCACCCGCGACCTGCTGCTCGCGCTCACCCGCGGCGAGGGCCCGTTGGCCTGAGGGACGACGTCCCGCAGGGCCGCTCGGACCACCCGGAGAGTGGCGGTCCGCCCGACCCGGGGCTCAGGAGCGGCCGGTCGGCCCGTCGCCGGCGAGGAAGGCCAGCAGGTCGGCGTTGAACTCCTGCTCGTAGGCGCCGTGGAGCCCGTGCGGGGCGCCCGGGTAGACCTTCAGCGTCGCGGTGGGCACCAGCTCGATCGACTTCCGGGCCGCCGCCACGATCGGCACGATCTGGTCGTCGTCGCCGTGGGCGATGAAGGTGGGGACGTCGATGGCCTTGAGGTCCTCGGTCAGGTCGGTCTCGGAGAACGCCGCGATGCAGTCGTAGGCGCCCTTGTAGCCCACCGTCATGCACTGCAGCCAGAACTCGTCCCGCTTGCCCTGCGAGACGGTGGCCCCCTCCCGGTTGGCGCCGTAGAAGGACGCCGACAGGTCGCGGTAGAACTGCGAGCGGTCGCCGGCCACCCCGGCCCGCAGCCCGTCGAACACCGACCGCGGCAGGCCCTCGGGGTTGGCGTCGGTCTGCAGCATCAGCGGGGGGATGGCGCCCAGCAGCACGGCCTTGGCCACCCGGGCGGTGCCGTGCCGGCCCATGTAGCGGGTGACCTCTCCCCCGCCGGTGGAGTGCCCGACCAGCACCACGTCGTGCAGGTCCAGGTGCTCGATCAGCCCGGCCAGGTCGTCGGCGTAGGTGCTCAGGTCGTTGCCCTCCCAGGGCTGGGAGGAGCGCCCGCCGCCGCGCCGGTCGTGGGCGATCGCCCGGTACCCGGCCGAGGCGACCAGGTCCAGCTGCGGGTCCCAGGCGTCGGCGGTCAGCGGCCAGCCGTGGCTGAACACCACCGGCTGACCGGCGCCCCAGTCCTTGAAGAAGATGTCCACGCCGTCCTTCGTGGTGTAGGTCCCCATCTCGTCTCCCGGTGTCGGAGTGCGGTGGCCCCCGACGCCACGGTCGCGCCCGGAACCGCTGCTCGCGCCCGGGGATGCCCCTGGTCGACCCACGGGCGCGGGACCCGAGGCGGGCGTGTCCGGGGGCGCACGGACGGCCTGCCGCCGGGGGGGTCAGCCGGGTGGTCCTGCCGGCGTCGTCCCCGCGGCACCCGACCGCCGCGTCCGGAGGGATCGCGGCCGGTCCCGCTCCCCGTCGCCCTGCAGGGCCCGCTCGACGAAGTCGAGCGCCGTCCGGGCGACGTCGCGCCAGCCGGAGTCGATCGTGAGGGAGTGCCCCCGGCCGGGGACCTCCACGATCTCGGTCACGGCGGGGTTGTGCCGCTGCCGCTGGTAGGCCGCGTGCGCGATCGCCCACGGCACCGTGTGGTCCCGCTCCCCGTCGATGATCAGCAGCGGCCCGCGGTCGGGGTTCCTGGTGTCGACCCTGGCCTGCGTCCACGGGTTGAGGTTGGCGTTGGCCATCTGGACGAGCGCGAGCCCGGAGCCGGCGACGTGGTGGCGGTCGTAGAGCTCCCTCGCCTCGTCCTCGTCGAGCGCGTTCGCCCAGCCGTAGCGGAACTGGTCGAACGTCAGCGTGATCGCGCGGCTGCGGGTGCGCGGATCGACCAGGAACGGGCCGACCCCCCGGAGCACGGAGACCGGGAGGGGGAGGACGCCGCGGAACACCCCGGGGTCGATCGCCACGGTGACCGCCGACAGGCCCCGGCCGGCGAGCACCTGCGCCAGCAGCCCCCCGGTCGAGTGCCCCATGACCACCGGCCGCCGGTCCAGGGCCCCGACGACCTCGGCGGTGTGGTCGGCGATCTGCCGCAGGGACTTCCGGGCGAGGACGTCCGGGTCCGCCCGGGCCTGCTCCACCGTCTCGGGGTCGTCCGGCCAGTCCGGCGTCAGGGTCGGGTGACCGGCGGCCTGGAGGAACTCCACCCAGGGCGCCCAGCTGCTCGGGAGCAGCCACAGGCCGTGGACGAGGACGACCGGGGTGGCGCCGGAGGCGTTGGCCGCCCGGATCTCCTGCGCCTCCCGCTCGGACACCGAGGTCATGACGGACTCCTCCCCGGTCGGGCGCGCGTCGCCCGACGCGTCGTGCGGGCCCGCTCGCCGGCTCGGCGAGGCGGGGTGGACGCCGGCGACGGCCGCCGGGGCGGCGTACCGGCCGCGGTCAGGGGCTGCCGCCCATCCGGTCGGTCAGCGTGTCCAGGGTGACGCCGGCCGACTCGAAGGCCGCCGCCGCGACGGCGAAGTCGACCGGGTAGGGCAGGGCGAGCAGGCGGGCCTCCTGCTCCGGGGGGAGGTGCACGCGCCGCAGCAGGTCCACGACGTGCTGGCGGGTCACGACCGTTCGGCTCAGGTGCATCGGGGACTCCCCGGGTGCTCGGCCGGCGGGACCGCCGGCCGGGGTGCACCCGGCCGGTCCCTCCCCACCGCGGAGGACGCAGGGACCGAGCCTAGACCCTCCTCCCCGCCGCGGGACCCGGCGAGAGCCGCTCCTCAGATCCGGGTGAACAGGTACGCCGAGACGGCGACACCGAAGCAGACGATGAACACCCGCAGCGGCGTCGTCGGGATGCGGCCGGCGACGTGGGCGCCCAGGAAGCCGCCGGCCAGGCTGGCCGGGGCGGCCACCGCGACCACGCCCCAGTGCACGTCGCCGAAGACCGCGAAGACGAGGAGGCTGACGGTCGCGGTGACCGCGGACAGCGCCGACTTCAGCGCGTTGGCCAGCCGCAGCCGGTGCAGCGCGAGGCCGAGCACCCCGACGAGGATCACGCCCAGCGCGCCGCCGAAGTACCCGCCGTAGACGGTGGCGAGGAACAGCAGGACGTACAGCCAGGCCGGGTCCCGGCGGGGAGCCTGGTCCTCGGTGCGCCGCAGGCGCCGGTTCAGCAGCGGCTGGCACCCCACGAGGAGGCTGGCGAGCAGCACGAGCACCGGCACGACGACGTCGAACGCCTCCGACGGCGTCGTCAGCAGCAGGACGCTGCCGGTCGTGCCGCCGAGGAGCGCCACCACCCCGAGGCGGACCAGGCGATCGCGCTGGCCGGTGTACTCCCGGCGGAAGCCGGCGACCCCGCCGAGGTAGCCCGGCCACTGCGCCACCGAGTTGGTGACGTTCGCCGCGACCGGGTCCAGGCCCAGCCCGACCAGCGTCGGGAAGAGGATCAGCGACCCGCCGCCCGCGACCGAGTTGACGCCCCCGGCCAGCAGGGCGACCACGGCGACGACGAGCAGGTCGGCGACCGACACCGGCGGTGCCCCTACGGTCGCGCGGCCGACGTCGGCCCCGGCTGCAGGAAGGCCAGCGCGGTCGCGGCGTAGAGCACCGCGGCGTCGAGCACCTCCTGCTCCTCGGCGTGGTCGTCCACCCCGGCCGACAGCGTCGGCTGCGGCCCGTAGCAGATGGCCGGCACGCCCTGCGACCGCCACCGGCTCGCGTCACTGGCCGGCAGCCGGACGGCGTACTCGGGCTCGGTGCCCCGCAGCCGGCGGACGGCGGTGGCGAAGTGCTGCACGAACGGGGACCCGACCGCCGTCCCGTTCGCGTCCCAGCCCTTCATCCGGTCCACCGTCGTCCCGGGGAGGTCGGCGAGCAGCTCGCGCACCAGGTCCTCGGCCTCGTCGGCGCCGAGGCCCGGGGGCAGCCGGAGGTCCACCTCGGCGGAGGCCGAGGTGGCGATCTGGCCGACGAAGGTGCCGGCCTCGACCCGGCCGACGTTGACCGAGAGCAGCACCCCGGGGTCCCCCTCGCGCGCGACCTCGGCGAGGCCGGGCGGCGGGACCACCGCCCGCCCGGTGAGCGCGTCGAGCCGGCGGACGCACTCGGCGACGACCGCGGCGGCCGAGCGTCCCGGCCGCACGGCCGAGGAGTGCCCGCCCTCGGCGCGGACCTCGACGCGGAGCCAGAGGACCCCCTTCTCGGCGACCGCCACCCGCCGGAAGCCGGGTCCCTCGCCGCACAGCAGGGCGTCGCCCAGGAACGCGGGGTGGGTGCGGAGCAGGAACGCTGCGCCGTTGTCCCCGAACACGACCTCGTCGGCGACGGCGGTGAACGTCACCCGGCCCGACCACGCGTCGGCGCTGTCGCGGAGGGTGGCCAGCGCCCAGGACATGGCCGCGACCGCCCCCTTCATGTTGCCCATGCCCAGCCCGTAGAGCCGGCCGTCCCGGCGGGTCAGCTCGGAGACCGGCACGGTCCACTCGGCCAGGACGCCGGGGGGCATGGTGTCGAGGTGGACGTTGAGCACAAGGTGCGGGCCCGGGCGCCCGCTGTCGAGCTCGGTGACCACCGACGGCATCGTGGGCTCGCAGGCCTCCAGCCGGGAGCCGATGCCGCGCCCGGCCAGCCAGGACGTCACCACCCCGGCCACGCCACGGGTGTCCCCCGGCGGGTTGACGCTGGGGGCGGCGACGAGGTCGGCGCAGTAGCCGACCAGGTCCTCCCGGTCGCGCTCGACGGCGGAGCGCAGCTCCTCGATCGTGGGCACGGGCACGGTTCCTCCGGAACGGGTCGTCAGAGTGCGGCGGCGGTGGTGCGCCGTCGCCAGTCGGCGACGGCCGAGGTGCCGGCTCCGGGCGCCGCGGAGACGGCCACGACGGCGCCGAAGCGGTCGTCGCCCGGCGGCAGGGGGACGACGCGGTGGCCCCGGGCGCGGAGGTCGTCGGCGGCGGGGTGGCCCTCCTCGAGGAGCAGGGCGCCGTCCTCGCCGCGCCAGCGGGGCGCCGCGACGGCCCCGGCCACGGAGGCGCCGTCGTAGCGGCGGCGGGCGAGCACCTGCAGCAGGGTCTGCACCTGCCCGTCCGCGCCGGGGGTGGCCAGGCCGAGCGCGCCCTCGGGCCCGACGTGCAGGGCCGGCGCCAGGGTGTGCACCGGGAACGCCGCGGGCCGGGGCCGGTTGGCGCCGGCGGTGAACCCGCCGGCGCGGTTGTTGAGCGCGAAGCCGAAGCGCGGCACGAAGGTGCCGGCGCCGAAGTCGTCGAAGACGCTCACCAGCGAGCTGACGACCAGCCCGTCCGCGTCGGCGACGGCGACGCCCGCGGTGTGCAGGTAGGCCCTCGGCCCGCCGCGGCCCGACGCGCGCTCGGCGTCGAGGGTCACGTCGGCGGCCAGCACCGCCGCGGGGTCCGCGCACGCGTCCCGGTGGGCGAAGGCCGCCTGGGTCACCTCGACCAGCACGTGGTCGCGGCCCGGTCCACCGAGCAGGGCGGCCGCGGCGGCCGGGAGCCGTCGCTCCACCGCGTCGAGGGCGAGCGCCAGGAGGACCCCCTGGCTGGAGGGCGGCTGGACGTGCACGGTCCCGCCGTGCCAGGCCACCGACACCGGCCGGCCGACCCGCGTCCGGTGGGCGGCGAGGTCCTCCTCGGCGAGCCACCCGCCGTCGGCGCGCACGGCGGCCGCGAGCGCCGCGGCCACCTCACCGCCGTAGAACGCCGGCGCGCCCCGCACCGCGAGGCGCTCCAGCAGCTCCGCGAGCTCCGGCTGCCGCCAGTGCGCCGGCCGCTGCAGCAGCGACCAGCCCGCACCGCCGCCCCGCTCCAGCCGGGGCCGGTGTACCTCCGCGGCGCGCGCCAGGTCGTCGTCGACCGCGACGCCGTCGGCGGCGAGGGTCAGCGCGGGGGCGAGCACGCGCCGCCACGGCAGGCGCCCCCAGCGCTCGTGCAGCCGGGCCCACCCGTCGACGATCCCGGGCACCGTGACGCTGGCCCCGCCCTGCGTGTGCAGCGCGGTGTCGGAGCCGGCCGCCGACCGGCCCGTGCCGTTGACCGCGCGCACCCGCCCGCACGGCTCGCAGACCAGCGCCAGCACGTCCCCGCCGACGCCGCACGCGTGGGGCGAGGTGACGCACAGCACCGCCTGGGCGCAGACGGCGGCGTCGACCGCGCTGCCGCCGTCGGCGAGCGCGGAGATCGCGGCACCGGTGGCCAGCGGGTGGGCGGTGGCCACCGCGCCCCCGGTCCCGTCGGCGGTGGTCCGGCGGTCGGTCACGTCAGCTCCCACCAGGCCGCCGTGTCGGGCCCGCCCGGGGTGCGCTCGCTGGACAGCAGCAGCCGCGCGCCCGCCGGGTCGGGCAGCTGCCCGGCGCCCAGGTTCACGACGCACAGCACGTCGCCCCGGCGCAGCGCGAGGACGTCGTCGCCGGCGTCGACCCACTCGATCCCGGGGCCGGCCGGCACCAGGTGCCGCCGGCGCAGGGCGAGCGCGCTGCGGTACAGCTCCAGCGTGCTGCCGTCCCGCCCCGTCTGCGCCTCGACCGAGCACTCCCCCCACCCGTCCGGCACGGGCAGCCAGGGCGGCGCGCCGGACCCGAAGCCGAACGACGGGCCGGAGCGCGACCAGGGCAGCGGCACGCGGCAGCCGTCCCGGCCGCGGCGGGTGTGCCCGGAGCGCTCCCACACCGGGTCGCGCAGCGCGTCGTCGGGGAGGTCGACGTCGGGCAGCCCGAGCTCCTCGCCCTGGTAGAGGTACGCCGAGCCGGGCAGCGCGAGCACGAGCAGGGCGGCCGCCCGGGCGCGCCGCAGGCCGGCCGCTCCCCCGCCGAGGCGGGTCGGCGTCCGGGCCACGTCGTGGTTGTTGAGCACCCAGGTCGCCGGTGCGCCGACCTCGCGGACGGCCGCCAGGGACCGGGTCACGGCCGCGCGCAGGGCGGCCGCGTCCCAGGGCGCCTGCAGGAAGGCGAAGTCGAAGACCTGGTGCAGCTCGTCCGGGCGGACGTAGCGGCTCATGGCCGCGGCGTCGGCGACCCAGGCCTCGCCGATGGCCGCGCGCTCCCCGGGGTACTCCTCCAGCAGGCGCCGCCAGGCCCGGTACACGTCGTGGACGCCGGGCTGGTCCCACTGCGGGCCCTGGGGCAGGTACAGCCCGCCGGGCCGGTCCGGTGAGTCCGGCGCGTCGGGGAGGTCCGGGTCCTTGACCAGCCCGTGGGCGACGTCGATCCGGAAGCCGTCGACCCCGCGGTCGAGCCAGAAGCGCAGGACGTGCTCGAAGTGCCGGCCGACGTCGGGGTGCGACCAGTCGAAGTCGGCCTGCTCCGGGGCGAACAGGTGCAGGTACCACGCGCCGTCGGGCAACCGCGTCCACGCCGGCCCGCCGAAGTCCGACCGCCAGTTGTTGGGCGGTAGCTCCCCCGCGGCGCCACGGCCGGGGCGGAACACGTAGCGCGCCCGCGCCGCGCTGCCCGGGGCGGCCGCGCGCGCCTCGGCGAACCACGGGTGCTCGACGGAGCTGTGGTTCGGCACGACGTCCACCAGCACCCGCAGGCCCAGGGAGTGGGCGTCGGCGAGGAGGGCGTCGAGGTCGGCGAGGTCCCCGAAGAGCGGGTCGACGTCGCAGTGGTCGGCCACGTCGTAGCCGCCGTCGGCCATGGGCGAGCGGTAGAACGGCGTCAGCCACACCGCGTCGACCCCCAGGTCGGCGAGGTGCGGCAGGCGGGCGCGGGCGCCGGCCAGGTCGCCGACCCCGTCCCCGTCGCCGTCGGCGAAGCTGCGGACGTAGACCTCGTAGACGACGGCCTCCCGCCACCACGGCTGCTCCGCGTCGGTCCTGTCCACGTCCCCTCCTCACTCGGTGCCGTCGTCCTGTATATCTTATCCAGCACCGATGAGGGAGGTCCGTCCATGGCCCGCACCTACGAGCTGGCGCCCTTCCTGGGCGCGCCCCGGCCGGTCGAGCTGGTCGCCCGCCTGCTGGACGCGCAGGCCGACCCGCGGGGGCTGACGCTGCGGTGCGGCACCGACCGGCACGAGCCCGAGCTGCAGGACTACTACGGCACCGTCGCCGAGACCGTCCTCTCCCCGCCCGTCCCCGGCCGGGACGTGACGGTGCGGCTCGACGTCTGGACACCGCACGTGGTGCGCGTCCGGTACCTGCCCGACGGGCTCCCCGACGCCGAGCCGCCCTCACCGGTGCTCACCGGGCACCCCGACGCCGAGGTCCCCCTGGAGGTCCGCGAGGAGGCCGACCGGCTCGTGCTGAGCACCGCGGCGGTCGACGTCGTCGTCGTGCGCGAGCCGTGGCGGCTGGAGGTGCGCGACCGCGGCGGGGCGCTGCTGTGGGGCACGAAGCCGGTCGACATCCCCGGGTTGCGCCGGCCCGAGCGGCAGTGGAGCCCCGCCGAGCAGCGGTGGCTTTTCCTCCACCGGTACGCCTATCCCCTCGGTTGCACCCGCGACGGCGACCGGACGGCGGCCTTCGCCTCCTTCGACCTGCGCCACGACGAGCGGGTGCACGGGTTCGGCGAGGGCTTCGGCCGCTTCGACAGGGTCGGCACGAGCCAGCGGCTGTGGATCCAGGAGGCCTTCTCCAACGCCAGCCCCGCGGCCTACAAGCAGGTCCCCTGGTACTGGAGCAGCCGCGGCTACGGGTTGTTCGTCCACACGACCCAGCCGCTGGCCTTCCGGGTCGGCGACCTCGAGCACTCGGCCCTCTCGGTGGTCGCCGAGGACACCGCCGAGCTCGACCTGTTCGTCGTCGCGGCGCGGACCGCGCGCGAGGCGCTCCCCCGCTACACCGCCCTGACCGGCGCCCCGGCCGTGCCGCCGCGGTGGAGCCTGGGGCTGTGGATGTCGCGGATCACCTACTCCTCGCAGGAGGAGGTCGAGGAGGTGGCGGCGCGGCTGCGCGAGCACCGGATCCCCTGCGACGTCATCCACGTCGACACCGGCTGGTTCGCGAAGGACTACACCTGCGACCTGGCGTTCTCCCCCGAGCGCTTCCCCGACCCGGCCGGCATGTGCGCCCGGCTCGCCGAGCAGGGCTTCCGGGTCTCGCTGTGGCAGTGGCCCAACTACAACGTCGCCTCCCCGCTGTTCGACGAGGGCGTCGAGGGCGGGTACCTGGCCCGGCGCAGCAGCGGGCACACCTACACCTACGCCGGGGGCTACGGCGAGGACGCCGGCTTCGTCGACTTCACCGACCCCGAGGCGGTCGCCTGGTACCAGGGCAAGCTCGCGGCGCTGTTCGCCGCGGGCGTGGCCGCCATCAAGGTCGACTACGGCGAGGGCGCTCCCCCGCAGGCCCGCTACGCCGGCGCCTCGCCCACCGCCGCGCGCAACCTCTACCCGCTGCTCTACCAGCGGGCGGTCTGGGACGCCTCGGTCGCCGCGCGCGGCGAGGGCGAGGCGGTGCTCTGGGCGCGGGCCGGCTGGGCGGGCTCGCAGCGGTACCCGGTGCACTGGTCCGGCGACGGCGTGGCCCGGTTCGAGGACCTGCCGTGCGTGCTGCGCGCCACGCTGTCGATGGGCCTGTCCGGCTTCCCCTTCTACGCCCACGACATCGGCGGGTTCTCGGGCCTGCCCGACGGGGAGCTCTACGTCCGCTGGGCGCAGCTGGGCCTGCTCTCCTCGCACGCGCGGGCCCACGGGACCCCGCCCCGCGAGCCGTGGGAGTTCGGCGAGGAGGTCGAGGCGGTGGTGCGCCGGTTCGTCGAGCTGCGGTACCGGCTGCTGCCCTACCTGTGGACCGAGTCGGTGGCCGCCGGGCGCACCAGCCTGCCCGTCGTGCGGCCGCTGCTGCTGGAGTTCCCCGAGGACCCGGGGAGCGCCGGCGTCGACGACCAGTACCTGCTCGGCGACCGCCTGCTCGTCGCCCCCGTGCTCGAGGAGGGCGCCCGCTCCCGCCGCGTGTACCTGCCGCCGGGCACGTGGGTGGCGCCGTTCACCGGCGAGGTCACCGACGGCGGCGGTTTCCGGACCGTGGACGCGCCGCTGGACGTCGTCCCGATGTGGGTGCGCGGCGACACCGTGCTGCCCCTGGGACCGGTCCGCCAGCACGTCGACGAGCAGGTCGACGGCCCGCTGACCCTGCTGCTGGCGGCGCCGTCCTCCGAGGGCGAGTACGAGGTCGACACCGGTGCGGGCCGGACCCGGGTGGCCCACCGCTCCGACGGCGACGCCGTGGAGGTGACCGTGGGCCCGGTCGACGTCCCCGTGGAGCTGGTGGTGCTCGGCGCCGGACCGTTCACCCGGGCCACCGGCGCCGGCCCGCCACGCGCGGTCCCCGGCGGCGTCGCCGTCCCCGTGGACGCCGGGTCGGGCGCGCGTGTGCTGCTCACCCGCTGACCGGCCAGAGGACCGGGCAGATCCGCGGGTCGGTGTAGTCCGGCCGGCCGTCGACGACCCGGACGAGCTCGTCGTTGCGGTGGTAGGCCGCCGGGTCGGCAACCCGCCGGTTGTCCGCGGGCTGCAGGTGGATCGCCATCGAGCGACGGGGGTCCGCGGTGCGGTTGGGGCCGCTGCCGTGCACCGTCCGGCAGTGGTGGAACGTGACGTCGCCGCGCCGCAGGTCGGGCACGACCACGCGGACCTCGTGACCGGCGGCGGCCATGGCGGCCTGCTGGGCGGCCAGGTCGGACGCGAAGAAGTCCAGGCCCCGCTGCTCGGGCCAGCGGTGGCTGCCCGGGACGAAGGCGATCCCGCCCACCGCCTCGGTGCAGTCGGAGAAGGGCACCCAGCAGGTGAGCATCTGCTCGCTGGTGCACGACTGCCAGTACTGGCGGTCGGTGTGCCAGCCGACGTTGCCGCTGTCGTCGCCCAGGCTGCCGGGCTTGTACAGCAGCTGGTCGTGGAACAGCCGGATGGCCGGCACGCCGGCCAGGGCGGCGGCGAAGGCGCCGATGCCGGGCCACTCGACCAGCGTGGCCAGCTCGGTGACCGTGCGGGAGGTGTAGTCGTTCTTGCGCAGCCCGTCCCCGTGCTCGGGACGCCAGTCGCAGGAGTCGTAGCGGGTGCGGCCGGGGAACGGGGCGTCGACGTCGCCGGCGTAGAAGCGGGCCATGCCGCGCTCGGCCGCGTCGAGCACGCCGGCGGGCACCAGCCCGCGGACGACGACGACGCCGTCGCGGACGTAGGCGGCGATCTCGTCGTCGGTGGGCAGTCGGACGTCGGACGCGGTCGGTGAGGTGGTCATGGGACCGACGCTAGGCAGCCGGCCCGCGCCGGGTGTGCGCGATCGTCCGGCGTCCGTGCCGGATGCTCCGGCCCCCCGCGGGGACGGCGCCGGCTGGCGGCTGTGGCTGCCGCGCGGCACCGAGACCGGAGTGCACGCCGAGACCGACGGCGAGCCGAGCGGGCTGCTGCACGCCGGGGAGAACTGGGTCGGCGACCGGTTCGCCGTGGCCGACCACGAGCACCGGGGCTGGGAGCTGTTCCTGCAGCTGCACGGCGCCTCGCGGTGGGAGGTCGGCGGGCAGGACCTGCAGCTGGCGCCCGGCTGGCTGGTCGCCGTCCCGCCGGGCACCCGCCACCGCACGGTGCCCCGCGCGCGCAGCGGCGGGCGGCACCACTTCGCCTACGCCGCCTTCGACGCCGAGGCGGTCGGTCGCCGCCGTCCGGCGCTGGCCGGCCTCTGGCCGGCCCGCACCCTCTGGACGCCCGGCGGCGCGTCGCTCACCGCTCCCCTCCGCACGCTGGTCCGGGAGGTCACCGAGCACCGCGACCACGGCGAGATCGCGCTGGAGGCCGCCCTCGACCTGCTGGTGGTGGAGGCCGCGCGCTGCCTGCTCGGGAACGGCGCGGCCCGCCCGCGCGTGCCGCGCTCGCCGGTGGTCGCGCGGGCCCGCCGGCTCCTCGACGACGCCTACGACCGCCCCTGGCGGCTCGCCGAGCTGGCGGCCGCCTGCGCGGTGTCCCGCGCCCGCCTCGCCGAGCTGTTCACCGCCGAGGTGGGCCAGCCGCCCTACAGCTACCTCCTCGAACGCCGCGTGGAGCGCGCCGCGGAGCTGCTGCGGACGACGGACCGCTCGGTGGCGGAGGTGGCCGCCGAGGTCGGCTTCTCCTCCTCCGCCCAGCTGGGACGCACCTTCACCCGGGTGCTGGGGACGTCGCCGAGCGGGTGGCGCCGCCGCTCCCGCGCGGGGTGAGGGGACCCGCCGCACCGGACCGTCGACCACCACGGAGGACAGACCGTGCACGACTCCGAGGCCACCGACCGCGGGCGCCTGGCCCGCGTCGTCGAGGAGCTGCTGCTGCCGAACCTGTACCGGGAGCGGCGGCCCCTGGACGTGGCCGCCTGGCCCGCGCCCGGCGAGCCGGTGCCCTTCGCCGAGGCCCGCCGGCAGCGGTACGAGCCCGTCGGCGTGGGCACCCCGTGGGGGCGCCCCTGGAGCACCGTCTGGTTCCACCTCACCGGGGAGGTGCCCGGGGCCTGGTGGTCGCGCGGCGAGGCCGTGGAGGTCGTGGTCGACCTCGGCTTCCGGGCCGGGATGCCCGACGGGCAGGCGGAGGGACTGGCCCACCGGCCGGACGGGTCGGTGCTGAAGGCGGTCCAGCCACGCAGCCGCTGGCTGCCCGTCGAGGACGCCGACGGGCGGGTCGACGTCTACCTGGAGGCGGCCGCCAACCCCGTGGTCACCGAGACCTGGTCGTGGCACCCGACGCCCTACGGCGACCTCGCCACCGCGCCGCCCGAGCCGCTCCACGTCCTGCGCCGGGCCGACGTCGCGGTGCGCGCCGTCGAGGTCGCGGAGCTGCTGCACGACGTCGAGGTGCTGGCCGGCCTGGCCGACGAGATCCCGGCCGACCTCCCGCGCCGGGCCGAGCTGCTGAGCGCCCTGCAGCGGGCGGTGGACCGGCTCGACCCGGACGACGTGCACGGGACGGCGGCCGACGCCCGCGCCGCGCTGGCCCCGGCGCTGGCCCGGCCGGCGCACGCCAGCGCCCACCGCGTCCTCGCCACCGGCCACGCCCACATCGACTCCGCCTGGCTGTGGCCGGTCCGGGAGACGGTCCGCAAGTGCGCGCGCACGTTCGCCAACGTGCTCGACCTCCTCGACCGGCACGAGGACCTGGTGTTCTCCTGCTCGTCGGCCCAGCAGTGGGCGTGGGTGCAGGAGCACTCCCCGGTGCTCTGGGAGCGGATGGCCGCCCGGGCCGCCGAGGGCCGGTTCGTACCGGTGGGCGGGATGTGGGTGGAGGCGGACACCAACATGCCGGGCTCGGAGGCCCTGGCCCGCCAGTTCGTGATGGGCAGGCGGTGGTTCCTCACCGAGCTCGGCATCGAGCCCGGGGACGTGTGGCTGCCCGACTCCTTCGGCTACAGCGCGGCGCTCCCCCAGGTCGCCACGGCCGCGGGCGCCCGCTGGTTCCTCACCCAGAAGCCGTCGTGGAACGACACGAACCGGCTGCCGCACTCGACGTTCCTGTGGGAGGGCATCGACGGCACGCGGCTGTTCACCCACTGCCCGCCGGTGGACACCTACAGCGCCGAGCTGACCGCCGCCGAGCTCGCCCGCGCCCAGCGCCACTACCGCGAGGCCGGGCACGGCAGCACCTCCCTGGTGCCCTTCGGGCACGGCGACGGCGGCGGCGGGCCGACCCGGGAGATGCTCGCGCGGGCCCGGCGCACGGCCGACCTGGAGGGCTCACCGCGCGTGCGCCTGGGCACCGTCGCCGACTTCTTCACCGAGGCCGAGGCCGAGCTGCCCGAGCCGGCGGTGTGGTCCGGCGAGCTCTACCTGGAGACCCACCGGGGCGTCTACACCTCCCAGCTGCGCACCAAGCAGGGCAACCGCCGCAGCGAGCACCTGCTGCGCGCCGCGGAGCTGTGGGCGACCACGGCGATGGTCCGCGCCGGGATCCCCTACCCCGCCCGCGAGCTGGAGGAGGCGTGGCGCACCGTGCTCCTCCAGCAGTTCCACGACGTCCTGCCGGGCAGCTCGATCGCCTGGGTGCACCGCGAGGCGGAGGCCGGGTACGCCCGCGTCCGCGACGCCCTCGAGGCGGTCGTCGAGCGGTCGCTGGCCGCCCTGACGGGGACCGGCGACGTCGTCCTGGCGGTCAACTCCGCGCCGGTGCCGCTCGCCGGCGTCCCGGCCCTGTCCGTCGCGACCGCCGAGCCGGACGCCGCCGCGCCGGTCACCGCGGCCGAGCGCCCCGGCGGCGGCTGGGTCCTGGACAACGGGGTCCTGCGGGTCGAGGTCGACGGGCGGGGGCTGCTGACCTCCGTGCGCGACCTGGCCCTCGACCGGGAGCTGGTCCCGGCGGGGCGGGCCGCCGGCCTGCTGCGGCTGCACGACGACCGGCCGGCCCGGTACGAGGCCTGGGACCTCGACCGCAGCGTCGACCGGCGCGTCCGGGACCTGACGGCGGCCGACGGCGTGGCGCTGACCCGTGCCGACGACGAGGCGGTCGTCGTGGAGGTCGTGAGGAGCACCGGCAGCAGCACCGTCCGGCAGGAGACCGTGCTGCGCGCCGGGGCGCGCGCGGTCGACCTGCACCTCGACGTCGACTGGCACGAGCGGCGCAGCCTGCTGACGCTGGAGTTCCCGGTGGACGTGCACGCGGAGCGGGCGGCCTCGGAGATCCAGTTCGGCCACGTGTACCGGCCGACGCACGAGAACACCTCCTGGGACGCCGCGCGCTTCGAGACCTGCGCGCACCGCTGGGTGCACGTCGGGGAACCCGGCTTCGGGGTGGCCGTCGCCAACGACTCGACCTACGGCCACGGCATCCGGCGGGAGCGGGCCGACCGGCACGGGCCGGCGGCCACCGTGGTCCGGCTGTCGCTGCTGCGCGCGCCGCGGTTCCCCGACCCGGAGGCCGACCAGGGGCGGCACCGCCTGGCGGTGTCCCTGGTGTGCGGCACCGACCTGGCCGGCGCCGTGGCCGAGGGCCAGCGGCTCAACCAGCCGGTGCGGCACCGGACCGGCGCCCGGCCGGTGGCCCCGCTGGTCCGCGTCGAGGACCCGGGCGTGCTGGTCGAGGCGGTCAAGGCCGCCGAGGACGGGTCCGGCGACGTCGTCGTCCGGCTCTACGAGGCCCTGGGGCGCCGGACCCGCACCCGGCTCCTGCCCGGGTTCGGCTGCTCGGGGGTGGTCGAGACCGATCTGCTGGAGCGGGCGGTGGCGCCCCGGGCGGTCCGCACCTCCGCCGGGGACGCCGGGGACGCCGGGGACGCCGGGGACGCCGGGGACGCGGTGGAGTTGGAGGTGCGGCCCTTCCAGATCGTCACGCTCCGCTTCACCGAGGTGACCGGGGGCTGACCTCCGTCACCCGCCGGACTCCCGCCGGAACGCGCCTGTGGTCCGCCCGGTGGCCGCCCGGAACCGCCGGGCGAGGTGGTGCTCGTCGCTGAAGCCGAGGCTGGCGGCGATCTCGCGGTTGCCCAGCGACGTGCGGCGCAGCAGCTCCGCCGCCGCCTCGATCCGCCGCTGCGCCCGGTAGCGGGCCGGGGGGACCCCGGTCTCTGCCTGGAAGCGCTTGCGCCACGACTCGTACCCCAGGCCCACCTCGGCGGCCACGTCCGCGAGCGCCAGCGGCTCGGACAGGTCGGCCGCGAGCCGGGCCCGGGACCGGGCCAGCCACCCGCCGGGGCCGCCGTCGGCCGCGGGGCCGGACCGGCGGGCGGCGAGCTCGGCGAGCAGCCGCAGCACGTCGCAGACCTCGTCGTCGACCCCGGCGGCGCCCAGCGGGGGGCGCCGGGTGCGGAACCCGTCCAGCCGGGACAGCCACCACTCCACCGGCGCGAGCCGGTGCACCGGCCGGCCGGCACCCAGCAGCCCCTGCTGCAGGCACAGGTCGAAGACCGGCCCCTCGAACACCAGGTGCACCTCGTCCCACCGGCCGGGCCCGGTGCACCCGTACCAGTGCGGGCGGCCGGGCAGCACCTCGACCAGGTCGCCCGGGACCAGGAGCAGGTCGTGCTCCCGGTCGCGGTACCGGCCGCCCCCGCCGAACACCAGCATCAGCGCGTACCCGTCGAAGCGGCGCAGGCCCGGCAGGGGGATCCCGCGCCCGCCCTCGATCCGGCCCGCGTTGCGCACCCGGCCCAGCCGCCCCGGCGGCGCGGCGCGGTGGCTGACCTGCGCCCGCCCGGTGTCCACGCGCGGCCCCCTACCACCCGGTGCACGGGGCGCCACGGCGTTCCCGGCCGGTCGGCGGTGCCGTCCCTAGCGTCCCTCCCGCGACGGCGTCCGCCGCGTCCCCCCGCAGCCCCGAGGAGCCGAGATGACCCTGCCCACCGCGCAGCTGCCCGACCTGCGCAGCCCGCACCCCGTCGACGACGACACCGCGGCCGCGTTCGCGCGGGACGGGCACGTCCTGGTGCGCGGACTGGCCTCGCCCGAGGAGGTGGCCCCGTACCGGGAGGTGGTTTCCGAGGCGACCCGCCGGCACGCCACCGAGACCCGGCCGCTCGAGGAGCGCGACACCTACGGCCGGGCGTTCCTGCAGGTGCCGAACCTGTGGCGGCAGGACGCCGGGGTGGCCCGGTTCGTCACCGCGGCGCGGTTCGCCGGGGTCGCCGCCCGCCTGCTCGGCGCCGACGCGGTGCGGCTCTACCACGACCAGGCGCTGTACAAGGAGGCCGGCGGCGGCCCGACGCCCTGGCACCAGGACGCGCTGTACTGGCCGTTCGACACCGACCTGACCGTCACCATGTGGATGCCGCTGGTCGACGTCGCCGAGGACATGGGCGGGCTGTCCTTCGCCAGCGGCTCGCACCGCCGCCGCGCGCTCGGCGAGCACGTCATCTCCGACGCCTCCGACGACTTCTTCACCGAGCTGCTGTCCCGGGGGGAGTACCCGGTGGTGGAGCACGGCCCGGTGCGCGCCGGCGACGCGACCTTCCACCTCGGCTGGACGCTGCACCGCGCCCGCCCCAACACCAGCGCCGTCCTGCGCGAGGTCATGACGGTCATCTACGTGGCCGACGGCGTGCGGGTGGCCGAGCCCGCCAACCGCGACCAGGCCGCCGACCTGGCCACGTGGCTGCCCGGCCACGCTCCCGGGGACCCCGTCGGCGGGGAGCTCAACCCGCGGCTGCCGGCCTGACCGGTGCGCCCCGGTCAGCGTCGGCAGCCGCCCTCGCGGTCGGGGCGCACCTCGGCGGCGAAGAGGTCCTCGTAGCCCTTCCAGCGGTAGGGGTCGGTACCGGCCACCAGGACGACGTCCCGGTGGTCGGTCTTGCCCAGGTGCACGCCGGGCCGGTGGAACCACGGCAGCAGCGACTGCGCGCTCATGTAGTGGTGCACCAGGGCGCGGCGGGTCCCCCGGCGGGCCGTGTTGGGCAGCGACTTGTGCAGCAGGTAGCCGTCGAACAGGACGACGTCGCCGGCGTCGACCTCCAGCGGCACCGCGTCCTCGTCCCGGTAGGGGAAGTCGAAGGCCTCGACGGTGCAGTCGTAGCGGGGGTCGTCGTGCTCGCGGTCGGGGTAGAGCACCCCGGCGCGGTGCGACCCGGGCAGCGCCCAGAGGCAGCCGTTGTCGACGCGGGCGTCGTCCAGGGCGATCCAGGCCGCCGTGAGCGACCGGTCCCGGGTCGGGATGAACAGCTCGTCCTGGTGCCAGGCCTGTCCCGGCTTGCCCTCGGACTTGAGGAAGAGCATCGACTGCATCGACTTGACGTCCGGGCCGATGACCCGGGTCAGCGCGTCGACCAGCACCGGGTGCGCCAGCGTGTCCCGCAGCAGCGGGGAGGCCTTGTGCGGGAAGTGCAGGCACAGGTAGCGCCGCAGCACCTCGTCGTCGGCGTCGTCGGAGGCGTCGTCGGAGGCGTCGTCGTCGGGGTACCGGCCGGCGGGGCCGGCCGTCCCGGCGGGAGCGCCGGGGTCCCGCTCGGCGACGGTGTCGGGGTCGAAGTCCACCGTGCCCCAGTCGGCGCGGCAGAGCCGGACCGCCTCGGCGTTGACGGCGGCGACCTCCGCGGGGCTGAACGCCCCGCGGAGGACGACGTAGCCGTCGCGGTGGTAGTCCTCGAGCCAGTCGGCCCGGACGCCGTGGGTGGTCATGGTCGGGATCTCCTCGGGGGTCAGGCGTCGGCGCGGGCGACCATGTTGAGGAACTTCCGGGTCCGCTCCTCGCGGGGGTTCTCCAGGACCTCCGCCGGCGTGCCCTCCTCGACGACGCGCCCGCCGTCCATGAACACGACCTTGTCGGCCACCTCGCGGGCGAAGCGGACCTCGTGGGTGACGACGATCATCGTCATCCCGGCGTCGGCCAGCCGGCGCATGACCGACAGCACCTCGCCGACCAGCTCCGGGTCCAGGGCGGAGGTCGGCTCGTCGAACAGCATGAGCCGCGGGGTGATCGCCAGCGCCCGGGCGATGGCCACCCGCTGCTGCTGGCCACCGGAGAGCCGGTGCGGGAGGTGGTGGACGTGCCGGTCGAGGCCGACGTCGGCGAGCAGTCCGAGCGCCGTCGCCCGGGCCGTCTCCGGCTTCTCGCCGAACACCTCGACGGGCGCGATGGTCACGTTGTCGATCACCGGCAGGTGGTCGAACAGGTTGAAGTGCTGGAACACGAAGCCGATCCGCGCCTTGGCCCGCGCCCGGTCCAGCCGGTCGGACGGCTTGAGCGCACCGTCGACCCGGCGGTACCCGACGTGCTCGCCCTCCACGAGGATCTCGCCCCCGTCGACGGACTCCAGGTGGTTGACCAGGCGGAGGAACGTGCTCTTGCCCGACCCGCTCGGTCCCATGAGGACGACCACCTCGCCGCGCCGCACCGTGAGGTCGACGCCGCTGAGGATCTCCCGGTCGCCGTAGGACTTGCGGACGCCGCGGGCGGTGACGACCTCCTCGCTGCCGGCCTCGGCGAGGCTCTGCTGGGCGATGACCGCGGTGACCCCCCGGTGCGCCCGGGCCTCGGCGACGGCCGCCTCGTCGGTGGCGGCGGCGTCGTTCGCGCCGGCAGGGGCACCGGGACCGCCGGTGAGCGGGGCGTCCGGGCCGGACCCGCCGTCCATCTCGCCACCCCGGCGCCGGCCGCGGATCCCCAGCATCCGGGCCATCACGCCGTTGCGCTCGGTGACCTCCCGGTCGAGGGAGTACCGGCGCTCCAGCATGTTCTGGACGATGCTCAGCGCGGTCGTGATGAGCAGGTAGATCGCCGCCGCGGCGCCGAAGATGGGGAAGAACTGGAAGGTCTGCGACACGAAGGTCTGCGCGACGAGGGTCAGCTCCTCGACGGCGATGACGGAGGCGAGCGACGTGGCCTTGAGCAGGGAGATGGTGTTGTTCCCGAGCGCCGGCACGATGGCCCGCAGCGCCTGGGGCAGCACGATCCGGCGGAGGGTGAGCACCGGCCCCATGCCCAGCGAGTGCGCCGCGACGACCTGGCTCGGGCCGACCGACCGGATGCCACCCCGGATGATCTCGCCGGCGAAGGCCGCCTCGTTCAGCGCGAAGCCGATGACCGCGGTCCAGAACGACGAGAGCGGCACGCCGATCGCCGGGAACATCACGTAGAAGAAGACCAGCTGCAGCAGCAGCGGCGTCCCCCGCATGAACCACACGTAGAAGGCGGCCGGCCAGCGCAGCCAGGCGTGCTTGGACTCGCGCATGAGCGCGAGCAGGAGCCCCAGCACGAGTGCTCCGGTCATCGCCAGGGCGGCGATCTGGACGGCGACCCAGGCGCCCTCCCAGAGGGCAGGCAGTCTCAGGTAGTACCAGAAGTCGGCCATGTCGGTCTCTCAGTCCGTTCGGATGGGTGTGCTCGGGGCCCCCGCTCGGAGGTCACCGGGTCACTGGACGATCTCCGGGTCGATGACGGCGTCGGCGGAGAAGCCCCACTCCTCGGCGATGGCGACGACCTGGTCGTCCTCGTGCATCGCGACGAGGGCGTCGTGGATGCCGTTGAGCAGCTCCTCGTTGTCCTTGCCGACGCCGATCCCGAACCGGAAGTCCGACACCAGGTCGAAGCCGACCTCGAGGCCGTCGAACTCGTCGGCCAGGTAGGCGGCCACACCGGTGTCGGTCAGGAAGACGTCGGCCCGCTGGTCGGTCAGGGCGCTCACCATCTGGTTGTTGGTGGTGAAGTCCAGCGTCTCGATGGCCGGCTGCCCGCCGGCCAGGCACTGCTCGTTCTGCTGGGCGGCCAGCTCGACCTCGACGGTGCCGACGACCTGGGCGACCGTGGTCCCGCACAGGTCCTCCAGGCCGCCGATGTCGGAGGGGTTGCCCTGCTGCACCACGGCCGACTGCGAGGCGTTCATGTACGTGACGAAGGAGACCTCCTGGGCCCGCTCCTCGGTGGCGTACATGCCCGAGGTGATCAGGTCGATCCGGTCGGACTGCAGCGCCGGGATCAGGCCGTTGAAGTCGGTCTTCTGGTACGTGTACTCGAAGCCGAGGCACTCGGAGACCGCGCGCATCAGGTCCGGCTCCAGGCCGATCACCTCGTCGGGCCGCGACTCGTCGACGAGGTTGTAGTAGTTCAGGCCCGGGGTCGAGCCGATGGTCAGGGTCTGCCCCTCCAGGTCGGGGTACTGCTCCCCGACGTCGGAGCAGGAGCCCGCCGCCTCGTCGGCCACGCCCTCCTCGGCCTGGGCGGCGACCGCGTTCTGCCGTTCACCGCCGCTGCACCCGGTGGCGAGCAGCGCCGCCGCCGCGGTCAGGACGAAGATCCGGGTGTTCCTCATGGGGTGTCTCCTCGGTCGGGGATCCGGTGACGGGGCTCGACGGGTGGGTGTCCCGGTGAGACCCGGATCACAGTCGCTGTCTGATTCTTTATACGGTATTAGCGAGGTGTCAAGGGAACGCCGCGGTCCGCCGCCGCACCCCGTCCGCCGTCCGCGCCGGGCGCCGGCCTCAGCGGTGCCCGCCGGGCGGGTGCTCCGCGACCCTGGTGACGACGGGGTCGTGCCCGCAGACGACCCGCGCGTCCGTGGCGGCCGCCAGCGAGACGAGCCTGTCCATCGACGCGCGCGCGAGCTCGGGGGTGGAGCCGCTGGTGGAGCCGCACCCCCGCCGGTCGATCCAGTTCTGGGCGAGTTCGGCCGCGTCGGACGGGAAGAGCCACGTGCCGGTCTGCGGGAGGTCGACCCGCAGCGACACGTGCCCGGGCGTGTGGCCCGGCGTGGACAGCGCGGTGACCCCCGGCGCGACCTCGGTGTCGCCGCTCAGGGACACCCAGCCGTCCCCCAGCGGCGCCCAGTCCGCCCGGTCGAAGCCCTCCTCGAAGCGGGGTGCCCCGGAGCGGGCGAAGGCGATCTCGTCCTCGTGCAGCGCCACGGGGACGCCGGCGGCGGCGAGCAGCCCGATCCCTCCCGCGTGGTCCCAGTGCAGGTGGCTGATGACCGCCAGCCCGAGGTCGCCGACGGTGAGGCCCACGTCGGACAGCGCGGCCCGCAGCGGTTCGCCGTCCCGCCCCCACGTCCACCGCCCCGGCCCGGGATCGGCCGGGAAGACCGGGGGGACGGCTCCCCGCTCCGGGGTGTCGCGGCCGCCCCGGTAGGTCTCGTCGACCCGGCGGGCGTCGTGGTTGGCCCGGCGCATGCCCGAGTCGAAGAGGACCCAGCCGTCGTCGGTCTCGACGAGGGCCCCGGTGATCGGCGCCCAGAAGAGCGTGTCCGGGTCCCCGGCGACCGACAGTGACTTGGGGATCAGCTCGGCACCGAAGGTGAGCACGAAGAGCCGCCGCGCCCGGCTCCCGGTCACCGGCTGTGCCCGGCGCGGACGGACGGCGGGGCCGGCGACCGCGACGGGTCGCCCGCGTACCCGCGCCCCGCTGTCCGGGAGGTGCACAGGCGCACCAGCACGAGGTAGACGGCGGAGGAGACCAGCAGGCCGGGGATCCAGGACAGGTCCGCGTCGCCCAGCGCCGCGGCGGCCGGGCCGGTGTACCACCCGTTGGCGACGAAGGGCACGGCCGCCGCGACGCCCACGGCGTAGGCGACGAGGGCGGGGACGTTGAACCCCGCGAAGGTCCAGGTGGCCGGGTCCCGGTAGTAGCGGCCGCGCCGGTCGAAGAACCCGCGCACGTCGTACTCCCCGCGCCGCACCAGGTAGAAGTCGAGCAGGTTGATCGCCCCCCACGGCACGAAGCCCAGCGTCAGGAAGGACAGGAAGTTGCCCACCTGCGCGTAGAAGTCCGCCGACGCCTGCAGCGCCAGGAAGGTGCCGAGCAGCAGGGTGGGCAGCAGCATGGCGATCCGCAGGCCGACCGACGGGCGGAACGTCCGGAACGACGAGGCCGCGGTGATCAGGTTCAGCATGCTGCCGTACAGGTTGAGGGCGTTGTTGCCCGCGATGGCCGCCGCGGTGACCAGGAGGACGACCGCGGCCAGCGCCCCGCCTCCGAGGACCTCCCCGACCGCCTGGAAGGTGTCGGTGCCGACGACCTGGGCGGCGAGGAAGACACCCAGCAGCTCCGACCAGACCGAGGCGAGGACCGCGCCCGCGAAGGTCGCGGTGAACGCCGCGCGGGCCGGGGTGTCGACCGGCAGGTAGCGGGAGTAGTCCGAGACGTAGGGCGCGTAGGTCAGCAGGAACGTCGCGATGATCCCCAGGGCGCCGAAGAACGGGCCGGGGGCGAACCCGGAGACGGTGAGGACGACCCCCTCCCGGGCGACGGTCACGGCGGTGACGACGGTGACGACGACGACGGCGGCTGCCAGGGGCCACACCGCCCACTTCGCCGTCAGGTGGATGGCCCGGTAGCCGAGCAGTGCCAACAGCAGGCTGATCGCCACGCTGACGAGGACGCCCTGGTTGACCGACACGGCGGGCGCGGCCGCGGCCAGCGCCTGGCCGCTGATGACCGCGGTGAGCGTGAAGAAGCCGGCGTAGAGGAGCGCCGCCAGCACCACGGGCAGCAGCGCGCCGTAGAAGCCGAACTGGCCGCGGCTCTGGATCAGCTGGGGGACCCCGAGCCGGGCGCCCTGGACGGAGTGCAGGGCCATGAACGTCCCACCGAGGACGTTGCCGAGGACCACGACGACCAGCGACCAGAAGACGTTGTTGCCCAGGGCCACGGCGAGGGCGCCGAAGACGGCACCGCCGATGTTGAGGTTCGCGGAGAACCAGACGGAGAACAGGTCCCGCGCCCGCCCCCGCCGGTCGGCCGGGTCGACGACGTCGATGTGGTGCTTCTCGAGGACGCTGCGGTCCGCTGCGACGGCTTCGCTCATCGGTGCTCCCTCCGGACGCCCCGGTACCCAGGGGTGACGGCCGTCGGCCGCGACGGGCTGGTGGGGCTCTCGACCGCCCCGCTCCTCGGCGGGGACGGCAGATCGTATAAAGAATACGAATGACGACCCGGAGGATGTCAACCCTCCGGACGCCGTGCGGTCAGCCGAGCTGCCAGCCGCCGTCGACCACGATCGACTGCCCGGTGACGTAGCCGGCCATGTCGGAGGCCAGCCAGACGTAGGCGTCGGCGACCTCCGCGGGACGCGCCATCCGCCGGCTGGGGATCCGCGCCAGCATGGCCTGCTCCACCGCCTCCGGCGAGGACCCGGTCAGGCGGGCGCGCTCGGCGATCAGGTCGCGGATCATCACGGTGTCGACCTGGCCGGGGCACACCGCGTTGACGGTGA
Organism: Geodermatophilus sp. SYSU D00814; assembly: GCF_054050055.1. Classification (NCBI taxonomy): domain Bacteria; kingdom Bacillati; phylum Actinomycetota; class Actinomycetes; order Geodermatophilales; family Geodermatophilaceae; genus Geodermatophilus; species Geodermatophilus sp. SYSU D00814. The sequence goes on from NZ_JBJGYP010000012.1 coordinate 102,287, forward strand.
TGCCGCTCTCCCCCAGCTCGGCGGCCAGGCACTGCGCCAGCCCCACCACGCCGAACTTGCTCGACGAGTAGGCGGTGTTCTCGACCCCTCCCCGCAGGCCGAACAGGGAGGAGGAGACGATGATCCGGCCACCACGGCCGGCCTGCACCATCCGCCGCGCCCCCTCGCGACAGGTGAGGAACGTGCCGGTGAGGTTGACGTCGAGGACCCGGCGGTAGTCCGCCGCCGACAGGTCCAGGGCGCGCTCGAGCACCAGGATCCCGGCGTTGGCCACCAGGACGTCGACGGCCCCCAGCACGGCCTCCGCCTCGTCGAACGCGGCGGCCACCGACACCTCCTCGGTCACGTCCACGGCGACGCCGGCCACGCGGGCGCCGTCGGCCCGCAGGTGGGCGGCCGCCTCCCGCACCGCCCCCTCGGCGACGTCGGCCAGGACGACGGCGGCACCGGCGGCCGCCAGTCGCGCCCCCACCTCCCGGCCGATCCCCCGCGCGCCTCCGGTCACCAGCGCCACGCGCCCGTCGAGCAGTCCCATGAGCGGTCCCCTCCCCTGTCCCTGTTGCCCTGTCTTGAGATACTGTATAAACAATCTCCAGTCCGGTGCGACGGCCCGCGTCCGTCCGGCACCGCGCGTCCCGTCCGGCCACATCCCCCGTCCCGAGTGGAGAAGCCCGTGACCCAGACCGATCTCGCCCCGGCTCCGGCCGCGGACCCGCCGCCGCGCGACGAGCAGCTCCACCTGCTGCGGTTGATGCTGCGCATCCGGCGCTTCGAGGAGAAGCTCGCCTACCTGTTCAAGCGGGGGCGCCTGCCCGGGTTCGTGCACCTCTACCTCGGTGAGGAGGCGGTGGCGGTCGGCGTGTGCTCGGCGCTGCGCGCCGACGACCGCATCACCAGCACCCACCGCGGCCACGGCCACCTCATCGCCAAGGGCGCCGAGGTCGACCGGATGATGGCCGAGCTGCTCGGCAAGGTCGACGGCTACTGCCGCGGCAAGGGCGGCTCGATGCACATCGTCGACTTCGGGCTCGGCATCATTGGCACCAACGGCATCGTCGGCGGCGGCATCCCGATCGGCACCGGCTCGGCGTGGGGCGACAAGCAGCTCGGCCGGGACAACGTCACGGCGACCTTCTTCGGCGACGGCGCCTCCAACCAGGGCGTCTTCTTCGAGTCGATGAACCTCGCGTCGGTGTGGAAGCTGCCGGTCGTCTTCGTCTGCGAGAACAACCAGTACACCGAGTGGACGCACACCTCGAAGCTCACCGCGGGGCGGATCGCCGACCGCGGCCGGGCGATGGACATCCCGGGTGTCCAGATCGACGGCAACGACGTCCTGGCCGTGCGGCAGGCCACGGACGAGGCCGTCGCCCGCGCCCGGGCCGGTGAGGGCCCCACGCTCATCGAGGCCATGACCTACCGCTGGCACGGCCACAACGAGGGCGAGGAGGCCTTCGCCGGCGACTACCGCCCGCGCGAGGAGCAGGACCACTGGCGGGCGAGGGAGCCGATCGCCGCCTACCGCCGCCACCTGGTGGCCGCCGGCATCACCGAGGCCGACCTCGACGCCGTCGACGCCGAGGAGACCCAGGCCGTCGAGCGGGCGCTGGCCTTCGCCGAGGCCAGCCCGTTCCCGGACGCCGAGGAGGCGCTCCAGGCCCTCTACGCCCAGCACGCCGACGACGACCGAGGGGACATCTGAGATGACCGCCACCACCAGCGCCCCGCCGGCCGCCACCGCGCCGGCCGTGCGCCGCGAGTACTTCATCAAGGCGATGCAGGAGGGCCTGCGCGACGCCATGCGCGAGGACCCCACCGTCGTCGTCCTCGGTGAGGACGTCGACCGCTCGATCATCGGGGCCACCCGCGGCCTGATCCAGGAGTTCGGGGAGGACCGCGTCCGCAACACGCCCATCTCCGAGGCCACGTTCGTCGGGGCCTGCGTCGGCGCGGCCGCGGTCGGCCTGCGGCCGGTCGTGGACCTGATGGTCGGTTCCTTCTTCTACGTGGCCATGGACCAGGTGGCCAACCAGGCGGCGAAGCTGCGCTACATGTCCGGCGGCCAGGTCGAGCTGCCCATCGTCTACTTCACGATGAGCGGCCCCTCCGGCGCCGCCGCGGCCCAGCACAGCGAGAACCCGCACCCGATGCTCATGAACGTCGCCGGGCTGAAGGTCGTCATGCCGTCGACGCCCTACGACGCCAAGGGCCTCATGGTCACGGCGGTGCGCGACCCCAACCCCGTCGTCTACTTCCAGGACGCCGTGCTGGGCGGCACCAAGGGCGAGGTGCCCGAGGAGCCCTACGCGATCCCGTTCGGGGTCGCCGACGTGAAGCGGACCGGCACCGACGTCACCGTCGTCGCCATCGGTGCCCTGGTGCCCAAGGCGCTCAAGGTCGCCCGCGCGCTGGAGTCCGAGGGCGTCTCCGTCGAGGTCGTGGACCCGCGCACCCTGGTACCCCTCGACCGGGACACGATCCTGGCGTCGGTGGCCAAGACCGGGCGCCTGGTGGTGTGCGACAACGCCCGGCTGACCTGCGGCGTCGCGAGCGAGATCACCGCGATGGTCAGCGAGGCCGCCTTCGGCTCGCTGAAGAGCGCTCCCCAGCGGGTGGCCTGGGAGGACGTCCCGGTGCCGTTCTCCCCCGTGCTGGAGAAGCGCGTGCTGGTCGACGAGCAGGAGATCCGCGCCGCCGTGCAGAAGACCCTGGAGGGCTGACCCGTGGACGTCGTGCTGCCCAAGTGGGGGATGACGATGCAGGAGGCCGTCGTCGGCGAGTGGCTGGTGGCCGTGGGTGACGAGGTCAGCGAGGGCCAGCCGCTGGTGACCGTCGAGTCGGACAAGGTGGACGCCGACGTGGAGTCCCCCGGGTCCGGCGTGGTCGCCGAGATCCTGGTCGAGACCGGCGAGACGGCCGAGGTCGGCGCCGTCATCGCCCGGCTGCAGTGACCGCGGCGGGCGCGCCGGCGGTCGCCGACCGGCTGGTGCCGCTCTCCCGGGTGCGCCGCGCCGTGGTGCGCACCGTCCTCGCCTCGGCGGCGGTGCCGCAGTTCACCGTCGAGCGGACCGTCGACGTCCGGGCGGTCCAGCAGCTGCGCGCGGCCGGTGGGCGCCGCTTCTCCCTCAGCGACGCGCTGACCGCCGCCACGGCCGCCGGGTTGGTCGCCCACCGCCGGCTCAACGCCTCCTGGACCGAGGAGGGCATCGTCGAGCACGGGGCGGTCCACGTGGGCCTGGCGGTGGCGGTGGAGGACGGGCTGGTCGTCCCGGCCGTCCGCGACGCCGACCGCCGCACCCTGGGTGAGCTGGCCGCCGAGCGGGTCCGGCTCACCGCGGCGGCCCACGCGGGCACGCTGCGCCCCGACGACGTCTTCTCCACCACCTTCACCATCTCCAACCTCGGCCCGCACGGGGTGCACCGCTTCCGCGCCCTCGTGCTCCCCCCGCAGGCGGCCGTCCTCGCCGTCGGCGCGGTGGTGGACGGCCGGCTCGAGCTGGCCCTCTCCTGCGACCACCGCGTCGTCGACGGCGCGCCGGCGGCCGGCTTCCTCGCCGAGGTCGCCGACCGGCTCGAGGACCCCGCCGGGCTCCCCGGTGCCCTCCCCGATGCCCTCCCCGATGCCCTCCCCGATGCCCTCCCCGATGCCCTCCCCGATGCCCCGGAGGCAGTCTCGTGACCCTCACCGCCCGGACCCGTTCGCGGGCCGACGCCAGCCTGGACCTGGCGCTCACCGTCCTCGCCGGCGTCCGCGCCGAGGCCGAACGGCGCGGCGCCGCCATGGGAGCCGCGGTCGTCGACGCCGGCGGCAACCTCGTCGCCGCCATCCGCATGGACGGCGCGCAGCTGGTCGCCCTCCCGCTGGCCACCGACAAGGCCTACACCGCGGTCGCGCTCGACGCGCCGACCGAGACGTGGGCGGGGTCCACCGCGCCCGGCGGCGCGGACTGGGGCATGTCCACCGCGCTGGGCGGGCGCCTGGTGGTGTTCGCCGGCGGACTGCCGATCCACGCCGACGGCGCCCTGGTCGGCGGGGTGGGTGTGAGCGGGGCGGCCGCCGCCGTCGACCGCGCCTGCGCCCTCGCCGGGCTGGCCGCTGCCGGGCTGGAGGGCTGACCGTGGTCTCGGTGCTGGTCGCCGGCGGAGCCCGCGGCATCGGCCGGGCCGTGGTGCGGGCGTTCCGCGAGCGCGGCGACGCCGTCCTGGTGGCCGACCGGGACGGGGACGGCGCCAAGGCGACCGCGGCCGAGGACCTGCCCGGACCGGCGGCCCCCTTCGTCGCCGACCTGGCCGACCCCGGGGCGGCAGCCGAGGCGGTGGCCGCGGCCGCCGCGCACGGCGACGGGCTGGACGTCGTCTTCGCCAACGCGGGCCTGCTGCTCGCCCGGCCGCTCCCCGACTGGACGGTCGAGGACTGGGACCGCTCGCTGGCGGTCAACCTGCGCGCCCCGTTCCTGCTCACCCAGGCCGCCCTGCCCCACCTGCGCGCCTCCGCCGTCCCCCGCGTCGTCATCACCTCCTCGACCGGGGCCCTGCGCGGACACGCGGGCATGCCCGCCTACCACGCCTCGAAGGCCGGGGTCCTGAACCTGGTGCGCGCGCTGGCCGACGAGCTCGGACCGGAGGGGATCACGGTCAACGCCGTCTGCCCGGGCTGGATCGACACCCCGTTCAACGACGCGTTCTGGGACCACCAGGACGACCCCGCCGGCGCGCTGGCCCGGCTGGAGGCCGCCATCCCGCTGCGGCGGCAGGGCGTCCCCGAGGACGTCGTGGGCAGCGTCCTCTTCCTCGCCTCCCCCGGCGCCGCCTACGTCACCGGCCAGGCCCTGGTCGTCGACGGCGGCTACAGCGCCGTCTGAGGCGCCCGTCCCGTGACCGTCCCACCAGGAGGGCGACCGTGTCGCACCGGCTGCTGCTGAACGAACCCGCCCGGCTCGGGTGGCCCGCTCCCCCACCGCGCCCGCCTGCGGGCGACGGTCCCCCCGGACCGCGGGAGTTCCACCGCCTGCTGCCCGGCTACCGGCCCACCGAGCTGCGCGATCTGCCGTCGCTGGCCGAGCGCCTGGGCGTCGGGTCGGTGGTGGCGAAGGTGGAGACCCTCCGGATGGGCCTGCCGGCCTACAAGATCCTGGGCGCCTCCTGGGCCACCTACCGCGCCGTGCTCGCCGCCCGGGCCGAGCCCGTCAGCGCCTGGTCTGACCTCGACGGGCTGAAGTCGCAGCTCGGGGACCTGGCCGGCACCCGCCTGGTCGCGGCCACGGACGGCAACCACGGGCGCGCCGTCGCGCGGATGGCCCGGCTCCTCGGCTGGGAGGCGCACGTCCTGGTGCCCGCGGGGACGGCGCAGGCGCGCATCGAGGGCATCACCGGCGAGGGGGCCGGCGTCGAGGTGGTCGACGGCAGCTACGAGGACGCCGTGACCCGCTCGGCCACGTACGCCGACGAGCGCACCCTCGTCGTCTCCGACACCGCCTGGGAGGGCTACCGGGACGTGCCCGGCTGGGTGGTCGACGGGTACGCCACCGTCTTCGCCGAGGTCGACGACCAGGTCGCCGAGGCCGGGCTGGCGCCGCCCACCCACGCGGTGGTCCCGGTCGGGGTCGGCAGCCTGGCCGCCGCCGCCGCGCACCACCACGGGCCCCGGGGGACGACGCTGGTCTCCGTCGAGCCCACGTCGGCGGCCTGCGTCATGGCCTCGGTGGCGGCCGGCACCTCGGTGGAGGTGCCCGGCCCGCACACCTCGAGCATGGCGGGGCTGAACTGCGGGCTGCCCTCGCCCCTGGCGCTGCCGGTCGTGCGGGACACCTTCCGCGGCCTGGTGGCCATCGACGACGCGTGGGCCGAGGAGGCCATGCGGGTCCTCGCGGGACTCGACCTCGCCGTCGGCGAGTCGGCCGCGGCCGCTCTCGGCGGGCTGCTGTGCCTGCGGCCGGAGGAGTCGGCCGCCCTCGGCCTGGACGCGTCGGCCTCGGTGCTGCTGGTGCTCACCGAGGGCGTCACCGATCCGGTGAACTACGCGCGGGTCCTGGCCGGGTCGCGAGCGGCGGAACGATGATCGGCGCGCTCCGGCCGGTGATCCCGCGCCGTCCGTCCGGTCAGGCAGAATCGTTCTGGAACCAAGGGGGCACCACCGTGACCACGAGCACGTCGACGCCGCAGCACGGCCACCCAGCACTCGCGTCCCTCGACTCCGGCACGCTGCCGGCCCGGATCCACGAGATCCTCGAGGACGCCATCATCCAGGGCGTCTTCGCCCCCGGCGAGCGCCTGCACACCGACCGCCTGGCGGCGCAGTACGGCGTGAGCCGGATCCCGGTGCGGGAGGCCATGCGCTCCCTGCACGAGGCCGGCTGGGTCGACATCCGCCCGCGCTACGGCGCCTACGTGCGCGAGCGGTCGGGAGAGGAGCTGACCGCGCTCTTCGAGGCCCGGGCCGTGATCGAGGGGGCCATCGCCGAGTGGGCCGCCCAGCGCCGCACGCCGGCCGACCTGGAGGCGCTGCGCCGCGTGGTCGACCGCAGCCGGCGGCTGCTGGAGCTCGGGGACGACGAGGCCCTGGAGCGGTCGGGCTCGGACTTCTACGCGGCGATGCGGACGGCGTCCCGCAACGAGGTGCTGGGCACCCTCTCGACGGAGCTGCACAAGCGCGCCCGCTTCTACTTCCACATGGTCGCCGGCGACCTCGGCAGCGACTGGGTCTCGCTGCACGAGCAGCTCGCCGACCTCGTCGGCCGCGGGGACGCGGCGGAGGCCGGCCGGCTCGCCCGGCAGCACGTGCTCGACACCGGGGAGGCGGTCGCCCAGCTGCTCGGGGAGCAGGACGCGCGCGAGGCCCGCTGAGCCGCACCCGTCTCCCGGCAGGCCCGGGACCGGCCGGAAGCCCCTACCCAGGCCGGGTCGCGGTCGGGACGCTGTCCCCACGCCGCCGGACCGCCGGACGCCGACGGCGCCCCTCCCCGAGGAGGACGCATGACGGTGCAGGAGCAGGCGACGGTCCCGATCCGGACGCCCGACCAGCGGCTGCGGGTGTTCGTGAGCTCCACCCTCACCGAGCTCGCCGGGGAGCGCGCCGCGGTGGCGCGGGCCGTCACGGCGCTGCGGCTGACCCCGGTGATGTTCGAGCTCGGGGCCCGGCCGCACCCGCCCCGTGAGCTGTACCGGGCCTACCTGGCGCAGTCCGACGTCTTCATCGGCCTGTACTGGCAGCGGTACGGCTGGATCGGACCCGACATGGACGTCTCGGGCCTGGAGGACGAGTTCCGGCTGTCGGGCTCGATGCCCCGGCTGCTCTACGTCAAGGAGCCGGCCCCCGAGCGGGAGGCCCGGCTGACGGCCATGATCGGCGAGCTCCAGTCGCAGGGGACCGACTCCTACCGGCCGTTCCGCACCCCCCGGGAGCTGGCCCGGCTGGTCCGCGACGACCTCGCGCTGCTGCTGAGCGAGCGGTTCGCGACGGCGGAGCGCACCGGCGCCCCCTCCCCGGGATCCCCGCCCGCGGACCGGCCGGCGACGCGGACCCTGCCGCTGACGTCGACGTCGCTGATCGGACGCGAGCAGGACATCGCCGCCGTCACGGCGCTGCTGGCCTCCCCCGAGGCGCGGCTGGTGACGCTCACCGGCCCGGGCGGGGTGGGCAAGACCCGGCTGGCGATCGCCGTGGCCGAGCGGGTGCAGGCCGGCTACCCGCGCGGGGCGGTGTTCGTGCCGCTGGCCTCCGTCGACGACCCGGCGCGGGTGCTGCCGCGCGTCTCCGCCGTCCTCGGCCTCCCGCCCGACGCCGCGCGCCCGCCCCTGGAGGCGCTGGCCGAGCACCTCGCGGAGGCGCCGACCCTGCTCGTCCTGGACAACCTCGAACAGGTCGTGGCCGTCGCCGCCGATCTCGACGGCCTGCTGGCGCGCTGCCCCGGCCTCACGATCCTGGCCACCAGCCGCACCGCCCTGCGGCTGCGGGCCGAGCGGGAGTACGCGGTGGGGCCGCTGACGGTGCCGGAGCCCTCCCGTCTGCCGACGACGGAGGAGCTGGCCGCGCTCCCCGCCGTCCGGCTGTTCGTCGACCGGGCCCGCGCGGTCCGCTACGACTTCGCGCTCACCGAGGACAACGCGCCGGCGGTGGCCGAGATCTGCCGGCGCCTCGACGGGCTGCCGCTGGCCATCGAGCTGGCGGCGGCGCGCACCCGCCTGCTGCCCCCCGACGCGCTGCTCGCGCGGCTCGGCACGCGCCTCGACGCGCTGGGGTCCGGGCCGGTCGACCTGCCCGAGCGCCAGCGCACCCTCCGCGCGGCCGTCGAGTGGAGCGTCGGCCTGCTGACCGACGCCGAGCGCCGGATGCTGGCGACCCTGTCGGTCTTCGCCGGGGGCTGGAGCGCCGAGGCCGCCGCGCACGTCTCCGGCCTGCCGGAGGACACCGCGCTGGACCTGCTCGACGCGCTCGCCCGGAACAGCCTGGTGACCATCGACCTCACCGACGCCGGTCCCCGGTTCCGCATGCTGGCGGCGGTGCGGGAGCTCGCCGCCGAGCGCCTCGCCGGCAGCCCGGACGCCGACGGCGTGGCCCGCCGCCACGCCGAGTACGTCGTCGGGCTGGTGGAGCACGCCGACTGGCCCACCGAGCACCAGGGCGAGTGGGCCGCCCGCCTGCGCACCGAGGAGGAGAACCTCCGGGTCGCCATCCGCTGGTTCCTCGCGCACGACATCACGCCGCTCCCCCACGTCTTCCGCATCCTCTGGCTGTTCTGGCAGATGCGGGGGCGCATGCCCGAGGGCCGGGCGTGGATCGACGAGGTCCAGCTGCGCGCCGCGGCACTGGACGACCGGGGCCGGGCCGAGCTGCTGCTCACCTCGGCCGTCACCGCGGTCGAGGTCGGCGACGACGACCGTGCGCTCACCGCCGTCGACGGGTTGCGCGCCCTGGAGGGCCGCTTCGACGACCCGTACCTGGTCGACTCCGCGCAGCTGGCCGTCTCGTGGATCCTCCCGATCACCGGCGACCTCGACGGCGCGCTGCGGATCGCGTCGTCGGCCCTGGAGGGCCTGCGCCGCCAGAACGAGCCCTTCGCCGCGTTCGCCGCCCTGACCGTCGGCATGCTGGAGATGGCGCTGGACCGGGACGACGCCGCCCGCGCCCACCTCGCGGAGGTCGACGAGCACGGTGGGCGGCTGGACAACGAGTGGCTGACGGCGACGGCCCGCACCCAGCTGGCCACCCTGGCGGTGCGGTCCGGCGACCTCGACGAGGCGCAGGCGCTGCTGGTCGCGTCGGTGGACGGGGGCGAGGACGCCGAGGTGAGCACCCTGACGCTGACCTTCGCCCTGGTCGCCGCCGCCGGGCTCGCGCTGGCCAGGGGCGACGCCCGCCGCGCCGCGACGGCCCTCGGCGCGGCCGACGGGCTGCGCCGGCGGGCGGGGCTGCGGGCCTGGCCGTCGGCGCGGCCGGGCGAGGCCGCCCTCGCCGGCCGCGTGGCGGACGCCGTCGACGCCTCCCACTTCACCGATGCCTTCACCGACGCCTTCGCCGCCGGCGCCGCGCTCGACCACCGCCGCGCGGTCGCCCTGGTCCGCGGCCGGTAGCCGTCCCGGAACCCCCGGGGGTCAGGGCAGCGCGCCGACCTCGCGGAGGACCGCGAGGACCTCCGGCAGGTCGGAGAACGCCTCGCGGACGTCCTCGGGCTCGGCGACGGTGTGGGCGTTCTCGGCGACGTAGCGGGCCAGCGCGGCGTCGAAGACGTCGTGCCCCGCGCGGTCGCGGGCCTCCACCAGCGCGGCGCCGCCGCGGGTGTAGACGGTGTCGTAGTACGCGCTGCTGGGGCGGTCGAACTCCGCGGCCCAGTAGGTCATCGACCCACCCACCGGCGGGTCGTCCCCCGCCGAGCCGTGCGCGTAGGGCTCGTCGTCGTCGGCCACCACCTGGGCGAACGTCGCGAACGACTCGTCCAGCCACGGGTGCTCGCCCTGGTCGTTGCCCACCAGCCCGTAGAACCACATGTGCGCGAGCTCGTGCGTCACCAGCCCGCGCCGCTCGGCCGGGACGACGTCGCCGAACTGGATCGCCCCGGGGAACTCGATGCCGCTCGTTTGGCTGGAGAGCACCACCACCTCCAGGTCGTCGTAGGGGAACGGGCCCAGCAGCTCGACGAGGTCGCCGGTGGACGCCTCGATCTGGTCGAGCCACTCCTCCCCGGTGCCCTCCTCCACCTCCCGGTCCAGGCCCACCCGCACGCGGACGCCGTCGATCGTCCGCTCGGTGACGTCCAGGTCCCCGACCGCGACGGCGACGTCGCGCACCGCCGGGGCGGTGAAGCGGTGCACGGTCGTCCCGTCGGGCCCGTCCTCCGTCCCCTCCGCCTGCCCGGTGCCGAGGACCTCGAGGCCCGACGGCGCGGCGACCTCCAGCGACCGCAGCCGGAAGTCCTCGCTCACGGCGGTCTCCCCGGCGACCGGCACGGCGGGCCCGCGTTCCCAGCCGCGCCCGCGCTCCCACGCCAGCAGGGGGAACGCCGTCGCGAACCAGGCGACCTCCGCGTCGGAGGAGGTCCCGACCCGCTCGTCGACCTCCTCGCCCAGCTCGACGTCGAAGCGCAGCTCGGCGGTGACCGTCTCCCCCGCCGCCACGCACTCCTCGAGCGGGACCTCGACCAGGGTGCCGGGCGCGTCCTCCGGCGCACCGGCGGCGACGTCGCGGACGTCGACGTCGCCGCCGGCGACCCGCACGCCGGACACCGTCAGCGAGCTGCCCGCCTCCGCGGTGGCGGGCTTGTTCGGCCACGCCCGGAAGACCAGCTCGCAGGTGTCCAGGTCGGGCGTGAACTCGACGACCTCGCGCCCGGCGACCGAGGCGAGGTCCTCGGCGACGTCGAAGCGCAGGTCGACCACCGGGCGGTCGGGCCGGGGCTCGGCGAGCGCGGGCCCCGGGGCGCCGGGCTCCTCCTGCGTGTCCGGGGCCGCCGCGGTGCACCCGCTCGCCAGCACCACCGACCACGCCAGGACGACCGTGGACCACCGACGACCTCCGCGCATCCCCGTCCTCGCGAGCTGGCCACCGGGTGGCTCCGACCGGATCTCTCCCCGATCATCCCCGAAGCGCGCGACACGCGGGACGGTCGACGAACGCAGCACCGGTCGTCGGCAGGCTCACCGCGGCCCGTGGGGCGGGTGGTGCGGACGGGGCGGGTGTGACCCAACCCGCTCTGGTCGGCACGGAGTTGATCTGTCAGCCTCGTAGCGTCACAGTGCAATCACGGTCCGTCGTCACTGGCGGACGTCCGGAGGCTTCCCCACCCGTGCGCAGTTCCCTCTCCGCAGCCGGCCGTCGGGCCGGCGTGCTCGCGGCCGCGGCTCTCGTCTGCCTGGCCACCGCCGCCTGCGACCCCGTCGGCCTGCAGCTCGGCGCCGCCGCCCCGTCGGGTGCCGCCGACGCGAGCAGCCAGGCGGGGACCGCGTCGCCGGCCCCGCTCGCCGACGCCGCCCCGAGCAGCACCGTCCCGGCGCCCGCGCCGACTCCGCCGGCGGAGGTCCCGGTCGAGGCGACGGTCCCGGCCCCGGTCGAGACCCCGGCGACCGAGCCCACCGAGTCCACCGAGGTCGTCGAGCCGCCGGCCGGGGACGCGCCGGCGCCGGACACGGCGGACGAGGAGACGGGCGAGGACCGGGGCGAGGAGGTGGCCGAGGAGGTGGCCGAGGACCAGCGGACCGCCGCGGCCGCCGGCACCGGCCGCAGCGGCACCGCCCCGACGGCGTCCCGCTCGTCGGGCGCCCCGGCGGGCGCCGCCGCGGCAGCGCCCGCGGCCGGCGGCTCCACCGGCGGCTCGGGCGGGTCGTACACCGACCAGCCACGCCAGTCGTTCCGGGCCGGCAACGGGCAGACCGGCAACTTCCTCCTCTACGCCGCGGGGATCGACCCGACGCGCCCGGTGGGCCTGGTCGTCTACGTCGACGGGACCGGCGAGTACGGCGTCGACAACCCGGACTCCTCCTACGCGCTCGGCGGCCCGTCGGGGCTGGTCGCGACCAGCCGCGCCCGCAACACGGTCACGCTGGCCGTCGAGAGCCCGAACCAGTCCTGCGAGTGCTGGCACACCGGTGACACCGCCGCCTACGCCGACTTCCTGGCCGAGCTGATCGAGCGCCAGCTGGCCGCCTACCCGGTCACCGACGTGTGGCTGGCCGGCTTCTCCTCCGGCGCGCAGGAGATCACCCGCTTCCTCGTGCCGCGGCACCCCGAGCTGCTGCGCCTCGGCGGCGGCTGGGTGGTCTTCGGTGGCGGCGGCCCGCCCGCGGACGGCGGGGCCGCGGTGACCGCCGCCCGCATGGCCGGGGTCCGCGGCCACTGGTTCACCGGCACCGCCGACACCGCCGTCCCGCTGACCGCCTCCTGGGGCGCGCAGGCCGGGGAGCGCTTCTACGCCGACCGCGGCGTCGTCACCTCGCACGAGTGGCCGGCCGGCGTCGGCCACGGGCTCGACGGCCGGCTGGGCCGCACGGTGGGGCAGCTGGTCGACGGCTCCTGACCGCCGTCCCGGGGCCGCGGGGTGCTCAGGCCGCCCGGCCCCGGGGCCGGGCGGCCTGCAGGACCCGGTCGACGAGGTCCTGGGTGAGGTCCGCGCGGACGTCGGCCGGCACGGGCAGCCCGCTGTCGGTGTACCAGTCGGGCGTGGCCTCCGGGTGCGGCCCGACGACGCCGACCGCACCGTGCCCGAAGGGGGCGACGACCGCGGCGGGCAACCCGTTGCCGTAGGTGGCGAGCACCTCCGCCGGGCCCCGGGCCGGGTCGAGGTCGAACCACGGACCGTCCTGGAAGTACACCCGCCGACGGCGCCCGGCCCAGTCGACGTCGACCAGGTCGTCGCCGTCGTGGTCCGGTCGCGCCCCGGGTGAGGAGATGAACCGGTCGGCGTCACCGGGCAGCAGGCCGAAGCCCGGGGTCTCGCCGGCGAGGTAGCCGCCCAGGCAGAAGCCGAGGTAGCCCCCGCCGGACCGGACGAACTCCCGGACCGTCCCCGCCGAGCGCCGGAGCCTGCGGTAGGCCGCCAGCAGGCCGCCGCCGCCGGGCTGGGCGTAGAGGCGCGCCCCGGCGAGGACGGCGGGCTCCAGCGCGAGCTCCTCGCGCGGCCCGACGAAGCGGACCTCCAGGTCCCAGCGGCTGCGCCGCAGCGCGGCCGCCACCGCCTCCGGGCACCCCGGGGTCGAGGCCCGGCCGCGGTAGACCAGCGCCAGGTCTCGGCCCGGAGGCCGGTCCCCGTCAGGCGCCGGCACCGGCCCTCTCCCCGCGCCCCGCCAGCACCCGCCGCCGGACCGCGCCGGTCGCCTGCGCCACGAGGTCCTCGAGCGGGCCGCGGACGTGGGCGCTGCTCCACGCGAAGGCGAAGGCCACCAGGACCAGCACCTGCAGCAGCAGGGAGGCCAGGTCGTCGTCGGGCATGAACGGCGAGCTGAGCATCAGCAGGTGCAGGGAGTACAGCGTCAGCGTCATGCTGCCGGCCACCGCGAGCGGCCGCAGCAGGCCGGTCGTCATCCGCCCGACGAGCAGGCAGACCCCGAGGACCGCCAGACCCACCCCGATGGTGAAGAGCAGGTCCAGCGGGGTGCTGGAGTGCGGCGCGACCGTCGCCAGCCACCACGGGGAGTCCGACGGGGTGACGCCGGTGGGGCCCCACACCAGCAGGTTCGTGTACTGCTCCCCGGTCAGCGACCGCAGCGCCACCTCCTCGAGGTCGGCGCGCCCGCCCAGGACGTCCAGGAGGACCCACGAGGCCACCCGGGCGGTCACCGCGAGGGCGACCCCGGTGAGCGTGATCGTGACGACCGTCCGGCGGGAGGACAGCGCCGCCCGCCCCACGGCGAGCCCGACGCACAGGTAGGCCAGCCACGGCAGCGCGGGGTAGGTCCCGGTGAGCGCCAGCTCGGTGAGCACGCCCGCCGGGTCCGAGGCGAGCTGGCCGAAGGTCGTGTTGGGGGCGGTCACCAGCTCGCTGCCCGACCGCAGCAGGTGGCTGAGCACCGGCATCCCGAGGGCGATGGCGCCGGCGACCAGGACGAGGGCGCGGACCGACAGCGACAGCAGCGGGATCGCCAGCAGGAACAGCAGCGCGTAGTACGGCAGGATCACCGCGGCCAGGTCCTCGGGGACGACGGCCCCGAGGGCGAGGCCCACGACGCCGATGAGCAGCGCCCGGACGACGAGGGAGCTCGCGTTGGCCGCCCAGAGCCGGCCGCGCGGCCGCTCGCGGCGGCCGCTGGCGAAGGCGACGCCCACGCCGGCGAGCAGGGCGAACAGCGCCGCCGACTTGCCCGCCGCCAGGGACCACGCCAGGGAGGGGTTCTGCCCGTCGGCGGCGACCGGGTCCATCACGTGGACGGCGATCATGCCCAGCAGGGCGACCCCGCGCGCCGCGTCGATCCCGATCAGCCGCGTCCCGGCCCGCCGGCCCGGCGACGTCGTCACCGGGGTGCCCGAGGCGTCCCCCGGCGGCGGCGCGGGGTCGCACGCGTGCGCCAGGGCGGACGCCGGGGCGGGTGCCGTCACCCGGTCCCGCTGCTCCTCGGCACTCGTCGTCATCGCCGGCTCGCCCCCGCCGGCAGGCGGCGTCCGCGCCGGGACGGAGCGGCGACCGGGGCGCGGTCGACCTTCTGGGCGGGGATGCCGCACCAGGTGGTCTCCCGCGGCAGCACCTCGCCCTTCATCGCCAGGGACATCGCGGCCAGCGTGGCGTCCTCCTCGACGACGGAGTCGTACAGGACGACGGCCTTGTCGCCGATGGTGGCGCGGTCGCGCAGGACCACGTGGTCCATCTTCATGACGCGGTCCTCGAACAGGTGGGTCTGCAGCGACGCGTTGGCGCCCACCGAGACGTCGTCGCCGATGGTGACCAGGTCGAACTCCGTGACGTAGGTGGTGTCGACCAGCGTCCGCCGGCCCACCCGGCAGCCGAAGAGGCGCAGCGCCGGGCCGAGCAGCGGCGTGCCGGTGAGGAAGGTGAGCAGCGCCGGCACCGCCGCGGCCTCGTAGACGCCGGTGACGAACTCCGTCCGGCGGACGAACCCGCTCCACAGCGGCCGCACCCGCGGCCGGTAGCGGCCCACGACGACCCACTTGAGCGCGGCCACCGCGACCACCACCAGGACGCTGGAGGTCAGGGCCACCAGCGGGGCGAGCAGGACGGTGGCCGCCGTGCTCCACGACAGCGCCAGCGAGGACAGGCCGTAGAGGGTGGCGAACGTCGCGACGGCGAGCAGGGAGCTCGGCAGCACGATGCGCAGGAACTCGATGGCGTACCGGGCGCGGACCTGCCGCCGCGAGGGCGCGTAGGTCTGGGCCTCGGTGAACTCCTCGAAGACCTCCCGGCGGGGCAGGTAGAACGGCGGCGAGCCGAGCCAGGACGTGCCGGGCTCGGTCCCGCCCGTGGGCGGGACGCTGCGGACGCCGACCAGCGAGCCCTCGCCGAGCCGCGAGCCCGCGGGGACGAGGGCGGCGTTGCCCACGAAGGCCCGGGAGCCGATCTCGGTGCGGCGGAAGGCGACGTGCCCGTTGGCGTAGACCGCGCTCCCGACGCTGGCCATGTCGGCCACGAAGCTGCCCTCGCCGAGGGTGAGCAGGTCCGGGTCGATGTTGGCGATGGTGGACACCTCGGCGCCGGGGCCCACGCGGGTGCCGAGCGCCCGCAGCCACAGCGGCGTGTAGAGGGTCGAGTACATCGTGTTGGTGAACAGCAGGCTCTGCTCGAGCAGCTTGTCCCCGAGCCACTTCTCGACGCCCAGCTGGGAGCGCAGGTGGTGCACGCCCTCCGGCGTCTCGGCCAGCACCAGGCGGCGGGCGCCCAGCAGCAGCCCGCAGGAGACGAGGACGAACAGCGGCCCGGACAGCGCGCTGGCGAGGAACGCCGCCCCGGTGCCGAAGGTGAGCAGCGCCCACCACACGACGGTGACCACCGGCAGCAGGACCAGGAACGGCACCAGCTCCAGCAGGGCGACGCCGCCGGCGAAGCCGGCCAGCAGGCCCCGGGACCAGGTGCGGGGGGCGTCGGCGCAGCTGGCCATGAGCTCGACGACCGGGTCGATCGCCTCGGGCGCCGGCCGCGCCGGGGACCCCGCCCAGCTCTCCCCCGCCGGGACGACGTGGCCGGAGGGCAGCAGGGACTGGTCGCCGAGGATGGCGTTCTCCCCGACCTCGGAGCCGCACTCGAGCACGCTCTCGGAGCCGACGACGGCGCCGGTGCCGATGGTGACGGGGGCGAGGGTGAGCACGCCCTCGGCGACGCGGTGGCCGTGCAGCTGGGTGCCGTAGCCGATCGTCGCCCCGGGGCCGACGCGCAGGAACGACGGCAGGGAGACGGCCGCCGAGCCGAGGTGGCACTCGTCGTCGACCCGGGCGCCGGCCAGGCGCAGGTAGGTCGCCGCCCACGGGGACCCGCTGAGCACGGTCAGCGGGGAGAGGGCCATCAGCTTCTGCACCGCCCACACCCGCAGGTGCGTGCTGCCCCACAGCGGGTGGTCACCGGCGCGCAGGCCGTGGCCGAGCAGCCGGGCGCCGACGACCGGGAGGACCCAGCGCAGGAGCAGGTACGCCGACGGCAGCGCGACGGCCAGCTGGAGGACCAGGGCGAGGGAGGGCTGGCCGTCATTGAGGCCGTACGCGACGGCGACGGGGAGGAGGAAGAGCAGCACGATCGCGTAGAGGACCGACACCTGCGCCGACCCGAAGGCCAGGACGCGGCCGCGGGACGGTGGTGCCGGGCGGGGCTCGCGCGGCTCGAGCGTCGCGGCGTCGTCCGGCCGGTGGCCCGCGCCGTCCTCCAGGAAGGCGGCCAGGCCGCGGACGGTCGGGTGCCGGTAGAAGTCCAGGATGGACAGCCCGGCGCCCAGGTCGCTCTCCCGCATGGCGGAGACGACGTTCGCGGCCACCAGGGAGTGACCGCCCAGCGCCTCGAAGAAGTCGGCGTCGGCGGAGACCGCGCCGGCGGGCAGGGAGAGCATCTCCTCCCAGAGCCCGGCGATCCACGCCTCCGCGGGGGTGGCCGGGGGCTCGTGCTGCGGGCCGCTGCGGATCAGCCGCGGCCGCGTGGGCGCCGGGAGCCGGCCGCGGTCGGCCTTGCCGCTGGGCAGCATCGGGATCGAGGTGACCACGTCGAGGTAGGACGGCACCATGTACGGCGGCAGCTGCTGCACCGCCTGCTCGTGCAGCTGGGCGACGACCTCGTCGGCGCGGGCCGTGTCGCTCCCGCGCAGGACGACGTAGCCGGCCAGGTCGCCCCCGGTGTCGGCGGAGGACAGCAGGGTGACGACGGCGGCGGTCACCGCGGGGTGCTCCAGGAGGACGCTCTCGATCTCCTGCAGGTCGACCCGGTGTCCGCGGACCTTGACCTCGCTGTCGGCCCGCCCGAGGTACTCGATCTCGCCGTCGGGGAGGAAGCGGCCGAGGTCGCCGGTGCGGTAGATGCGCTCCCCGGGGATGCCGCGGGGGTCGGGGATGAAGCGGTCGGCGGTGAGGTCGGGCCGGTTGACGTAGCCGCGGGCCACGCCCGGACCGCCGACGCAGATCTCGCCGACCTCCCCGGCGGGCACCGGCCGCCGGTCCTCGTCGAGCAGGGTGACCCGGTAGGTGGGCAGCGGGCGCCCGATCGTCACCGGCTTGCCCGGCCGCAGCTCGGCCATGGTGCAGGTGACGGTCGTCTCGGTGGGCCCGTAGGTGTTCAGGATCCGGCGTCCCGGCCCCCACCGGTCGACCAGCTCGCGCGGGCAGGCCTCCCCGCCCACGTTCACCGTGCGGATCGCCGGCAGCAGCCGGTCGAGGGTGGCCAGCACGGTGGGGACGCAGTAGATCATCGTGATCTCGTGGTCCTCGAGGAAGTCGGCCAGGCCCGACCCCACGCGGCGGCCGTCGGTGGGCCCGGCGACGAGCGTCGCGCCCACCGCCCAGGTGGGCCAGATCTCCTCGATGGAGAAGTCGAAGGCGATCGTCATGCCCTGGTAGACGCGGTCGGAGGGCTCGACCCCGTACAGGGACGGCACGATGCCGATGAAGTTGCAGATGCTCGACTGGCTGATCTCCACGCCCTTGGGGCGGCCGCTCGAGCCGGACGTGTAGATGACGTAGCAGACCGGGTCGCCGTCGGACTCGGTGCCGGGACGCGCGCTCGACTGGACGGCGAGCTCGTGGCCCACCTCGTCGAGCAGCAGGCTCTCGCAGGGCAGGGCGGCGCACGACGCGGCGAACGACGAGTGCGTCACGACCAGGCCCAGCGCGCAGTCCTCGGCGATGTACTGCAGCCGGTCGGCCGGCGCCTCGGGGTCGATGGGGACGAACGTCGCCTCGGTCTTGGTGACGGCCAGCAGCGCGACGTAGGTGTCGACGGAGCGGTGCAGCAGGATGCCCACCCGCACGCCGCACCCCACGCCCCGGCTCTTGAGCAGGTTGGCCAGGCGGTTGGCCCGCTGGTCGAGGTCGGCGTAGGAGAGGCGCTCCCCCTCGCACTCCAGCGCCGTCGCCGAGGGGCGGACGTCGCAGGTCCGCTCGAAGTACCGGCTCAGGCGGGTGACGCCGCTCGTCTGGCCCAGCTCGGCGACGAAGTTGTCGTGCAGCCGGTAGCCGGAGGCGGTGGCGCCGGCCGGCTCGTCGAGGGGGGCCGGGACCGCGAAGTTCCCCGTGAGGTGCACGTCCGCCCGGTGGGGGGAGTCCCGGAAGTCGTGCGACCATTCGTTCTGCGTTGTCATCTACTCACTCTCTGCAGCCCCCGACATGACATCCGACCGACCACTGAACATGTCGCCCGGCGGATTCCCCAAGGAAGAGAGGGAAATGGGTCACGACACGCCCGGTCTCGTCACTGAGCAGCACCGATGGGATCCGGGACGTAACGTGGCCGGGCATTGAGTGGTGCGATCCGTAACGTTGCGGAGTCGCTCGATCACGCCGTTTCCGTGCCCTACCCTCGCCCCCGACCACGACGTCGGCACAGCGGGGGCACCGGGATGCAGCGGGGATCCGAGGGGCCCCTCGTGGTGGCGGCCCGCGCCCGCGCGGTCCTCGACGTCCTCGACGACGGCGTCCTGACGGCGGCCGAGCGACGGCGCCGGGACGCGCTGCACCACCCCGCCGACCGGGAGTCCTACGCCGCGGCGCACCTGCTGGTCCGGTACTGCGCCGCCGCCGTGACCGGCCGCGCCCTCGCGACGCTCGAGCTGGTGCAGCGGTGCCCGGGGTGCGGGTCGGGCGACCACGGCCGGCCGTCGCTGGCCGGCCTGCCCGACCTGCACGTCAGCCTCGCGCACACCCGCGGCGCCGTCGCCGCCGCCGCGGACCGGCACCCGGTCGGCGTCGACGTCGAGGGCCCTCCGGTCCACGGCGCCGGCCGGGCGGTGCCCACCCACTCGCTGACCCCGGCCGAGGGGCACCGGGTGCGCTCGGCCGCCGACCCGGCGACGGCGTTCCTGCGCTCCTGGGTGCGCAAGGAGTGTCTGGTGAAGGTGGGTGCGGCGACCCTCGACGACCTGTGGCGGACCGAGGTCGCCCCCTCCCCCGGACACGACCCGGGCGACGGGCCGGCGGTCGGCCGGTTCGGTGCCCTGCACGTCGTCGACTGGTTCGACGACGCGCTGGGGGTGGCGGTCGGGGTGGCGGGGACGGGGACCCCGCGGCTGGGCACACTCCCCGCGGCGGGGGCGGTCGACCGGGCGCACCCGCTGCGCTCCTGAGCCGTCCCGGGCGGGGACGGTCCAGCCGTTCGTGCCGGCCGGTGTCCCCCGGACGGTCGACGCCGCCCTCCCGGCGGCCTCGCGGGAGCGGCCCCGGGGCGGGGCCCACGTAGAGTCCGCTGCCCGGGCGTCGGGTGCCCGGTCCCCCCTGGAGGTCGTGTGCGCAGGCCCGTGGTCGTCGTCGGGGTGGCGGCGCTGCTGTCGCTCGTCGCCGGACCGGCGGCGGCGGAGCCCCCGCTGGAGGTGACCGACCGGGTCACCGACGAGGTCGCCGCCCTGGGTCCCGGGGCGGAGGCGGCCCGGACCGCGGTGGCCGACCTGGCCGCCGAGGCCGACCTCGGGGTGCACGCCGTCTTCGTGTCCTCGTTCGACTCCGCCGACCCCGGCACCTGGGCGGAGGACACCGCGCAGCTGTCCGGCCTCGGGGAGTCCGACCTCCTGCTCGCCGTGGCCGTCGGCCAGGAGACCTACGAGTACGGCTGGTGGGTCGACGACGACTTCGCGCTGTCCCAGGTCGACGTCGAGGCGGTCGTCGCCGACGAGGTGCAGCCGCGGCTGGACACCCGCGACTGGTCCGGCGCCGTCGTCGCGCTGTCCGACGGCCTCGGGTCCCTGGCCGACCCCGCGGAGGAGGAGGAGGCCGCGGGCCCGCAGTGGTCGGCGACCCGGACCCTCGCGGTGGTCGGCGGCGTCGCCGTCGTCCTGCTCGCCGCGCACCTGCTCTCCCGTCGGCGGTCCTCGACCGGCCCGTCCCGGTGACCGCGCCGGGACACCGGCGGCCCCCGGTGTCCCGCGCCACTCCTCCCAGGGGACTCACAGGCCGGACCCCGGGCAACCCCCAGGCCGTGCCCCGACGCTGTCCGGCGTGTCCATCCCCCCGGCCGTCACCGAGCCGCCGTCGGCTCGCCCACCGGTCCCTCCGGCAGCACCTCCCGCCGCCGGCCGGCCGGTCCGGGACGACGTCCGCACGGACGGGGTGGCCCGCGCCGCGCCGGCCGGAGCCACACCCGGCATGAGCCCGGCCGGCCCGCACGACCCCGAGCGGTGCGAGGGGCGCAGCTGCTCCCGGCACTCCCCCAGCGCCCACCACATGCGGACGTGGCCCCTGGTGTGGCGGGAGGCCTACGGGTTCTCCGACCGCATCTGTCCCCACGGCGTCGGGCACCCCGACCCGGACGACGTCGTCGCCCTCCAGGCGCTCGGCGGTGCCCCGACCGCCCACGCGTGCGACGGCTGCTGCCTCGCGCCGCTGCGGGACGCCCGCTGAGGGGAGGCCGCTGACGGGCCGGGACCCGGCCGCGGTGCCGCGGCCGGGTCCCGGTGTCTCAGGCGGCCAGCGCCGGCGTCGTGGTGGCCGGCTCCAGCGCCAGGGCGAGCACCTCCCGCACGTCGCCGACCAGGTGGACGGTCAGCAGGTCGCGGACCGCGGCCGGGACGTCGTCGAGGTCGGGCTCGTTGCGTGCGGGCAGCAGCACCTCGGTGAGGCCGACCCGGTGCGCGGCCAGCAGCTTCTGCTTGACCCCGCCGATCGGCAGCACCCGGCCGGTGAGGGAGACCTCGCCGGTCATCGCCACGTCACTGCGCACCGGCCGCCCGGACAGCACCGACGCGAGCGCGGTGACCATCGTGATCCCGGCGCTGGGCCCGTCCTTGGGCACCGCGCCCGCCGGCACGTGCACGTGCACCTCGCGCTCCCGCAGGTCCGACACCGGCAGCTCCAGCTCCGCGCCGTGCGAGCGGAGGAACGACAGCGCGATCTGCGCCGACTCCTTCATCACGTCGCCGAGCTGCCCGGTCAGGCGCAGCCCCGTCGCCCCGGTCTCGGGGTCGGCCAGCGACGCCTCGACGAAGAGCACGTCCCCGCCGGCGCCGGTGACCGCCAGGCCGGTCGCCACCCCGGGCAGCGCCGTCCGCTCGGCGGACTCCGGCGTGAACCGCGGGCGGCCGACCAGCCCGCGCAGCGTGCCGGCGTCGACGTGCACCGGTGCGCCGTCGGACCCCGACAGCCGGGCGGTCACCTTGCGCAGCAGCCGGGCGAGCTGGCGCTCGAGCTCCCGGACGCCGGCCTCGCGGGTGTACTCGGCGGCCAGCGTGCGCAGGACGTCGTCGTCGACGGCGACCTCGTCGGCGGTGAGGCCGGCGCGCTCGAGCTGCCGCGGCAGCAGGTGGTCGCGGGCGATGGTGACCTTCTCGTCCTCGGTGTAGCCGTCGAGGCGGACGACCTCCATGCGGTCGAGCACCGGCGCCGGGATCGCCTCGAGCACGTTGGCCGTGGCGAGGAAGACGACGTCGGACAGGTCGAGCTCGACCTCGAGGTAGTGGTCGCGGAAGGTGTGGTTCTGCGCGGGGTCGAGCACCTCGAGCAGGGCGGCCGCGGGGTCTCCCCGGTAGTCGCTGCCGAGCTTGTCGACCTCGTCGAGCAGCACGACCGGGTTCATCGAGCCGGCCTCGGTGATCGCCCGCACGACCCGGCCGGGCAGCGCGCCGACGTAGGTCCGGCGGTGGCCGCGGATCTCGGCCTCGTCCCGGACGCCGCCGAGGGCGACGCGGACGAACCGCCGCCCCATCGCGCGGGCCACCGACTCCCCCAGCGAGGTCTTGCCCACGCCGGGCGGGCCCACCAGCGCCAGCACCGCGCCGCTGCGCCGGCCGCCGACGACGCCCAGGCCGCGCTCCTCGCGCCGCTTGCGGACGGCGAGGTACTCGGTGATGCGCTCCTTGACCTCCTCCAGGCCGGCGTGGTCGGCGTCGAGCACCGCCCGGGCGCCGGCGACGTCGTAGGCGTCCTCGGTGCGGGTGGCCCAGGGCAGGTCGAGCACGGTGTCCAGCCAGGTCCGGATCCACCCGGCCTCGGGGGAGGCGTCGGAGGTGCGCTCGAGCTTGTCGACCTCCCGCAGCGCCGCCGTGCGCACGTGCTCGGGCAGGTCGGCGGCCTCCACCCGCGAGCGCAGGTCGGCCGGCTCGTCGCCGTCGTCCCCGCCGCCCTGCAGCTCGCGCAGCTCCTTGCGGACGGCGGCCAGCTGCTGACGGAGCAGGAACTCCCGCTGCTGGCGGTCCATGCCCTCCTGCACGTCCTTGCGGATGGTCTCGGCGACCTCGAGCTCGGCCAGGTGCTCCCGGGCCCAGCCGATCGCCAGCCGCAGCCGGCCGGCCACGTCGGGGGTCTCCAGCAGGGTCAGCTTCTGCTCGGCGGTCAGGTGGGACGCGTACCCGGCGGTGTCGGCCACCGCGGACGGGTCGGTCAGCCGCTGCACGCCGTCGATCAGCTGCCACGCCCCGCGGGCCTGCAGCACGGACACGACCAGCCCCTTGTACTCGCGGGCCAGCTCCCGGACGCCCTCGTCGGCGGCCTCGTCGGCGAGCACGGTGACCTCGACCCACAGCGCGCCGCCGGGCCCGGTGGCGCCGGCGCCGATGCGGGCGCGGGCCGTGCCGCGCACCAGCGCGCCCGGCTGCCCGCCGGGCAGCCGGCCGACCTGCTCGACGACGGCGACGGTGCCGACGCCGGCGTAGCGGCCGTGCAGCCGCGGTACGAGCAGCACGCGGCTGGTCCCCTCCTGGGTGCCGGCCGCCTCGACGGCGACGCGCGCCTCGGCCCCGTCCAGCTCGACGGGCACCGCCATCCCGGGGAGGACGACGGTGTCGTCCAACGGCAGCAGCGGCAGTCTCTCGGTTCCGCTCATCGTCTGCTCCTCCTCTTGCAACGGTGTAATCACCGATGCCGCGGCCAACGCGACCGGAGCGGGCGGCGTTCCGGGCGTTCGCCCACAGCGCACCGCCGGACCTGCGCCGCGGCACTGGACGCCCGGCCGCCCGTCGGACACGCTCGGTCCATGACCGCCGGCCCGCCGGGGCTCCCCCGGCCGACGGCGGCACGCGCCACGGCGCCGGACCGCACCGGGCGCCGCGTCCTGGCGCTGTTCCGCCCCTACCGGCGGCGGGTCGCCGTCGTCGCGGTGGCGATCCTGGTGTCCTCGCTGCTGGGCATCGTGCTGCCGTTCCTCACCCAGGCGGTCTTCGACCGCGCGCTGTTCCCCCGCACCGCGGACGGCTCGGTCGGGCCGCCGCGGCTGGGCCTGCTCCTCGTGCTGGTGGGGGCGAGCATCGGCGTGATCCTGCTGGGCGCCGTCCTCGGGGTGGCGACGACGTGGCTGACCACCCGGCTGGGCAACGCCGTCATGCGCGACCTGCGCGACCGGCTGTTCGCCCACCTGCAGCGCATGGAGCTGGCGTTCTTCACCGGCACCCGCACCGGCGAGATCCAGAGCCGGCTGGGCAACGACGTCGCCGGGGTGCAGTCGGTGGTCACCGACACCGCGAGCTCGATCCTCGGCAACGTGGTGACCGTGGTCAGCGCGCTGGTCGCCATGCTGGTGCTGTCCTGGCGGCTGACGCTGGTCGCGGTGGTGCTGCTGCCGGTGTTCGTCGCGCTGCAGGTGCGGGTCGGCCGGGTCCGCCGCCGGGTCGCCGGGGCCACCCAGCGGTCGGTGGCCGACATGACCGCCATCACCCAGGAGACGCTGTCGGTCAGCGGCGTGCTGCTGGCCAAGGTCTTCGACCGCCAGGACGCCGAGGTGCGCCGGTACGCCGCGGAGAACGCGCGGCAGGCCGACCTGCAGGTGCAGCAGACCATGACCGGCCAGTCGTTCTTCGCCACCGTCCAGGCCTTCTTCGGGCTGACCCCGGCGCTGGTCTACCTGGTGGCCGGGCTGTCGATCGGTGGGGTCTTCCTCGCGGGCGGGGCCGCCACGCTGACCCCCGGGACGATCGTGGCGTTCACGACGCTGCAGACCCGGCTGCTGTTCCCCGTGGTGGCGCTGCTGCGGGTCGGCGTCGACGTCCAGACCTCGCTGGCGCTGTTCGAGCGCGTCTTCGAGTACCTCGACCTGCGGCCGGCGATCGTCGACCGGCCCGGCGCCGTGGACCTGCGGGCGGAGGACGTCGCCGGGCACGTCGCCTTCGAGGACGTGCGCTTCCGCTACGCCACCGGGGACCGCGCCGGCAGCGACGGCACCCAGCCGTGGGTCCTCGACGGGGTCACCCTCGACGTCCCCGCCGGGTCGCTCGTCGCCTTCGTGGGGCCCAGCGGCGCGGGCAAGACGACGGCGTCCTACCTGGTGCCCCGCCTCTACGACGTCGACGCCGGCCGGGTCACCCTCGACGGCCACGACGTCCGCGACCTGACCCGGGCCACCCTCGCCCGCGCGATCGGCGTGGTGACCCAGGAGTCCTACCTCTTCCACGCCTCGGTGCGGGACAACCTGCGCTACGGCCGCCCGGACGCCACCGACGAGGAGGTCCGGGCGGCGGCCCGCGCGGCCAACATCGACGAGCGGATCGAGCGGCTGGCCGAGGGCTACGACACCACCGTCGGCGAGCGCGGCTACCGGCTCTCCGGCGGGGAGAAGCAGCGGCTGGCCATCGCGCGCGTGCTGCTGGCCGACCCCCGCGTGCTGATCCTCGACGAGGCCACCTCCGCCCTCGACACCGCCAGCGAGCGGCTGGTGCAGCAGGCCCTGGAGCAGGCCATGCGGGGGCGGACCACCATCGCGATCGCCCACCGGCTCTCGACCGTGCTGGCCGCCGACACCATCGTCGTGTTCGACCGGGGACGGGTGGTCGAGCAGGGCACGCACGCCGAGCTGCTCGCCCTCGGCGGCCTCTACGCCCGGCTCTACGCCGAGCAGTTCGGCGGCGGGGCGATCCAGGCGCGGTGCGACGACGGCGTCGTCCTCGCCGACGGCGACGTCGTGCCGCACACCCCCTCGACCCGCGACGGGTGGTCCACGACCGGGGCAGAGGCCGGGGCGGTGGACGGGCGCGCGGCGCCGGCGGGGAGCCGGTGACCACCGCGCTCAGCGGGTCAGCGCGGAGCTGTGCGCGAACGTCGTCCGGAGCTCGACGCCGGTGCCGAGCACGCGGGTGAGGGGCGCCTGGCCGGCGACCTCGCGGGCGCCGTCGAGCTGCTCGGCGTCGAGGTCCTCGGTGTAGGTCACCCGGACGTCGAGGACCCACCCCGGGCGGACCGCCACGACCACCTCGAGGTCACCGCCGTAGGAGTACGTGCTGTCCAGGTGCGCCCGCAGCGTGATGGCGGTGTCGGAGGCCAGCGCGGCCGCGAACAGGCCCAGCGGGCTCGGGCCGGCGCTGCCGCCGTCGCGGTGCGGCGGGGCGCTCACCGTGAGGTGCTGGCGGCCGACGTGCACCGCCGTCACCCGCTCCTCGGTGGCGGGCAGCAGGGCGCTGGCCACCGCCAGGCCGTCCTGCGCCGTGGTATACGGGGTCGCCGCGGGATCGGTCACGTCGTCCTCCAGGTGGTCCACGCGCCCGGTGGGGCCGCCACGCCCGACCCTGGCACGCGGGCCGGGCCCCGTCGAGGTCGCCGGCCGCGGTGTCCCGGGACGGCGGCCGGTCAGTTGCGGCTGAGCAGCATCTCCTCGGTGTCGAGCTCCCGCAGGATCGCCGTGACGACCTCCTCCTCGATGCGGCCCTCGTCGCGGGCCCGGAGGAACACCGCCCGCTCCACGGCCAGCATCTCCCGGCGCAGCCGCCGGTAGACCGTCGACGGCGGCTCGCGGTCCTGGCTGCCCAGCCGTTCCCAGGCGAACAGCCCGCGGATCTCGGCCTTGTCCCGGAGCCGGTCGACGACGTCCGGCGGCACCGCGCCGTCGCCGGCGACGAGCTCGTCGAGGCGCTTGATCGCGGCGTTGGCCGCCTCGTGCTGGACGGCGGCCTCCTGCAGCGCGTCCTCGGTGGCGCTGGGCCCGGGCAGCGCGGCCCGGCGGATCACCCAGGGCAGCGTCAGGCCCTGCCCGACCAGGGTGGCGACGACCACCACGAAGGTCAGGAAGACCAGCAGGTTCCCCTGCGGGACGCCGGGCAGGAAGGCCAGCGCGGCGGCCAGGGAGACCACCCCGCGCATCCCGGCCCACGACAGCACCGCCGGGTACTGCCACGGCGTCACCGGGTCGCGCCGGCGCACCCGCGGGACCAGCCGCCCCAGGTAGGTGGCCGGGAAGACCCACGCCGGGCGGCTCAGCACCACCGCGAGGGTCACCGCCACCGCGGCACCCACCACGGTGGCGGCCGGCAGCCCGCGGACCTCCTCGAGGATCGACGGCAGCTCCAGCCCGATGAGTGCGAACACGATCCCGGTGAGCAGGAAGTCGATGATCTCCCACAGCGGGTCTGCGAGGGTCCGCGAGGCCGCCGTGAAGTACCGGTACCACCGGGTGCTCAGCCAGAGCCCGGTGGTCACCACCGCGACCACGCCGGACGCGCCGACGGCCTCGGCGAGCAGGTAGGAGGTGAACGGCGTCAGGAGGCTGAGGACGACGTCGATCATCGGCTCGTCGTTGCGCCGGTGCAGCTGCGCGGCGACCCACGCGGTGCCCAGCCCGATCGCCACCCCGCCGACCGCGGCGAGGACGAACTCCCCGAGGAAGTCCGCGATCGTGACCGACCCGGCCAGCGCCGCGATGGCCACTCGCAGCGTGGTCAGCGCCGTCGCGTCGTTGACCAGGCTCTCCCCCTCGAGGACGCTCACCAGCCCCCGGGGCAGGCCGGCGCGGCGGGCCACCGCCGTCGCCGCCACGGCGTCGGGAGGTGCCACCACCGCCCCGAGGGCGAAGCCGGCCGCGAGCGGCAGGCCCGGGACCACCGCCCAGGCCACCAGCCCCACGACCAGCGTCGTGAACAGCACCAGCCCGACCGACAGCAGCCCGATGGTCCGCAGGTTGGCCCGCAGCGAGCGGTTGGACGTGCGCCAGGCCGCGGCGTAGAGCAGCGGCGGCAGCAGGAGCAGCAGGACCACGTTCGGGTCGATGCGGTAGTCGGGCACGCCGGGCACGTAGGACAGCGCGAAGCCGACCAGCACGAGCAGGATCGGGCCGGCCACCGGCACCTTGCGGCTGAGCGCGGTCACGGCCGCCACCACGAGGACCAGACCGAGCACCTCGAACAGCCCCCCGAGCGTCACCGCGCTGTCCGCCGCGGCCGCCAGGAGCGTCCGGTCCGTCGCCATCGAGCCTCCACCGGTCCGGGAGGGGGTCGGACCGCGGCCCAGTATCGGCCTCCCGGCCGCCTCCGCCGTCGCACCTCCCCCACGGGCCGCGCCCGCCACGGCGCCCCCTGGCGTTCCTGTACCGCCCGGTCCGCGGCGCGGAGCATGCACCGGGGGTGCACCGGCGCACCCCCGGGGAGGTGCCAGGTGTCGTCGTTGTCGGATCCGGCCGTCGCGCGGGTGCTGCGCCACCACGCGCAGCGCTCCCCCGGCACACCGATGCGGGCGGTGGTCTCCAAGGCCGCGGCGCTCGGCTACGAGGTGGTCGCGCCGCAGGAGGGCAGCAGCGCCACGTACCTGCGGCTGGTGGCCACCGCGCCGACCGGCCACCGCACCACGCTGTACGTCGACGGCGGCAAGCTGAGCTCCGGTGGCCGGGCGGACCGGGAGTTCGCGCGCGGGCTGCCCGGTGCGGTCGAGACCCGGGCCGACGTGCAGTTCCCCTTCGCCGGCGCCGATCCCTTCGCGGTGCTGGTCGCCTTCGCGGAGGGGTCGCACCGCGCGGCCGCGGGCCGACCGCCCGTTGCGCCGCCGCCCGTGCCACCGCCGCCCGCTCTGCTGCCGCCCGCTCCGCTCCCGCCCGTCCCCCTCCCGCCCGCGCCCGTCCCGGCGGGCGGACCGCGGCGCCGGCTCGTCGTCCTCGGCGTCGTCGCGGCCGTCGTCCTGCTGGTCGTGGTGGCCGGCACCGCCGGCTCCGGGCCGGCCGGCGGCGTGCTCGCGCTGGGGCTCGCGCTGCTGCTGGTCGGCCTGGGTGCCGTGGTGGCCGGCCGCGCGCGGTGGGCCGGCATCGCCTCGCGCCGGGTCGGCGGGGCGGTGCTGGCAGCCGGGCTGGTGACCACCGGGATCGGCGGGGCCACCGTGCCCGCGGCCGCACCCACCGCCGCCGCGGGGCCCGCGACCGGCTCCGCGCCGGCCGCCCCGACCACCTCGGCCGCCGAGGTGAGCGCCGCGGCCGAGGCGGCGGCCGCCGCCGGCGACGCCGCGGCCACACAGGCGGAGACCGACGAGACCGCCGTCCCCGCGCCCGACCCGGCCACCGGCCTGCTCTCCGACGGCGCCACCGAGGCCGCCGTCGACGGCGCCGCGCCGTCCACCGCCCTCGCCGCACTGGCCGCCGTCCCCGTGCAGGGTCGGGCACCGCGCACCGGCTACGACCGCGACCTGTTCGGCGCCGGCTGGGTCGACACCGACCGCAACGGCTGCGACACGCGCAACGACGTCCTGGCCCGCGACCTCACCGGCGAGACGTTCAAGGCCGGCACGCGCGACTGCGTCGTCCTCGCCGGCACGCTCGCAGACCCCTACTCCGGCCGGACGATCGACTTCCGGCGTGGTCAGGGCACCAGCGAGGCGGTGCAGATCGACCACGTCGTCGCGCTGTCGGACGCCTGGCAGAAGGGCGCGCAGCAGTGGGACGCGGCGCGGCGCACGCAGTTCGCCAACGACCCGCTCAACCTGCTCGCCGTCGACGGGCCGCTCAACCAGGCCAAGGGCGACGGCGACGCCGCCACCTGGCTCCCGCCCGACCGGTCCTACCGCTGCGCCTACGTGGCCCGGCAGGTCGCGGTGAAGGTGAGCTACGGGCTGTGGGCGACCGCGGCCGAGCGCAACGCGATCGCCACGGTGCTGGCCGGCTGCCCGGCCGAGCCGCTGCCCGGCGGCGTGGCGGTCCCGGCGCGGCAGACGGCGGCGCCGACCACCGCGGCTCCCAGCCGGCCGGCGCCCGCGCCGACGACGAGCCCGCGTCCGGCGCCCGTGCCCGCGCCGGCCCCGGCTCCGGCGCCCGTCCCCGCGCCGCCACCGGCACCGGTCCCCGAGCCGGCGCCCGCGCCCCCGCCGGTGGCCACGTCGTACGCGAACTGCGACGCCGTGCGCGCCGCCGGTGCCGCTCCCATCACGCCCGGCGACCCGGGCTGGGACCCGAAGTTCGACCGCGACGACGACGGCGTCGGCTGCGAGTGATCGCCGGGGCCTGGACCCCGCGCCCCCGTGGTGCGGGGGCCAGGACCGGCGGATCCGGGGGCCGGCCTCAGTCGGCCAGCAGGGCGGCGTGCGCGCCGAGGCGGTGCGCGAGGGCCGCGGCGGTGCCGGTGGCGCGCAGGACGTCGGCCAGCAGCTCGGCGAACTCCGTGGCGTCGCCCGCGCGCTCGTCGAGCTCGTCGTCGAGCAGGGCGTGGAGGTCGGCGGGCTCGAGGTCGGCCAGGTCGACCAGCACCAGGGGGAGGCCGGTGGTGTCCACGGCGGTGCTCCTCGGGTCGGGCCGGGGTCGGTCCCGGCACCTGCGACCCTGCGCGGGCTGCCGCAGCGGCGGCTGCGCGCAACCGCACGATCGGCGCAAGACCGCCGCACCGACCCCCTTCGGGTGACGCCGGGCGCACCCGGGTGTGAGCGCGCGCCGCGGCGGTCATCGACCGGGCGCCCGGCACCGCCCGGGCCCGCGGCACCCTGACCAGCGCCCCGGTCCCCCACGCGGGGCTCCGGACGGCTAGGGTCGTCGCGTCGGGAAGGCCCTGCGCACTGGCAGGACCCCGATGCACCATCGCAGCTAGGAGCGAGCAATGCCCGAAGGAACTGTCAAGTGGTTCAACGCGGAGAAGGGGTTCGGCTTCGCCACCCCTGACGGCGGTGGGCCGGACGTGTTCGTCCACTACTCGGCCATCCAGACCAGCGGGTACCGCTCGCTCGACGAAGGCCAGCGGATCTCGTTCGACATCGAGCAGGGCCAGAAGGGCCCGCAGGCGGCGAACGTCAACCCGCTCTGATCCCCTGATCAGCGCAGCGCCCCCGTCCGGCTCCGCCGGGCGGGGGCGCTGTCGTGTGCGGGCCGGTCAGCGCGCGCGGGGCACGTAGCCGCCGATCAGCGCCGACATGAGCAGCGCGCCGTCGTCGGGCCCCACGGCGGTCGCGGCGTCGGCGAACGCCCGCCAGCGGGCCCGCTCGACGTCGGTCGGGGCGTGGGCCGCCCGGGCGGTGAGCTGCTCGACCAGCCGCTCCCACTCCGACTGCGGCGTCGGCCAGAGCCCGGCCAGGCGGCGGGCCTCCGGCGAGATCCCGGTGAACCGGACGATCTCCCCGGAGTAGGTGGTGAGCACCTCGACGTAGCCGGCGGCGACCAGCGCCCGGGCGGCGGCGAGCACGTCGGGCTTGGGCAGTCCGCTGGCCGGCACCACCTGGCCGAGGTAGGGGTTGCCGCCGTGGTCGGGCCCGTCGACGAGCCGCGCGACCGCCCGCAGCACGGGCAGGTCGCGGCGGAACCAGGTGTCGGGCAGCGGCGTGTCGGACCGCGGCGTGTCGGGCAGCGGCCGGTCGGGCGGGGTCACCGGCCCAGTCTCCGCCGGACGCGACGGAGCCCCGCCACCCGGGGGCACGGGGTGGCGGGGCCATCGGTGTGGTGGTGATCGGCCCGCGTGCAGGGTCCCGCCGCGAGCCTGCGAGCGGTGGGGGGCACGGGGGTCCTTCGTCAGGCGTCGCGGGCGCCGGTCAGCTCCGGCCGGAGCGCGAGCACGACGCCGAGGGCGACGTAGCCGACCAGCAGGTGACCACCGGCGGTGTAGGCGATGAGCTCCGGCGCGATCTGCGCGACCGGGATGTTCACCGGCGCCCAGCTCTCGGCACCCAGCGGCCACCAGCGGGCAGCGCCGGTCCAGCGGCCCGCGATCGCGATCCGGATGCCGATGAGGAACATGCCGACCATCGACAGCGGCCAGAAGACGTCGAGGGCGAGGTACCAGCCCTCCTCGGCGTACTGCGGCAGGAACGCCGAGCTGAGCGTCGACAGGATCGCCAGGCCGAGCAGCACGTGCTCGAGGTGGAGGGAGAACCGGGCGAGCCGGCCCGTCCCGATCGCCCCGGTGCGCAGCTGCACGGAGACCAGGGCGAGGAGGCCGAGCTGGAACAGCAGCGCGGTCACCTCGTAGGTCAGGTCCTGCCAGCGGTTCGCGGGGTCGATGCCGAAGGCGAGGGTGGCGGCGGCCCAGGCCGCCGAGCCGGTGGCGACCGCGATGCCGGCGCGGCGCACCGAGCGGGTGGAGGCGACGGGGCGGGGCGCCGGTCCGGCCGGCACCGCGGGGGCGTCGGTCCGGGCGGGTGCGGGGGTGGTGTGCAGGGACATCTCGTCTCCCGGTTCGGGGCTCGCGGCGCCCTGTGCGCCGTTCCGGGAGAACCGTCGCGGGGACGCGTCCCGGGCGCCCAGGGCCCGCTGCCACCGATCCGGTCCCGTCCGGTGTCCCGGGTGACACGGGACGGCCGACCCGTGACGACGGGGACGGCGGCAGGTGAGGATCCTGCGCGTGCAGGCAGCGAGCGTGGTGGCCGGTCCGGGGCCCGAGGCGGCCGGGGCAGCGCCGCCCGCCTCGGCGTTCCCCGTGGACGACGACCCCGGGCGCACGCCGCGCGCGGTCCGGCTCACCGCCTGGGCGGTCGTCGCGGTCACCGTGGCCTCGCTCGCCGGGGCCACCGTCCTCGACCTCCTCACCCCCGCGGCGGCGCGCACCGCCGCGGAGGCCGGCGCCGGCTGGCTGATCGGCCTGCCCGGCGTGGGGCTGGCGGTGCCCGCGGCGCTGCTGCTGCACCGGGCCCCGCGCAACGCCGTCTCGTGGGTCGTGGCCGGCACCGGGCTGCTGTGGGCGCTCGACGGCGTCGCGCAGTCCTGGCTGGTGTTCGCCGTGCAGTCCGACCCGCCGCTGCCCGGGGCGACGGCGTCGTTCTGGTTCGTCCAGCGGTTCGGCGCCTGGCTGCTGCTGGGCCTGCCCCTGCTGCTGCTCCTCTACCCCGACGGGCGGCTGCCGGCCGGGCGGTGGCGCCCGGTGGCGGTGCTCAGCCTGGTGTCCACGGCGCTGCTGCCGACGCTGCTGCTCGTCGTCCCCTCGGAGATCGCCGACGCCCGCACCGGCAGCCGCGTGCCGGAGGTCTACCGGTCGCTCGACCTCGACCCCACGAGCCTGCCGCTGCCGGAGGCGGTCGTGCTGCCGCTGCTGCGGGTGGCGTTCCCGGTGGCCGTCCTGGGTGTGGTCGTGCCGGTCGCGGCCGTCGTCGCCCGGTACCGGCGGGCTTCCGGGGACGGCCGCCGCCGGATGCGCTGGCTGCTGTGGGCCGCCGTCGTCGATCTGCTGCTCATGGTCGCGACCCTCTTCCTCCCCGGCGACGAGGCCTCGATCGCGCTCTCCCTCGCCGTCACCCTGACCGGGGCGGCGGTCGCCGTCGGCGTCCTGCGGCCGCAGGCGGTCGACGTCGACCGCCTCCTCGGCGGCACGCTGGTGTACGGCGGCCTCGCCGTGGGCGTGGTGCTCCTCGACCTCGCCGTCCTCGGCGCCGCCGGGGCGCTGCTGGGCGACTCCTTCGGCGAGCGCGACGCCACGCTGCTCACCCTGGTGCTGGTCGCCGGCGTCTACGTCCCGCTGCGCTCACCGCTGTGGCGGCTGGTCCGCCGGTGGGTGCTCGGCGAGCGCGAGGACCCCTACCGCGTCGTCTCCGGCCTGGCCGAGCGGCTGGAGCGCACCGACGGCGCCGAGGAGCAGCTCATGGCGGTCGCCGCGGGCATCGCCGAGGCGTTCCGCAGCCCCTACGTCGGTGTCGAGGTCGACTCCGCCGACGGTGGACGGCTGGTCGCCGAGCACGGCACCCGGCCGGCCGCCGTCACGTCCCTGCCGATCGCCTACCGCGACGAGCAGGTCGGCCGGCTGCTGCTCCCCCGCGACGGCGTCCGCGCGCAGCTGGTGACCCGCGACGAGCGGCTGCTCGCCGACGTCGTCCGGCAGGCCGCGGCGGCGGCCCGGGCCGGCGCCCTCGCCGCCCAGCTGCAGGCCAGCCGGGAGCAGCTGGTCACCGCCCGCGAGGAGGAGCGCCGTCGCCTGCGCCGCGACCTGCACGACGGGCTCGGCCCCTCGCTGGGCGCGGTGGTGCTGCGCATCGACACCGCCCGCAACCTCGCCGCCGCCCGGCCCGAGGACGCCGACCGGCTGCTCCGGCAGGCCCGCGACGACGTCGCCGCCGCGCTGGCCGACGTCCGCCGGCTGGTGCACGACCTGCGCCCGCCGGCCCTGGACGACCTCGGTCTGGCCGGGGCGGTGCGCCAGCAGGCCGAGCGGCTGCTCGCCCCGCGGGTGCCGGTGACCGTCACCGCCGACGGCGTGGGTGACCTGCCCGCGGCGGTGGAGGTGGCCGCCTACCGGATCGCCTCGGAGGCGCTGGCCAACGCCGCCCGGCACGCGCGGGCCTCCCGGGTGGACGTGACCCTGGAGCGCGACGGCGACGGCGCTCTCGTGGTCACCGTCGCCGACGACGGCACCGGCATCGCGCCGGACCGGGCCGCCGGGGTGGGGCTCGTGTCGCTGCGCGAGCGAGCGGCCGAGCTGGGCGGACACTGCACGGTCAGCTGCCCGGCCGAGGGCGGCACGCGGGTGCGGGCGGTGCTGCCCGCCGAGGGAGGGGTCCCCGGTGAGCGAACCGGATGAGCCGGTGCGGGTGGTCGTCGCCGACGACCACCCCGTCTACCGCGACGGGCTGGCGCTGCTGCTCGGTTCCGTGCCCGGGCTGGAGGTGGTCGGCACCGCGGCCGACGGCGCGGCGGCGGTCGAGGTGGTCCGGGAGCACCTGCCCGACGTCGTCGTCATGGACGTGCAGATGCCGGTGCTCGACGGCATCGAGGCCACCCGGCGGATCGCCGCGGAGGCGCCGTCGGTGGGCGTGGTGGTGCTGACGATGAGCGAGGACGACGGCACGGTGTTCGCCGCCGTCCGCGCCGGCGCCCGCGGCTACCTGCTCAAGGGCGCCGACCAGGAGGAGGTGGTGCGCGCGATCACCACCGTGGCCTCGGGCGGGGCGGTGTTCGGCGCGGCGCTGGCCCGCCGGATCGCCGACTTCTTCACCGCCGGGCCGGCCGGTCCCGAGACGGCGTTCCCGCAGCTGACCGCCCGCGAGCGGGAGGTGCTCGACCTGGTCGCCGCGGGGCGGTCCAACGCGCAGATCGCCGCGGCGCTGTACCTGTCGCCGAAGACCGTGCGCAACGTGGTCTCCAACGTGCTGACCAAGCTGCAGGTCACCGACCGCGCGCAGGCGATGGTGCGGGCCCGCGAGGCCGGCCTGGGGCGGTGACGACCCACGACGCCGACGACGTCCGCGGCGTCCTGCGGCGGGTGGCCGGCTGGGCCGCGGGCCGCCCGGACGTCGTCGCCGTCGGGCTCGCCGGGTCGCGGGCCTGCGGGACGGCGCGGCCGGACTCCGACGTCGACCTCGTCGTCGTCACCCGCGACCGGGACGGCTACCGCGGTGCCGACCGGCTGGCCGGCCTCCTCGGTGCCGGGGCGGCCGACCTGCGGACGCGGCGCTGGGGGCCGCTGCTCGAGCGGCGCCTCCGCCTGCCCGGGGGACTGGAGGTCGACGTCGGGCTGGTGCCGGAGAGCTGGGCGGGCGACCCGGTCGACGCCGGCACGGCGCGGGTCGTCGAGGACGGGTTCGTCGCCCTGCACGACCCCTCGGGGCTGCTCGCCCGGCTGGTCGCGGCGGTGCGCGCGGGGAATCCGCCCGTCGGCCGGCCTGTTCCTCCAGGCATGACGACCACTCCCCAGCCCAGGGTGACCAAGACCGACGAGGAGTGGCGGGCCGAGCTCTCCCCGCAGGAGTACGCCGTGCTGCGCCAGGCCGGCACCGAGCGCCCGTTCACCGGTGAGTACGTCGACACCAAGACCGTCGGCGTCTACACCTGCCGCGCGTGCGGGGCCGAGCTGTTCCGCTCGGAGACCAAGTTCGACTCGCACTGCGGCTGGCCGTCCTTCTACGAGCCGTCGTCGTCGGACAACGTGGTGCTCCGCGAGGACCGCACCTACGGCATGGTCCGCACCGAGGTCCTCTGCGGCAGCTGCCACAGCCACCTCGGCCACGTCTTCGACGACGCCCCGCAGACCCCGACGGGCGACCGCTACTGCATCAACTCGGTCTCCATCCGGCTGGTCCCCGCCGAAGGCTGAGCCCTCCCCGCACGCCCCGAGGGCGGTCACCCGGATCGGGTGGCCGCCCTCGGTCGCGTCGGGGCGCGCGGCGCCGTCCTCCCCCACCGCAGCGCGTCCTCCCCCACGGTGGACCGTGCGGGAGGACCCGCCACGATCAGGTCACCTGATCGTGGCGCGGCCCCGCATCAGGCCAGGTCGCGCACCAGCTCGGCGACCGGCTTGCGCATGCCGGTGTAGAAGGGGATCTCCTCGCGCACGTGCCGGCGGGCGCGGCTGGCCCGCAGGTCGCGCATGAGGTCGACGATGCGGTGCAGCTCGTCGGCCTCGAAGGCGAGCATCCACTCGTAGTCGCCCAGCCCGAACGAGGCGACCGTGTTCGCGCGGACGTCGGGGTAGGGCCGGGCCTGCATGCCGTGCTCCTTGAGCATGTCCCGCCGCTCCTCGTCGGGCAGCAGGTACCACTCGTAGGACCGCACGAACGGGTAGACGCAGACGTAGCGGCGCGGCTCCTCGTCGGCGAGGAACGCCGGGATGTGGCTGCGGTTGAACTCCGCCGGGCGGTGCAGCGCCATCTGCGACCAGACCGGCTCCAGCGCTCGGCCGAGCGTGGTGCGGCGCAGCCGGGTGTAGGCCTCCTGCAGCGCGTCGGGGGACTCCGCGTGCCACCACACCATCAGGTCGGCGTCGGCGCGCAGGCCGGCGAGGTCGTAGGTCCCGCGGACGACGACGCCCTTGCCCGCCAGCTCCTCGAACAGCCCGGCGACCTCCTCGGCGGCGGCGGTGCGCTGCTCGTCGGCGAGCGGCCGGGCGAGCCGGAACACCGACCACATCGTGTAGCGGATGAGGGCGTTGAGCTCGTTGGCCCGCTTGCCGGTGCTCTTCGTCTCCGTCTGCTCGCTCATGCCCCCCATCCTCCCGCGGTGGGCGGGGGCCCTGCCGGGGCGCGGGGTGTGGCGCGGACCGCAGCGGCGGCGGACACCAGCACCAGCGCGTCCTCGGCCAGCGCCGCCGGCAGCGCCCCCAGGCGCGGCGCCGCCTCCCGCCGCCAGCGCAGCCCGCTCAGCGTGCCCGCCGTGGCACCGGCCGCCCCGGCCAGCGCCGCCGGCACCGCCGTCCCGCCGGCGCGCCGCGCCAGCAGCACCCCGCCGGCGGCTCCCGAGAGCACCCGGACGGCGAAGCTGGGCGGCATCGTGCGGTCCGGGGTCGCCGGCAGCTTGTCGGCCACCAGCTCCCCCCCGACGGCGGCGAGCGCGGCCCACCGCACCGGCGCGCGGGGCGAGGCGGCGAGCGCGGGCGCGGCCACGCCGAGGGAGCTGCGGCCACCCGCGGCGGTGCCGAGCAGGGCGGCCCGCAGGAGGATCGAGGCGGTCACCGGCACACCCTGTCAGGTCAGGCCAGCGCCTCGACCGCCCGGCGGGCGCCGCGGATGCACGCCGGCACCCCGACCCCGTCGTAGGCCGCCCCGGCCACGGCCAGGCCGGGCACCGCGGCCACCGCGTCCCGGACGGCGACCACCCGCTGCGGGTGCCCGACCAGGTACTGCGGCAGCCCGCCGCCCCAGCGGGCCAGGTGCGTCTCCACCGGTTCCCGGCGCTCGAGGTCGAGCAGGTCGGCGACGTCGGCGACCACCGCGGCGGTGAGGTCGTCGTCGTCGCGCTGCAGCTGCACCTCCTCGCCGTAGCGGCCCACCGACGCGCGCACCCGCACCAGGCCGTCGCCGGACAGGTGCGGCCACTTCGACGACGACACGGTGACGCCCTTGACCAGCCGCCCGGTCACCGGCGGCACCAGCAGCCCGGACCCGGCATCGACCGGCTGCGCCGGGAAGGCCATCGCCACCACCGCCATCGAGGCGTACGGGATGCCGCGCAACGGCTCGACCGCGCCGGGCGCGACGCCGGCCAGCAGCCGGGCGGACTTGCCCGCCGGCGAGGTCACGACGACGGCGTCGGCCTCGATGACCTCCGGTGCCGCGAGCGGGCCGACGGCGACCTCCAGCCGCCCGCCCGCCCGGCGCAGCGCGTGCGCGGGCGTGCGCAGCCGCACGTGCGCACCGGAGGCATCGGCCAGCGCCTGCGGCAGCGCCCCGAGCCCGTCGGCGACGGTGACGAACACCGGCCCGTCGACGTCGCCGCGGCTGCGCGCGCCGGCCTCCCGGGCCGCCACCGCCGCGGCGAGCACGCTGTCGGTGCGGGCGAGCTGCGCGGCCAGCGCCGGCATGGTCGCCGCCAGCGACAGGTCGTCGGGCCGGCCGGCGTAGACCCCGCCCAGCAGCGGCTCGACCAGCCGGTCGACCACCTCGTCCCCGAGCCGCTCGCGCAGCAGGCGCCCGACCGAGACGTCGCCGCCGAGGCGCAGCGGCGGCAGATCGGCCTCCGCCCGCACCCGCGCGACGCCGTCGGGGGTGAGCACCCCGGCCAGCCCGTCGGCCGACGTCGGCACCCCGAGCACGGTGCCCGGCGGCAGCGGGTGGCGGCCGTCGGGCAGCACGATCGAGGCCTGCGTCGTCGACGGCGCGACCAGCCGGTCGGCCAGCCCGAGCTCGGCGACCAGCTCGAGCGCCTCGGGGACGCGGGCGAGCACCGCCTCCGGGCCGGTGTCGTACCAGGTGCCGGCCAGCTCGACCCGGTCGACCTTGCCGCCGATCCGCCCGCCGGCCTCGACGACGACGACCTCGTCACCGGGGCGCTGCCGCGACCACGCGAACGCCGCAGCGAGCCCGGTGATCCCCGCGCCGACGACGACCAGCCGGCTCATCGCCGGGTCAGCTCGTGCACCAGGTCGACGACGTGGGTGAGCACGCCGGGGTCGGTGTCGGGCAGCACGCCGTGGCCGAGGTTGAACACGTGCCCGCGGGCGGCGCGGCCCTGCTCGACGACGCGGCGCACCTCGCGGTCGACGGTGGCCCGGTCGGCGAGCAGGACGGCGGGGTCGAGGTTGCCCTGCAGCGACCGCTGGGGGCCCACCCGCCGCGCGGCCTCGTCCAGCGGCACCCGCCAGTCGACGCCGACGACGTCGGCCCCCGCGTCGCCGATCAGCGCCAGCAGCTCCCCGGTGCCGACGCCGAAGTGGACGCGCGGGACGTCGCGGTCGCCGAGCCCGTCGAAGACGGCGCGGGAGTGCGGCAGCACGCGGGTGCCGTAGTCGGCCGCGGACAGCACGCCGGCCCAGGAGTCGAACAGCTGCACCGCCGAGGCGCCGGCGTCGACCTGCGCCCGCAGGAACGTCGCGGCGGACACCGCCAGCCGGTCCAGCAGCCGGGTCCATGCCTCGGGCTCGGCGTACATGAACGCCTTGGTGCGGGCGTGCTCCTTCGACGGGCCGCCCTCGATGAGGTAGGTGGCCAGCGTGAAGGGCGCCCCGGCGAAGCCGATCAGCGGCGTGGGCCCGAGCTCGGCGACCAGCCGGCGCACCGCCGTCGCGAGGAAGTCCAGCCGGTCGGGCTCGAGGTCGGGCAGCGCGTCGACGTCGGCCACCGTGCGCACCGGGTCGGCCACCACCGGGCCGACGCCGGGCTTGATCTCGATGTCGACCCCGGCCACCACCAGCGGCAGCACGATGTCGGAGAAGAGGATCGCGGCGTCCACGCCGTGCCGGCGGACCGGCTGCAGGGTGATCTCGGTGACCAGGTCGGGGTCCTGGCAGGCCTCCAGCATCGCCGTCCCGGCGCGCAGCGCGCGGTACTCCGGCAGCGAGCGGCCGGCCTGCCGCATGAACCACACCGGCGTCCGGTCGACCGGGAGGCCGCGCGCGGCACGGACGAGGTCCGAGTCGGCGGGGGACGTCGGGCGGGCGGCAGCGGTGCTCACGACGGCCGATCCTCCCAGACCCGGGGCGCCCCGGTGCCGGAGCGCCCGGCGCCCGGGACCGGCCCGCCGCCCGTCCCGGGCCGCCGACCTGCGGCGAGTCCGAGACAGACCGGGCCCGGGGCCCTACCCTGCGAGCGTGGAGCCTCGCAAGCTGGCCGGTCCCCGGGAGGGTGCCGGTGCACGCGCGGCCACGGACCCTCCCGCCGACTTCGTCGCCGGCGTCGCCGCACTCACCGCGCTGCGCGTCCGCCCGGAGATCGTCGTCGAGCCCATCCCCGCCCCGCAGCGGCTCGCGCCGTTCGCCCACGCGCTGGGTGTGCGGGTGACCGAGGGCGAGGGCGACGACGAGGTCGAGCTCGCCGTCGGCCGGTTCATCGTGCTCCACGACCCCGCCGGTCACGAGGCCTGGCACGGCACCACCCGCTGCGTCGGGTACCTGTCGGCCAGCACCGACGAGCACATGGTCGACGACGCGATGTTCTCCGAGGTCGCGTGGAGCTGGCTGACCGAGGCGCTGGCCGGCTCCGGTGCCGCGGCGCAGGCCCTCGGCGGGACGGTCACCCGCACCGCCTCCACCCGCTTCGGCGACCTGGCCGGCCCGGAGCACACCGTCGACGTCGAGATCCGGGCCTCCTGGACCGCCACGGACACCGCCCTCGACCGGCACCTCGACGCCTGGCTGGAGGTCATCGGCACCGCGGCGGGGCTCCCCCCGCCCGGGGTCTCCCTGCTGGGTCCCTCCGGCTCCGCCGACGACGGCAACTAGCATCGGACCGGGGAGTCCGGCACTCCCCGGTCCGCACCGGGGGCGACCAGGGCGGGCGCACGGACGAGACGGGGCGAGAAGGTGGACGGCAACTGAGCACCCAGCCCCTGCCCGACCCCGCACCGGCCGACGACCCCACCCCGGCCGACGACGCACCGGCGGCCGACGCCCCCGCCCCGGTGCCGCTGCTCGCCCCCCGCGACGGCCTGCCGCCGGTCATCGACACCCCGGCGGCGCTGGCCGAGTACGCCGCGGCCCTGCGCGCGGGCACCGGCCCGGTCGCCGTCGACGCCGAGCGCGCCTCGGGCTACCGCTACGGCCAGCGCGCCTACCTGGTGCAGCTGCGCCGCGCCGGCGCCGGCACCGGCCTGGTCGACCCCGTCCCGCTGGACGACCTCTCCGGGGTCCAGGCCGCCATCGGCGACGAGGAGTGGGTGCTGCACGCGGCCAGCCAGGACCTCCCCTGCCTCGCCGAGATCGGGCTGGTGCCCGCGCGGGTCTTCGACACCGAGCTCGCCGCGCGCCTCGCCGGGCTGCCGCGGGTGGGCCTGGCCGCCGTCGTGGAGTCGCTGCTGGGGTACTCGCTGGTCAAGGGCCACTCCGCCGCCGACTGGAGCACCCGCCCGCTGCCGGAGGAGTGGCTGGTCTACGCCGCGCTCGACGTCGAGGTGCTCGTCGACCTCCGCGACGCGCTCGCCGCCCTGCTGGCGGAGCAGGGCAAGACGGAGTGGGCACGGCAGGAGTTCGCGGCGGTCCTCGCCGCCGGGCCGCCGGCGCCCCGGCAGGACCCGTGGCGGCGCACCTCCGGCGTGCACGGGCTGCGCAACCGCCGGCAGCTGGGCATGCTGCGCTCGCTGTGGGAGGCCCGCGACGACCTCGCCCGCCGGCGCGACATCGCCCCGGGCCGGGTGCTGCCCGACGCCGCGATGGTCTCCGCCGTGCAGGCCGACCCGCAGACCGAGGCGGCGCTGCTCGAGCTGCCGGTGTTCCGCGGCCGGGCCAACCGCCGGCTGGTGGGCACCTGGTTCGGTGCGCTCGCCCGCGGCCGCGCGCTGCCCGAGTCGGAGCTGCCGCTGCACAGCCGCCCCGGCGACGGACCGCCGCCGGTGAGCCGGTGGGCCGACCGCGACCCGGCCGCGGCCACCCGCCTGCAGGCGGCCCGCGCCGGACTGGCCGAGCTCGCCGCGAAGCACGACCTGCCCGTGGAGAACCTGCTCTCCCCCGACCTGGTCCGCCGGCTGGCGTGGACGCCGCCGGAGCCGCGCGACCCCGCGACGGTCGCCGCGACGCTGCGCGCCGGGGGTGCGCGCGAGTGGCAGGTCGAGCTCACCCGCGACCTGCTGACCGACGCCGTCAACCGCGCCTGAGCGGAATCCCCACCGACGGCGAGGGCCCGCCGTCCGGATCGGACGGCGGGCCCTCGTGGTGAGGTGCTGGAACGGCCTCCCTGCAGGGGCCCGCGCCGAGCGGAGCGAGGCGTGGGGGGGCAGGGAGGTCCTTCGTCAATGGCCCGTGGCGGCGGCCCTCCTCCGGGCCAGCGCGTCGACCGAGGCGGCGAGCAGCAGCACCCCACCGGTGATGATGAAGTTCAGGTACGCCTCGGTGCCGAGCAGGCCGAGCCCGTTGGCGATGATCGCCACCACCAGGCCACCGAGGACGGCGTCGCGCACCCGTCCGCGGCCGCCGAAGAGGCTGGTGCCACCGATGACCGCGGCGCCGACGGCGTAGAGCAGCGTGTTGCCACCGCCGGAGCCGGGCGCCACCGAGCCGAGCCGGGCGGCGGCGACGATCCCGCTGATCGCCGCCAGGGTCGAGCCGATGACGAACACCGCCACCCGGATCCGGGTGACGTTGATGCCGGCCCGCCGGGACGCCTCGGCGTTGCCGCCGACGGCGTAGACGTGCCGGCCGAAGCCGGTGCGGCCGAGCACGAAGGTCAGGAACAGCAGCAGGACGACCACGAGCGGGATGGCGTACGGGATGCCGGCGAGCACCACGCCGGGCGCCGGGGCCCGGTCGACGCTGAGCACGGCCGTGACCACGACGACGACGGCGGCGATGACCGCGATCCGCACGAGCACCACCGCCAGCGGGGCGTGGGCGAGCCCCTTGGCCTTCTGCACGCGGAACCGGTTGAGCTGCAGCGCGGCGTACAGGGCGATGACCACCACGGCGAGGACCCAGCCGAGGACGACCGGCAGGTTCTTGTCGCTGATCGCCGAGATGACCGGGTCGCGCACCGGCACGGTGCCGCCCTCGCCGATGAGCCGCAGCGTGAAGCCCTGCCAGCCGAGGAAGAGCGCGAGTGTGACCACGAACGACGGGATGCCGACCAGGCCGACGAGGCTGCCGGTGAACAGACCGATGACCACGCCGGTGGCGATGGCCGCGAGCACCGCGACCCACCAGGGCGCGCCGGTGTCGGCGAGCAGCTTGGCCATGACCGCGGCGCAGACGCCGCTGACCACACCGGCGGACAGGTCGATCTCGCCCAGCAGCAGGACGAAGACCAGCCCCATCGCCAGGATGATGATCGGCGCCGCCTGGTCGGCCAGGTTGGCCATGTTGCGCGGGGTCAGGAACGTCTCGGGCCGCAGCACGAAGAACAGCAGGCCCAGCGCGACGATGCCGAGGACGGCCGGCAGCGCCCCCAGGTCACCGCCGCGGACACGGTCGACGTAGGCGCGGGCCGCCGCGCCGAGGGAGTCCGCGGAGCGGTCGGCCTCGAAACCCGACGGGGCGCCGCCGGGCTCCTGCGCGCTGGTGGGCTTGGAGATGGTGCTGGACATGGTTCAGACCTCCACAGCCGCGACGTCGGCGGGCGCGATGCCCAGGTTCCCCGACCGGCCAGCGGTGATGAGCTCGATGACCTGGGGCCGGTCGACCTGGGAGATGGGGATGTCGGCCGCCATCCGGCCCAGGTACAGGGCCGCGACCCGGTCGGCCACCTCGAAGACGTCGACCATGTTGTGGCTGATGAAGACCACCGCGTGGCCGGTGTCGGCCAGCCGGCGGACCAGGTCGAGCACCTGGCGGGTCTGCGCGACACCGAGGGCGGCGGTCGGCTCGTCGAGGACCACCAGCTTGGACTCCCACAGCACGGCCTTGGCGATCGCGACCGTCTGGCGCTGGCCACCGGAGAGGCTGGAGACCAGCTGGCGCACCGACTTCAGCGTGCGCACGGAG
This sequence comes from Geodermatophilus sp. SYSU D00814, assembly GCF_054050055.1. Lineage (NCBI taxonomy): Bacteria > Bacillati > Actinomycetota > Actinomycetes > Geodermatophilales > Geodermatophilaceae > Geodermatophilus > Geodermatophilus sp. SYSU D00814. The sequence goes on from NZ_JBJGYP010000012.1 coordinate 145,742, forward strand.
AGCCGGGCGAGGGTGTCCCGGGCGGCCTGCTCCATGGACGACTCGTCGAGGACGAAGCCGTTCTTGCGCTCGCGGCCGAGGAACATGTTCTGGACGACGTCGAGGTTGTCGGCGAGCGCGAGGTCCTGGTAGACGATCTCGATGCCGAGCGCCGCGGCGTCGCGCGGGCCGCCGATCGTGACCGACCGGCCCTCGAAGAGCACCTCGCCGGAGTCGATGGCGTGGATGCCGGCGATCGACTTGATGAGCGTGCTCTTGCCCGCGCCGTTGTCGCCGACCAGCGCGGTGACCTGGCCGGGGTAGACCTTCAGGTGCACGTCGTGCAGGACCTGGATCGCGCCGAAGCTCTTGTTGACGCCGCGGAGCTCCAGGGTGGGGGTGCCGTCCTCGGGACGGTCGGTGGGTGCGGACACGCCGGGCCTCTCGGTCGCGCGGGTGGGCGGGTGCAGCGGTGGAGCAGCCGCCGGGGCGCCCATCATCGACGCCCCGGCGGCTGCTGGCCACTACTCGATCCCGAGCTCCTGGCACGCGGCGGCGAAGTCGCCGGTGCACAGCTCCTCGGCGCTCACGAAGTCGTCCTCGACGACGTCGTTGACGTTGTCCCGGAAGATCGAGACCGGCGTGAGCAGGATCGACGGGACCTCGCGGCCGCCCTCGGGGTCCTCGACGGTGCCGGTGGTCTCGGCCTCCTCGCCGTTGATCAGCGCGACGGCGAGGTCGGCCAGCGCGCTGGCCTCCTCGCGGACGGACTTGTAGACCGTCATGCACTGGTTGCCGGCGAGGATGTTCTGCAGGCCCTCCACGGAGGCGTCCTGGCCGGTCACGTTGGACTGGCCGGCGGCGTTGTTGCGCTCGAGGATCTGGATCACCGAGTTCGCCAGGCCGTCGTTGGCGGCGAGCACACCCTGGATGTTGCCGTTGTTCTGGGTGTACATCTGCTCGAAGATCGTCGCCGCCTCCTGGTTGTCCCAGTCGGGCACGGCCTGCTCGGCGACCTGCGTGTACTGCGTCAGCGGGTCGAGGACCTCGTGCGCGCCGGAGGAGAACAGCGTCGCGTTGTTGTCGTCGGGCGAGCCGTTGACGAACGCGATGTTGCCCTGCGTGACGCCGTTGGCCTCGAGGCACTGCTGCAGGCCCTGGCCCTGCAGCCGGCCGACCTCGGTGTTGTCGAAGGAGACGTAGTACTCCGCCGTGCCGCCCAGGGTGAGCCGGTCGTAGTCGATGGTGGCGACGCCCTCGGCGGACGCCTGCTCCTGGATCTGCGCGCCCGAGGCCGAGTCGAGGTTGACGATCGCGAGGACGGTGGCGCCCTCGGTGATCATCTGCTCGGCGATGGTCGCCTGCCGCTGGGCGTCGCCCTCGGCGTTCTGGATGTCGTAGTCGACACCGGCCTCCTCGAAGGCCGCCTCGAGGTAGGGGCGGTCGAAGTTCTCCCAGCGCACCGAGGACTCGGTGTCGGGGAGGATCACGCCGACCCGGCCGGCGGAGTCGCCGCCACCGCCGCCACCGCCGTCGCCGGAGTCACCGCCGCCGCTGTCGCTGCCGCAGGCGGCCAGGCTGAAGACGAGGGAGGCCGCGAGGGCCGTCATGAGGGTGCGCCGTCGCGCCATGGATCTCCACCGTTCCGTCGGGAATCTACAGAAGTGCGGCGGCCAATATGCGCTCTCCGTCACACCCGTCGCAAGAGTGCGTCCGGCACGTTGCCGGACCGTGACCCTCCGGGGACGCACGGGAGGCCCGCCGGCACGCCCGACCCGGAGGGGTCGGCCGTGCTTGGCCACGCGGTTACCGGCGGGTAACTTTATCGGTGCCGCGCCCCTCTCCGGGCCGGTTCCCGTTCCCGCTGCGGAGGTCCCATGTCCCGCTCGCTGCGCGAGGTCGTCTTCGTCGACGGCGTGCGCACCCCCTTCGGCAAGGCCGGCCCGAAGGGTCTCTACGCCGAGACGCGCGCCGACGACCTCGTCGTCCGCGTCATCCGTGAGCTGCTGCGCCGCAACCCGGCGCTGCCGGCCGAGCGCGTCGACGAGGTGGCCATCGCCGCCACCACCCAGGTCGGCGACCAGGGGCTGACCATCGGCCGGACCGCCGCGCTGCTGGCCGGGCTGCCGAAGACGGTGCCCGGCTACGCGATCGACCGCATGTGCGCCGGCGCGATGACCGCCGTCACCACCACCGCGAGCGGGATCGCCTTCGGCGCCTACGACGTCGCCATCGCCGGCGGCGTGGAGCACATGGGCCGCCACCCCATGGGCGAGGGCGCCGACCCCAACCCGCGGTTCTTCAGCGAGAAGCTCGTCGACGGCTCGGCGCTGGTCATGGGCTCCACCGCGGAGAACCTGCACGACCGCTTCCCGCACCTGACCCGGGAGCGCGCCGACGCCTTCGCGCTGGCCAGCCAGCAGCGCTACGCCAAGGCCGTGGCCAACGGCCAGATCGGCCCGGAGCTGGTGACCGTGGCGACCCGCTCGGCCGAGCACGGCTGGGGCCTGGCCACCGCCGACGAGCCGCCGCGGCCGGGCACCACCCTCGAGGGGCTGGCCACGCTGCGGACGCCGTTCCGCCCGCACGGGCACGTGACCGCCGGCAACGCCGCGGGCCTCAACGACGGCGCCACCGGCTGCATCCTCGCCGCCGAGGAGGTCGCCCGGGAGCTGGGCCTCACGGCCGGCATGCGGCTGGTCGGCTACGGCTTCGCCGGCGTCGAGCCCGAGGTCATGGGCGTCGGGCCGGTCCCCTCGACCGAGCGCGCGCTGGCCCGCACCGGCCTGACCATCGGCGACATCGGCCTCTTCGAGCTCAACGAGGCCTTCGCCGTCCAGGTGCTGGCCTTCCTCGACCACTTCGGCATCGCCGACGACGACCCGCGGGTCAACCCGTGGGGCGGCGCGATCGCCGTCGGCCACCCGCTGGCCTCCTCCGGCGTGCGGCTCATGACTCAGCTGTCGCGGCAGTTCGCCGAGCGGCCCGACGTCCGCTACGGCCTGACCGCCATGTGCGTGGGCCTCGGCATGGGCGCCAGCGTCATCTGGGAGAACCCGAACTGGGAGGGTGTCAGCAAGTGACCACCGCCGTCTTCGCGAACGAGGTCGTGACGCAGGCGCACGTGCAGTACCTGCGCGTGCCCGGCCTGGCCGGCGAGATCGCCCTCGTCACGCTCGACAACGGGCACGACCACACCCGCCCGTCCACCTTCGGCCCCGGTGGCCTGGCGGCGCTGGACGCCGCGCTCGACGAGATCGAGGCGCACACCCCGGCGCCGGCGGCGATCGCCGTCACGGGCAAGCCGTTCGTCTTCGCCGTCGGTGCCGACCTCTCCGGCGTCCCGGCGGTCACCTCCGCCGACCAGGCGCGGGAGACGGCGCGGACCGGGCACCGGGTGTTCCGCAGGCTGAAGGACTCGGCGGTCCCGACGTTCGCCTTCGTCAACGGCGTCGCCCTCGGCGGCGGCCTGGAGCTGGCGCTGCACTGCCACCACCGCACGATCGCCTCGACGGCGCTGGTGGCCTTCCCCGAGGTGTTCCTCGGCCTGGTGCCCGGCTGGGGCGGCACCCAGCTGCTGCCGGACCTGATCGGCATCGACGCCGCCGTCACGGTGGTCGTCGAGAACGCGCTGGCGCAGAACAGGATGACGCCGGCCCCGAAGGCGGCGGCGCTGGGCATCGCCGACGCCGTCCTCGAGCCGGCCGACTTCCTCGAGCGGTCGCTGGAGTGGGCCGCCGGCGTGCTCGACGGCGACGTCGTCGTGTCCCGCCCCGAGGTCGACCGCTCGGCCTGGGACGCCGCGATCGAGCGCGCCCGCGGCATCGTGGCCGCCCGCACCCGCAACGCCTCCCCGGGTGCGCTGCGCGCCGTCGAGCTGCTCGACCTCGCCCGCCACGGCGTCGACGGCGAGGCGTTCACCGCCGGCACCGCGGCCGAGGACGAGGCGCTCACCGACCTGCTGATGAGCGACGAGCTGCGCGCCTCGCTGTACTCGTTCGACCTCGTCAACAAGCGGGCCAAGCGGCCGGCCGGCGCGCCCGACAAGGGCCTGGCCCGCAAGGTCACCAAGGTCGGCGTCGTCGGCGCGGGCCTCATGGCCTCCCAGTTGGCACTGCTGCTCGTGCGGCAGCTGGAGGTCCCGGTGGTCCTCACCGACGTCGACCAGGCGCGCGTCGACAAGGGCGTGGGCTACGTGCGCGGGGAGCTGGAGCAGCTCGCCGCCCGCGGCCGGCTGTCGGCCGACCGGCTCAACCGGCTCACCGGCCTGGTCAGCGGGTCGCTGGACAAGGCGGCGTTCGCCGACGCCGACCTCGTGATCGAGGCCGTGTTCGAGGAGATGTCGGTCAAGCAGCAGGTGTTCGCCGAGGTGGAGGCCGTCGTCTCCGCCGAGTGCGTGCTGGCCACCAACACCTCGGCGCTGTCGGTGACCGAGATGGCCTCCAAGCTCGAGCACCCCGAGCGGGTGGTGGGCCTGCACTTCTTCAACCCCGTGGCGGTGCTGCCGCTGCTGGAGGTGGTGCGCGCCGAGCAGACCGACGACGCCACGCTGGCCACCGCGTTCGCCGTCGGCAAGGCACTGAAGAAGTCCTGCGTGCTGGTCGCCGACGCCCCGGCGTTCGTGGTCAACCGGCTGCTCACCCGCTTCCTCGGCGAGGTCACCGCCGCCGTCGAGCAGGGCACGCCGGTGGCCGTGGCCGACCGGGCGCTGGACCCGCTGGGCCTGCCGATGACGCCGTTCGAGCTGCTCACGCTGGTCGGCCCGCCGGTCGCCCTGCACGTGGCCGAACGGATGCACGAGGCCTTCCCCGACCGGTTCGCCGTCGGCGAGGGGCTGCGGCGGATGGTCGAGCTGGGCAAGACGTCGGTGTACTCCGAGCCCGGCGTCGTCGACCCCGAGCTCGAGGGCATCGACGCGGGCGACTCGCCGCTGAGCGAGGAGCAGGTGCGCGACCGCGCCGTCGAGGCCCTGGCGCAGGAGATCGGGCTGATGCTCGACGAGGGCGTCGTCCAGGCCGTGCAGGACGTCGACCTGTGCATGCTGCTGGGCGCGGGCTGGCCGTTCTGGCTGGGCGGGATCTCCGCCCACCTCGACCGCACCGGCGTCTCCGAGCGGGTGACCGGCCGGCGGTTCCTGCCGCGCGGGGTGGCCTCGCTCCCCGCCTGACCCCGCGCACGTCCCGGGACGTCCACGGACGACGACGGCCCGGGTCCCCGCGTGGGGGCCCGGGCCGTCGTCGTCGAGGGGCCGTGGTCGAGGGGGCCGTGGTCGAGGGCCCGTTGTTGAAGGGGCCGTCGTCGAAGGGGCCGTCCTGGCTCACCTCCGCGGGGGGGGGGGGGGGGGGGGGGGGGGGGGGGGGGGGCCGGGGGGGGGGGGGGGGCGGGGGGGGGGGGGGGGGGGGGGGGGGGGGGGGGGGGGGGGGGGGGGGGGGGGGGGGGGGGGGGGGG
>NZ_JBJGYP010000013.1:0-141986 GCF_054050055.1 Geodermatophilus sp. SYSU D00814
CTCCGAGCCCCCCCCCCGCGCCCCGCCCCCCCCCCGCCCCCGGCCCGCCCCCCCCCGCCCCCCCCCCCCCCCCCCCCCCCCCCCCCCCCCCCCCCCCCCCCCCCCCCCCCCCCCCCCGCGCGGTGCGGGAGGAGGCCCCAGGCGCACGGTGAGGGACGACGCCGACCCGAGCCGGCAGGACGCCGTCAGAGCATCGACGGCGGGCGCAGCGCCTCCGGGACGACGGCGGTCTCGCCGGTCGCCGTCTTCGCGCTGGGCACGCCCTTGAACCGGTAGGGCACGGTGCCGACGCCGGGCTGGATGACGTAGGCCGCGCCCGCCTCGCCGGACTCCCACGCCATGACCATCGCGTCGGCGACCTCCGCGGCCGGGATGACCGGGAAGCCCGCGGCCTCGAACTGGTCGCGGATGCGGTCGATGATCGCGGTGTCGGCGAAGCCCGGGCAGATGGCGGAGATCGTGATGCCCTCGCGGGTCAGCCGCGGCGCCATCGACCGCACGAACGCGATTGCGCCGCTCTTGGCCACGCTGTAGCCGGGGTCGGTGGGCATGGGCGACAGGCCCGCGAGCGAGGCGGTCACCACGATCGCGCCGCCGCCGGCCCGCGCGATGGCCGGGCGGGCGGCGACCGCGCCGTAGACGACGCCGAACAGGTCGATGTCGACCACGCGCAGGAACTCCTCGAGGTCGAGCGCGTCGTCGCTCTTGGCCGCGGAGATGCCGGCGTTGAGGTAGGCGGCGTCGAGCCGGCCGTGCTCGGCCTCGACCTGCGCGACGACGGCCTCGTTGGCCGCCCGGTCGGTGACGTCGAGCGCGGCGAACGGGCAGCCGAGCTCCTCGGCGACCGACCGGTTGCGCTCGGTGTCGAGGTCGGCGAGGACGGCCGTGACCTCCCGCTCGCGCAGCTTCGTGGCGAGGGCGCGGCCGAAGCCGCCGGTCCCTCCGGTGATCAGGGCGACGGAACCGGGGCGCAGGCGCGTGGGAGAGGTCACCCCGGCATCACACCACGAGCGCCGACGGCGCCAGCGCGGCGTCGACGGCGGCGGTGGCGTGCAGCCGCGCGGAGGGCAGGAGCGGCACCGGCGAGTCCTCCGGCCGCAGCAACAGCTCCAGCTCGGTGCACGACAGCGCGACGGCGTCGGCGCCGCGTGCGGCCAGCCGGGCGGTCACCGCGCGCAGCTCCGCCCGGGTGCCGTCGGACAGCACGCCGCGGCACAGCTCGCCGAAGATCGCGTCGTCGACCCGGTCGACGTCGTCCTCCGGCGGCACCAGCACCGTGAGGCCGGCCGCCGCCAGCCGCTCCCGGTAGAACGGCTCCCGCACGGTGCCGGCCGTCCCGAGCAGGCCGACCACCGGTCCGGGCGCGGCCGCGGCCACCGCGTCGGCGATGTGCAGGAAGGGCACCGACAGGGCGGCCTCCAGCGCCGGGGCGACCTTGTGCATGTAGTTCGTGCAGAGCAGCACCAGGTCGGCGCCGGCGGACTCCAGGGTCCGCGCCTCGGCGGCGAGCAGCGCCGCGGCGTCGTCCCACCGGTCCTCCACCTGGCAGGCCCGGACCTCGCGGAAGTCGAGGCTGCGCACCAGCAGCGAGGCGCTGGCCAGGCCGCCGAGCCGGTCGCGGACCAGCTCGTTGGCGACGCGGTAGTACAGCGCGGTCGACTCCCAGCTCATGCCGCCGAGCAGTCCGATCGTCCTCATGGGTCCCAGCCTCGCCCCGGCCGACCTCCCCCACCAGACCGCGGGGTCGACCGGCGGACCCAAGCGCTGCTTGGATGTGGCCGTGGACTCCCGCCGCCTGCTCGTCTTCCGGGAGGTCGCCCGCGCCGGGTCGCTCGCCGGCGCGGCGCGCGCCCTGGGCTGGACGCAGCCGGCGGTGAGCCAGCAGGTCAGGCGGCTGGAGGCCGAGGCCGGGACGCCGCTGGTGGTGCGCGAGGGGCGCGGCGTCGTGCTCACCGAGGCCGGCCGGCGGCTGCTGCGCCACGCGGAGGCGATCGCCGACCGGCTCGCCGCGGCCGAGCAGGACATGGCCGCCCTGACCGGACTGGCCACCGGGGTGGTCCGGGTCGCCGCGTTCCCGACCGCGGCCGCGGTGCTCGTCCCCCCGGCACTGGCCGCGCTGCGCGACCGGGCGCCGGCGCTGGAGGTCCACTTCGCCGAGCTGGAGCCGCCGGAGGCCGAGGCGGCGGTGCGGGAGGGCGCCGCGGACCTCGCCGTCGTCTTCCGGCACGAGGACGACGACGACGAGGTGCCCGGCGACCTGCTGCGCGAGCCGCTGGCCCGGCACCCGGTGCAGGCGGTCGTGCCCGCCGGGTCCCCGGTGCCCGCTGCGCTGGCCGACCTGCGCGACGAGCCGTGGATCGCCGGGTGCCTCCGCTGCCGCCGGCACCTGCTTCGCTGCGCGCGCCGCGCGGGCTTCGTCCCCGACGTGCGGTTCGCCACCGACGACCACGTGGTGGTGCAGCGGCTGGTCGCGCGCGGGCTCGGGGTGGCGCTGCTGCCGGCGTGGGCGTTCGCGGTCGGCGCCCAGCCGGGCGTGGCCGCCGTCGAACTGCCCGACGTCGACGGGCGGGTGGTCGAGACCCTCGTCCGTCCCGACGCGCGGCGGGTGCCGGCCGTGGCCGCGGCGCTGGAGGCGCTGCGGGCCGCCGGCTGAGGATCAGACCGCGCGCAGGAACCGGTCGAGCACCCGGACGCCGAAGCGCAGCGACTCCACCGGCACCCGCTCGTCGATGCCGTGGAACAGCGAGGCGAAGTCGAGGTCGGCGGGCAGCCGCAGCGGGGAGAAGCCGAAGCAACGGATGCCCAGGCGCTCGAAGCTCTTGGCGTCGGTGCCGCCGCTCATGGTGAACGGCACCGGCCGCGCGCCGTCGTCCTCGCTCTTCAGGGCGGCGACCATCTGGTCGACCAGCGGGCCGTCGAAGGTGGTCTCCACGGCCTGGTCGTGGACGATCCACTCCCGCTGGATCCCCTCACCGATCAGCGAGGCGAGCTGGCGCTCGAACTCCTCGGCCTGACCGTGCAGGAAGCGGCCGTCGACGGTGGCACTGGCGGTGCCGGGGATGACGTTGGTCTTGTAGCCGGCGTCGAGCATGGTCGGGTTGGCGGTGTTGCGCAGCGCCGCGCCGATCATCCGGCTGATGCTGCCGAGGCGGGCGAGGGCCTCCTCGGGCTGGTCGGGGTCGATCTCGATGCCGTAGGCCTCCTCGACGGCGGCGAGGAACTGCCGCATCGGCGGGGTGAGCACGGTGGGCAGCCGGGTCGAGCCGATCCGGGCGACGGCCTGGCACAGCCGGGTGACGGCGTTGTCGTCGTGGACGAACGAGCCGTGCCCGGGCCTGCCGCCGGCGGTCAGCCGCATCCAGGCCAGGCCCTTCTCCGCCGTCTGCACCAGGTAGAGGCGCAGGTCGTCGCGGACGGTGATGCTGAAGCCGCCGACCTCGCTGATCGCCTCGCTGCAGTCGGCGACCAGGTCGGGGTGCTCGTCGACCAGCCACCGCGCGCCGAGGGTGCCGCCGGCCTCCTCGTCGGCGAGGAAGGCCAGCACGATGTCGCGGGGCGGCCGGACGCCGGTGCGGGCCCAGTCGCGGACCAGCGAGAGCACCATCGCGTCCATGTCCTTCATGTCGACGGCGCCGCGGCCCCAGACGTAGCCGTCGCGCTCCTCACCGGAGAAGGGGTGCACGCTCCACTCGGCGGGGTCGGCGGGGACGACGTCGAGGTGGCCGTGGACCAGCAGCGGCGGCCGCGAGCGGTCGGTGCCCTCGATGCGCGCGACCAGGCTGGCCCGCCCGGGCTCGGACTCGAGGATCTGCGAGCCGATGCCGACCTCGTCGAGCTTGCCGGCCACCCACTCCGCGGCGACCCGCTCCCCGGCGCTGGTGGCGGTGTCGCCGGTGTTGGTGGTGTCGATCCGGATGAGCTCGCTCAGCAGTTCGGCGACCTCGGCCTGGGCCTGGACGGGACCTTCGACGGGACCTTCGCTCTCCACCCGGCGAGCGTAGGGCTCCCCGGCCCCGACGCGACCCGGCGCCGGGCCCTCCTCCGGACCGGGCCGGTGGGTTGCTATCGTGGTCCCGCACTCGTCCGGGTGGCGGAATGGCAGACGCGCTAGCTTGAGGTGCTAGTGCCCTTTATCGGGCGTGGGGGTTCAAGTCCCCCCTCGGACACAGATCGGCGGCAGGGGGCGGCGGACCGTCGGCTGTGATCAGCGTGACACGCACGTTCGGGTCCTCCGACAGACGGGCCGCGATCACCGCACCAGCGGATCCGGCCCCGACGACGACGAAGTCCACGCTGCTCGGCACGCGGCGAACCCAGCGCCGGTGGACCAGCGAGGAACCTGACGGATCCCGGGCGGATCGGCACTGTGACGTGGGTCGACGGGTCAGCCCCAGACCTCGCCGGCGGTCTCCACGATCAGAGCCAGCTTCGCGATCTGCTGGTCGCGGGTGAGCGTGTTGCCCTCGACGGTCGAGGAGAAGCCGCACTGCCCCGAGAGGGCCAGCTGGTCCAGCGGCACGAACCGCGACGCGTCGTCGATCCGCCGCTTGAGGTCGTCCTTGGACTCCAGCTCCGGCCGCTTCGTCGTGACCAGGCCCAGGACGACGCGCTTGCCCGGCGGCACGAAGCGCAGCGGCTCGAAGCCACCGGACCGGGCGTCGTCGTACTCCAGGAAGAAGCCGTCCACCTCCAGCCCGCCGAACAACGCCTCCGCCACGAAGTCGTAGCTGCCCTCGGCCACCCACGATGACCGGAAGTTGCCCCGGCACATGTGCGTGGTGACGGTCAGCCCGGCGGGACGGCCCGCCAGCGCCTCGTTGATCTGGCGGATGTAGCGCTCGTGCAGGTGCTCGGCGTCGCGGCCCTGGGCGGCGATCTCGGCCCGCTGGGCCGGATCGTTGAGGTAGGCGAGGCTGGTGTCGTCGAACTGCAGGTAGCTGCAGCCCTGCGCGGCGATGCCCCGCACCTGCTGGCTGTACGCCGCCGACAGGGCCTCCCAGAACTCGTCCTCGTCCGGGTAGACCTGCGGATCGATCGCCGCGGCCCCGCCGCGGTAGTGGACCATCGACGGCGACGGGATGGTCAGCTTCGCCGTCTGCCCCTCCCCCACGACCGACTGCAGGAAGGCGAAGTCCCGCCCGAAGATCGGCTCGTCGATGCGCAGGGGACCGTCGACGTGCAGCCCGGCGGGCGTGAAGTCGATGGTGCCGTCCTGGTTCTTGAAGTGGACGACGATGTTCTGGTCGCTGACCTTGGTGATGCCGCCGATGGCGTAGATGAAGTCCATGTGCCACGAGGCTCGGCGGAACTCGCCGTCCGTGGCCGTGCGCAGGCCGACGTCGGCCTGCATCCTCACCACGTCGCGGATCGCCTCGTCCTCGATGCCCCGCAGCTCCTCGTCGTCGATGTCGCCGGCCGCGTGCTTCGAGCGGGCCTCCAGCAGGTTCGCGGGGCGCAGGAGGCTGCCGACGTGGTCCGCGCGGAAGGGCGGTCCGGACGCATCGCTCATGAGCACAGCATCGTGACTGCTGCTGCACGGCGCAGCCCCTGGGCCAGGACCGCGCACCATCGACAGTGGCCGAGCTCCCCCGCGAGCGCGGGGGACGAAGGCGTGTGCGGGAGTACCGTGTCGCCCCTCGGACCCGCGATCGCCCCAGTGCTCCTGCAGGTCAGGAGCCCCGGGCGGGTGCGTTCCCGGACCAGCACGGTCTCGCCGGGGATCAGCCGGCCAGGGTCAGCACGCGCTCCCCGCCCTCGGCCCGGAAACCGGTCCGGGCCAGGTAGGCGTCCGCGGCCCGCACGTCGCGCGGGGCGAGGACCCGGCGCACCCCGCTCACCGCGAAGGGACCGTCGGGGCGGTACACGAACTCGCCGGGTGTGAAGTCCCGGTAGCGCGGCAGCACGTAGTCCACGTCGATGCGCGCCGTCGCGGGCTCACCGGTGCGGTGTGCCAGGACGACGCCCGCCGTCTCCCCGTCCCCGTCGCCGACCGCCAGCACGAGGAACGCCAGCGGCTCCCCCTCGACCGGCGGCCACTGCACGTCGGGGTGGAAGCGCCGGATGTCCTCACCGTGGCGCTGCAGGACGTGGCGCAGGTAGGGCTCCTCCGCGCCGATCGGGACGACGTCGTACCGGCGCACGTCGTGCCGGCCGCGCTGCATCCGCCAGATGACCCCGGCGTTGATGGCCGCGATGACGACGTTCATCGCGACCATCGGCCACACCGCGATGACGGCGTTGTAGCCGACGAGGACCAGCGCCGCCAGCAGGTTGAGGATGCGGAAGCGCAGGACCCGCGTCTGCAGCAGCGAGTAGACGAGCAGCGCCGACCCGGACCAGCCCACGAGGTCGATCACACCCACGCTCAGAACCCCTCCGGCACCCTCAGGACCCCGGACGGGACCGTCACGGGGAGCCGCCGACTCGACGGGCGCGCGAGCGCGGACGAGCCCGGCGGGAGGGCCGGGACGCCCGGATCCCGCGGCGGACCGGTCGGACACCCCGCAGGGTAGTCGTGGCCCTCCGAGGTCCGTCGCGGCGACCGCACCCCGGTCCGGGGCGCGGGCGACCTCACTCGTAGTAGAGCTTCTGCGGGCCCGGGTAGATCCAGGACAGCGCGTCGCGGAGCCGGTCGCGCCAGTTCTCCCAGGAGTGGCCGTCCCGGGCCTCGGTGTAGCGGACCTGCATCCCGGCGTTCTCGAACACGTGCACCATCGACCGGTTGGGCACGATCAGCTGCTCGTAGACGCCGCAGGACATGAAGATCCGGTCGGCGACCGCACGCGGCTTCGCGCGGTAGCGGTTCACGAACTCCACGACGGGGTCGAAGACCGGCCCGCCGCCGTGGTCGCTGCCGATGTCGGTGAACACGAATGACCCCGACAGCAGCACCAGCGACCCGTACGTGTCGGGCGAGCGGTACGCGGCCGACAGCGACGCGACCCCGCCGAACGACGAGCCCAGCAGGCACCGCCCCGAGCGCTGCCCGACGAGCGGGAGCGAGGACTCCAGCTCCGGCAGCAGCTCGGAGGTCAGGAACCGGGAGTGGGCTGCAGAGTTCGCGTACTCCTCCAGCCGCTCCCCGGGGTGGGTGAAGGCGACCACGGTCTCGGCGACGTCGAGCCGGTGGATGAGGTTGTCGAGGACGGTCTTCATCGACGCGTACTGCAGGAAGTCCGCACCGTCGTGCACCACCAGGAGGGGGTACGACGCGGTCGGCCGGAACCGGGCCGGGAGGTACAGCGTCACGTGCGCGTCGCGCCCGAGGGCCTCGCTGGGCAGGACGAGATCCCTCAGCTCGCCCTGCCGGGCCTCGGGATCCGGGAGCACCCAGTCCGGGGTCCGGTACCCGACGCCGAAGGCCAGGGACGACGACCCGACGGGACCGTGCGACCGCTTCTCGTTGAGCGGGTCGTTGAAGCGGTCGTGGTGCTCACCGCGCCGGATCTCGATCTGGTACTCGACCCGCGAGCCCTCCGGCAGCTCGAGCACGAGGTACCAGAGGTCGGTGCCGTGCAGGCGGCGCATGGGGATCCGGTCGGGCAGCCCGACGATCCGCTGGCAGACCCACGCCTCGTCCGCCTCGCCCCGCCAGAGGAAGGTGCACCGCGCCCCCTCGACCACGGGCACCTCGTGCCGGTCGAGGAACGCCTGCACGGCCTCCGCGTCCAGCGGCTCCGTGGCCTCGAGCCGGTTGATCGCGAGCTCGCCCTGGGCGGCGGTCACGCCGTCGCCCAGGCGATCAGCCCGTTGGTACCGACCACCCGCGCGTCGGGCGGCAGGGCGCCGCCGGCACCCAGGTCGACCCGCACACCGTCGTCCAGGACCAGGCAGGGAGCCGGCGCGAACCGGCGGGCCAGCGCCGACATCCGGAGGACGTCGTCGGTCAGCAGTCGCCGCCGCGCGTGCGGCAGCAGGACCAGGCCGGGGATCACACCGATCCCGGCGTCGAAGACCTCGGTCGGCGAGGCGCCCTGCGCCGCCCGGTCGTGGAAGAGCACCACCCGGTCGGTCAACGCCATCGCGCCCGCCGACCACGCCACCACCGTCGGCGGCAGGTGCGGCGCCAGGTGGAACAGGTGCACGAGGCGCACCAGCTCGCCGACGTGCCCACCGGCGACGACCAGGCACTCCGCCGTCGACAGGAGGTCGCGGACCTCCGCGCGGTGCCCGGCGATCGGCCCGCGCGACTCGAGCTCCCAGGTGCCGTAGAAGGTGTCGTGGAGCTCCTGCACCCGGGCGAGGTGGGTCGCGTCGAGCAGCCGGACCGCCTCGAGCGCGTCGGTCGCCGCCATGGCCAGGGTGTGCGCGTGCCCGTCGGTGCGCGCGGTCACCGCGGCCTCCGCCTGCAGCGCGTGGTCGAGCCGGATCAGGTAGAGCTGCCGGAGCTCGTCGAGGAACTGCCGGTGCTCGCGCTCGGCCTCGGCGTACTCGGGGTCGGCCCGCAGCACGTCCACCCAGCGGGTGAACAACCGCAGGTTCGTCGCCCGCTCGCCGGCCAGCGCGAGGATCTCGGCGTCGTCGGACTCCCGCTCCTGCCAGCCGGCGTTGACGACGGCCACCGGGCCGGTGACGCCCAGGGAGGACAGCACCCGGTCGAGGGTCGGCCGCCGCTGCGGGCCGAGCAGGGTGATCGAGGGGGCCACGGGCGTCAGCCGGCGTGGACGTGCACGGTGCGCCCGACGTCGTCGAGCATCCCGCGCAGCGTGTCGAAGTCCGGGTGCCGCATGCGCACGTAGGCGTTGGCCATGTACCCGGCCGCCACCGGCTGGGTCGGCGTCCCGGGCGGGGGCAGGTGGGCGTCCAGGACCCACTGGCCGTGGCGCGCCTGGACCTCGTCGACACCGGAGTACCCCGAGATGGTGCCGTCACCCTCCGGGCGCAGCGCCACGATGCCGGCCGAGTACTGCCGCGACGGCCGCCCCCAGACCTGCCCGTGCACCACCGAGTCGGCCCACTGGCGGTAGACGTCGAGGTCGTTGGCCGCCGAGTAGAGGTCCCACGCGCCGACACCGGGCGGCCGGCAGCCGATCTCGCTGAACCGCAGCCCCTTGGGTCCGAAGAACCACTCCATGTGCGTGGCGCTGGTGCCGATCCCCAGCGCCTCGTTGACCCGCCGGCCCATGTCCCGCAGCTCCTGGTAGTCGGCCACGGCGTCGATCCGGTTGGTGGCGACGAACTGGGGCGAGATCCAGCGGGTGCGCATCGCCTCGAGCACGTTCGGGAAGTAGTGCGACACGAAGTCCAGCGCCGGGACGCCGTCGACCGACAGCGTGTCGTAGAAGCCCTCGTGCCCCTCGACGAACTCCTCGACGGCGATCGAGTCGACCTGCTGCGCGCCGAACGCCCCCAGGGCCGCCTCGAGCTCGCCGTCGCCGTCGACCCGGGTGGTGTCCAGCGCGCCTGCGCCCGTCCGCGGCTTGAGGATGAGCGGGTAGCCGATCTCCCGCGCGAAGGACCACACCTCGCCGGCGGTGGACGCCGCGGTGGACGCCGCCGTCGGCACGCCGGCCGCCCGGAGGACCTCCTTCATCGACGGCTTGTCCCGGCACAGCCACGCCGTCCGCACCGACGTCCCGGGGATCGTGCAGTTCTCCCGCACCTGCGCGGCGGCCAGGGTGTGCGACTCGATGGTCGCCTCGAGCCGGTCGACCCAGACCCTGTCCTGGATCCAGCGGACGGCGTCGGTCATCACGCCGACGTCGGTGACGCTCGGGACCTGGTGGTAGTGCGCCAGCCACGACCGCAGCTCGTCGTCGAGCCACTCCCCCGGGCGGTCCCCGACGCCGTAGACCGACGCCCCCACCTCGGCCAGGGCGCGCACGAAGTGGCGTTGCGTCGACGGGAAGGCCGGATCGACGAACACCACGTTCATGGGCGGGAGCCTAGGAGCGCCCCGGCCTCCTCGCTGGACTGCCCCTTCCGGCCGGTGGCAGTAGCGTCCGCGCATGGTCGTCGCCGCCTTCGTCGCGCCGTACCTGATGGAGGCCACCACCCGATTCGTCTCCGTCGCCGCGGAGCTGCCCGGCGTCCGGCTCGGGCTGGTCACCTGCGAGCCCGTGGAGCGGGTCCCGGCGCACCTGCGCGAGCGGCTGGCCGGTCACTGGCGGGTGGAGGACGCGCTCGACCCGCGGCAGCTGGCCTGGGCGGTGGCCGGCCTCTCGGGACAGCTGGGCCGGGTGGAGCGGCTCGTCGGGGCGCTCGAGCAGCTGCAGGTGCCGCTGGCGCAGGTGCGGGAGTCCCTCGGCATCGAGGGCATGGACGTGCGCACCGCGGTCAACGTGCGGGACAAGTCGCGGATGAAGGAGACGCTGCGGGCGGCCGGCATCCCCTGCGCCCGGCACGCGCTCGTGCGCTCCCCCGGCGAGGCCGTGGCCTTCGCCGAGCAGGTCGGGTTCCCGCTGGTGGCCAAGCCGCCGGCGGGGGCGGGGGCGCAGTCGACGTTCCGGCTGGACGACGGCGACATGCTCCGCGGCTGGCTGGCCGCGGTCCCGCTGGGCTCGCACGACCCGGCGCTGCTCGAGGAGTTCCTCACCGGCGAGGAGCACACGTTCGACAGCGTCACGATCGGCGGGTCGACCGTGTGGTCGTCGATCGCCGACTACCGCCCGCCGCCGCTGGAGGTGCTCCGCACCCCCTGGATCCAGTGGACCGTCCTGCTCCCCCGCGACACCAGCGGCCCCCGGTACCAGGGCATCCACCGCTGGGGGCCCGCGGCGCTGGAGGCGCTCGGCGTCACCGACGCGCTCACGCACATGGAGTGGTTCGCCCGGCCCGACGGCTCGGTCGCCGTCTCGGAGGTGGCCGCGCGGCCGCCCGGGGCGCAGCTGAGCTCGATGCACGGCTACGCGCACGACTTCGACCTGTACCGGGCCTGGACCGAGCTCGTGATCCACGGCCGGTTCGACCCGCCGGAGCGCCGGTACGCGGCCGGTACCGCCTACCTGCGCGGCATGGGCTCCGGGCGGGTGCGCGCGGTGCACGGCCTCGACGCCGTCCAGGAGCAGGTCGGGCACCTGGTCGTGGAGGCCCGGATCCCGCAACCCGGGCAGCCGGCCGCCACCGACTACCTCGGCGAGGGCTACGCGATGGTGCGCGACCCCGACACCGCGGTGGTGGAGGACGCGCTGCACCGGATCGTCAGCGGGGTGCGCGTCGAACTGGCCGAGGCCTGAAGGAGGTCCCCGTGGACGTCGTCGTGCTCTCCCCCGGCTACCCGGCGGAGATGGCGTACTTCACCCGGGCGCTGGCCGGGGTCGGCGCCCGGGTCATCGGGGTGGGTGACCAGCCGCCGGACGCCCTGCCCGAGGCCGCCCGCTCGTCGCTGGCCCACTACGAGCACGTGGACCTCGCCGACGAGGGCGCGGTGCTCGGTGCGCTGCGCGGGCTGTCGCGGCACGTCTCGATCGACCAGGTGGAGTGCCTGTGGGAGCCGTACATGCTCCTGGCGGCGCGCATCCGGGAGGTCTTCGGGTTGCCCGGCATGACGGTGGAGCAGACCCTGCCGTTCCGCGACAAGGAGCGGATGAAGCGGGTCCTCGACGCCGCCGGCATCCGGACGCCGTGGCACGTCAGCGCGCGCACGGTCGCCGAGGTGTGGGCGGCCGCGGAGAAGGTGGGCTACCCGCTGATCGTCAAGCCGATCGCCGGCGCCGGCTCGGCGGACACCTACCGGGTGGACTCGCCGCAGGAGCTGAGCGAGGTCCTCCCCCTGCTGCGGCACGTGCCCGAGGTCAGCGTCGAGGAGTTCGTCGACGGCGAGGAGTTCACCTTCGACACCATCTGCGCCGACGGCCGGATCCTCTTCGAACACGTCCTCTGGTACCGCCCGCGGCCGCTGCAGATGCGCATGCACGAGTGGGTCAGCCCGGTGTCGATCTCGCTGCGGGACCTGTCCGTGCCGCACCTGGCAGACGGACGGCGGATGGGCGAGGCGGTGCTGGCCGCGCTCGGCTTCCGGTCCGGCTTCACGCACATGGAGTGGTACCTCAAGGCCGACGGCGAGGCCGTGTTCGGCGAGATCGGTGCCCGCCCGCCGGGCGCCCGCGTCGTCGACCTGATGAACTTCGCCACCGACGGCGACACGTACGTCGGCTGGGCGCAGGCCGTCGTCCACGGGTCCATGCAGCCCCTGGAGCGCCGGTACAACGCCGGCGCGGTCTTCAAGCGCGCCCGCGGCTCCGGGCGGATCACGCACTCGGAGGGCCTCGACGCGCTGGTGGGCCGGTACGGCGAGCACGTGGCGCTCATCGACCTGCTCCCGGTGGGCGCGCCGCGCCGCGACTGGCGCTCGACGGTCACCGGCGACGGCATGGTCGTCGTCCGGCACCCGGAGCTGCAGCAGGTGATCGAGATGACCGAGGCGTTCGCCCGCGACTTCCAGATGTTCGCGGGCTGAGTCCGGTCGGCGAGGTCTCGCTCCGTCCTCCGACCGAGACGGGGACACCACGTGCGTTCGCGGTCACGTGACGCGGGATGACCGCATCGATGCGCCTCGGTGCGAGACCCGGTCACCGCTCCCATCGGCCGCCTCAGCCGGACGGACGGCGAGTGTCCGTGAGCGGCCCGTCCAGGGACAGCTGCCGCGCTGCTGACCGCACGGACGCTCGTGGGCAGGGTGGCTCGGCTCGTCACGTCGGCGGGCGCACCCGCTCGGTGTCCGGTGCCTCCACGATCCGCTCGAGCAGCCGGCACAGCGGTGCTGGGACCTCCTCGGGCTCCAGCGCTGCGGCGAGCGCAGCCGCCAGCAGGGCCTTGCGCCCGGACGCGATGCCCGCGAACCGGTGCAACTGGTGCTCCACGGAGCGGCCCCGCCAGGTCAGCTGGTTGCAGAAGGCCGCGAACCTCCCCCGCAGGCCCACCCGCTCCAGGACGTCGAGGACACGGTCCGGGCCGCAGGCACGGATGAGCTCGTCCTCCAGGTCGGCGTCGCAGACGGAGAACCCGTGGCCAGGCAGTTCCCGTGGGCCATCGAGGCCGAGCGCCCGGACGACGACGTCCGCCTCCCCGGCGTCGCACATCCCGACGACCCGGACGGGCACCGGCCGGGCCCGGGAAGCCACCAGGTGGCGGTGGACGTTGGTGACACCTCCCATGTCGACGAGCCGGTACCGGTGAGCGCTCTCGAGCAGGCCCCGAGCCGCCGCGACCGTCCGGACCGCGGCCACGTCGCTCCGGCCCTCGAGCAGGACGACCGTGTCGACGGTGTCGCAGCGGTCGGGCAGCATGCACGGACTGTCGCACCGTCGTCGTGGTCCCGTCGCCGCGATCGCGGCACCGGCGCGTGCGGCAGTCTCGTTCGCCCGGGTGGCCCCCGGTGTCGTCCGACGCGAACCGGCGTGTGCCGCGGCGGCCACACGCCGGTCGAGGCCGACGCGCCACGTCGGACACGTCAGCAGACGGGGCCGCCGGCGGGCAGACGGGCGCTCGACGCAGCTGACCGTTCGTCCGGAGGCCGCCCTCCGCGCGACGTAGGTCGCTCAGGTGCCCCTCGGGGACAGTCCTCGTTCTTGCCGGGATGGCCGTCCGTGATCCGAGTGGGGGCAGTGACGGTCCCCGTCGACGGCCCTGGACTCAGCAGAGCTCGTCGAGGTACTGCGGCAGCATCCGCTGCCAGGTCTGCCAGTCGTGCGGCCACTCCGGGCCCCAGACGTCGACCCGGTTGGGCACGCCCTTGCTGCCGAGCACGTCGCCGGCGTCCCAGGACGCGTCGACGTCCTCCCACGCCCCCCGGCCGGTGGCGATGACGGCGAACCGGGTGCGCAGCAGGTCGAGCTGCTCGCCCTCCAGCCCGGGGAGGAAGTCCAGCGGCGAGGCGAAGAAGAGGTCCGGCGAGGACCGGTGGTCGAGGAACTTCTGGATCCGGTAGGTGCCGCTCATGCCCACGGCGGCGCGGAACACGTCGGGGAACCGGCAGAGGACGGCGAGGGAGTTGAACGCCCCGATGGAGGCGCCGGTGACGACGATCGGCGACTCGTCCCCGCCGGAGTCGGCCCGGATGGCCGGGACCACCTCGTGCCGGATGGCGTGGTGGTACTGGTTGAACAGCCACATCCGGTACTCGGGCGGGCCTGCCTTCGCCACCATGGCCTGCCCGGGCACGCTGTCGCAGGAGTAGAGCTTGACCCGGCCGCTCTCGATCAACGGCCAGCAGGCGCCGACCACGCCGTTGCGCTCGATCTCCTCGGCGTCGCCGCCCGCCGTGGGGAAGACCAGGACGGGCGTCCCGTAGTGGCCCCACCGGGCCAGACCGATCGGCTGGTCCATCCGCTCGGAGTGCCAGCGGTCGGTCACCTTCACGCCGGGAACCCTGACACGGCCCCCCGCCGGCGACAAACGCGGCAGGCCAGCGCGTTCTGTGCCAACCTGGCCGCACGTCGGCACCGATGGGAGGCGACCGTCGTGGGGCAAGAGGTCGAGGCCCGGACGTTCTCGCGCGCGGACCGCCTGCGCTACCGGGAGAAGCTGCGCCGCTGCCTGGACGTCTTCGGCCGGATGCTCAACGAGTCGAAGTTCGACTTCGAGCGGCCGCTGACCGGCACGGAGATCGAGTTCAACCTGGTCGACGCGCAACAGGACCCGGCGATGCGCAACGAGGAGGTCCTCGCCGCGATCGCCGACGAGGTCTTCCAGGCCGAGATGGGCCAGTTCAACATCGAGATGAACGTGCGGCCGGCCACGCTGGCCGGCACGGCCGCCGCCGAGCTCGAGACGGAGTTGCGGGAGAGCCTCAACGCCGCCGAGGAGCGCGCGCGGTCGGTCGGCGCGCACATCGTCATGATCGGCACGCTGCCGACCCTCGGGCCCGAGCACGTCACCGGCGCGGCGATCACCGCGCACCCGCGCTACGCGCTGATCAACGAACAGATCTTCGCCGCCCGGGGCGAGGACCTGCACATCGCCATCTCCGGGCCCGAGCGGCTCGACGTGCACGCCGACACGATCGCGCCCGAGGCCGCCTGCACCAGCACCCAGTTCCACCTGCAGGTCAGCCCCCAGGACTACGCGGCCACCTGGAACGCCGCGCAGTGCATCGCCGGCGTCCAGGTGGCGCTCGGTGCCAACTCGCCGTTCCTGTTCGGTAAGGAGCTGTGGCGGGAGACCCGGATCGCGCTGTTCGAGCAGGCCACCGACACCCGCCCGCTCGAGCTCAAGGAGCAGGGCGTCCGGCCCCGGGTCTGGTTCGGGGAGCGCTTCATCACCTCCGTGTTCGACCACTTCGAGGAGAACGTCCGGTACTTCCCCGCGCTGCTGCCGGTCTGCGACGAGGAGGACCCGGTCGCCGTCCTCGACCGCGGCGACATCCCGCAGCTGTCCGAGCTGCGGATGCACAACGGGACCGTCTACCGCTGGAACCGCCCGGTCTACGACGTCCACCGGGGCCGGCCGCACCTGCGGGTCGAGAACCGCGTGCTGCCCGCCGGGCCCACGATCGTCGACGTCTTCGCCAACGGCGCCTTCTACTACGGCCTGCTGCGCGTCCTCGCCGCCCAGGACCGGCCGGTGTGGTCGCAGATGTCGTTCGCCACCGCCGAGGAGAACTTCGAGGAGGGCGCCCGCAACGGCATCAACGCGCAGCTGTACTGGCCCGGCCTCGGCACGGTGCCGGTCACGGAGCTGGTGCTGCGCCGGCTGCTGCCGATGGCCCGGCAGGGGCTGGCCGAGTGGGACGTCGACACCGCGGTCAGCGACCGGCTGCTGGGCGCCATCGAGCGACGCTGCACCGCCTACCGCAACGGCGCGGAGTGGCAGGCGGAGGTGTTCCACCGGATCGACGAGCAGCGGCAGCCGCTGGACCGCCGTGACGCGCTGCGGGAGATGCTGCGGCGCTACAGCGAGCTCATGCACGCCAACGAGCCGGTCGCGGACTGGCCGCTCGACTAGGGCCTGTCCTGCGGATCTCGTGCGCCGCCCACGTCCCTGGAGGCGGCCCATGGGACAGAGGATCTCTGCACCATGGCGGCAGCATGGCGACGGTGACCCGCGGCGCAGAACGCCTGAGCCACGAGCGCCCACCCGCAGCGAAGGTGGTCGGTCGGCGACAACAAGGACTCGTCGACTGCTTTGATGACGATCTCGTCATGGCTTGACTGCAGCGACCAACCTCCTGGGTCCCGTGTCTGTCATCGGGTCGTGGTGCCACACCTGTGTCAGCTTTCCATCCGCCACTTTGGCTATCACGCTTCCCAGCTCTGATCCGTCGCGTGTCTGGAGGCTGTAGACGGCGACCGCGTATTCGTCATCGGCCAGGACGGTGATGAGCCGCGTCGCCGGGTCCTTTGAGTGTCTGGGAGCCTCCTGGTCCAGTTCATGTAGCTCGGCGAACGTATTGCAAGGGATCCAGTCCTTCGCACCCTTGCCGAAGGAGTCACCTGATACGGGACCCTGCCCGTGGACACGCGCCCTGACGTCGTCGGCCTGGTTGTCCCAGAAGGTAGCGGTGTCACGCGCCATGACGGCTTCGGAGGTCTCGCGCATCACAGTTGCGTTGGATTCGGCGAGGTCGGTCACGGTGCCTCCACGTGCGAGAACTACGTGAGAGTCGGTGCCCGCCGGTACAGCAGGACCGCGTCATCGCTGCGTCATGGCTGCGTCACCCGCTGCGCCCGCGCGGGATCAACCTCCCATCCAGCGCTCACCCTCGAGGCGAGTAGCCCTGGACCCCACGTCGCTCGCCCCTCGGTGGGCCGCCGTGGGGCAGCACCTCGACCGACCGCCGTGAGAGGGGCCGAGGGACATCCGAGTGACGCTGCGGTGACGCCAGGCGGGTGTACTGAGGGAAACCGGCACAGAGGCCGGTGCAAGCGGGCCAACGGACTGAGGACCCGGATCGTGACCAACAGAATGATCGAGTCGCGGAGTCCGCATCTGGTGCTTGCCGGCGCGCCCGCTTCTCCGCTGACATCTCGAGGAGGGCGACATGCCAACTCTGAACCACTACACCTACGACTACTACGAGGGCGGCACCCTCTTCCAGCCGGGACAGACCAGGACGTACTTCTACGGCGGCCCCCTGGGTAGCGACCCGGACGGTCCCTGGTTCGACTGGTTCCGGAAGGCGGTCGTCGCGTCGGCCCAACCCTTCGATGCGACTGGCCAAGACCGGACATTGGTTGTCGAGCAGATCCGACACCGGTCGATCGACGCCGGTAAGCGTTACGTCTCCATCACCATCCGCAACGTCGGCGTCCATGCGGCCGTCATCTGGTACGTCACGCTCGGCGTCGTGTCCGCCTAGATAGGGAGAGCACCATGGCGACCTATGCCATCCGCACCACGAGCGGCACGCTCGTGGCGCTCGTCAAGACGCAGGACGACGCTCCGCCGCCCGCGGTTGGTGGCGAACCCGGATACGTCCTTGCGACGGTCGACGTGGGCGACGACGCGGTGGACATGTCCCAACAGCAAGCCGAGAGTGAGACCCAGAGGCTGTTCGAGGACCTCGGCGCTTCGGATACGTGATGACGATTTCGGCGCGGCCGCTGGCGACGGACGACCCAGGCCAGAGGCAGTCGCGATCAGCCGGTGTCCCTGGTGGGCCACTCTGAGACGAGCGGATGCCCCACCACGGAGTCGCTTCGAAGCCCTCGACCTCCAGGTAGGCGTTCCCACGGGAACGTCGTCAAGGGCACGGGCTTGCGCACGTTCCCGCGGGAACGCCTCCGCACCGAGCCGTCCCCGAGTACGCCGCTGAGGGACACCGGCCGACTCGCCTGGCAGGTGCGCCCGGCCTGGGCATCCACGTGGTCCTGGTCGACACGGCCACCGGAGGACCCCGCCGCTTCCCGGTGCCCCTGCTCGTCCTCCTGGAAGAGGACGACGTACCCGTGGTCGCCGTCGACGGACAGGTCCACCGCCGCCCGCTCGGTGGAGACGACCACCGCGTCGACTCGGGCGTCACCTGTCTTCGGCCAGTCGGACAGAGCGACGAGCGCCGGCTGCTGCCGCTCGGCACCACCGAGGTCGCCGCGGCCCACCTCCGGAGGCCATGGCGACCGTCGTCCGTGGGCCGGGCAGACCTGTCCCGTGGTGGGCCGATCGGGGATGCCGGCAGCCGTCGCGGCGCACGCGATCCGCAGGACAGCCCTAGGTGCGGCTGAGCCGGTTCTCCTCGTCGCGCGTCCACATCCCGAGCAGCCCGCGGTAGTGCCCGATGAAGTGGTCGTGCTCGTGCGGGGGGAACGTGGACCGCACCGTGTCGACCAGCAGCCGGTCGAAGTCGGCGCTCTGCACCCACTCGAGCACGACGGCGTCGAGGTGGGCGAGCCGGCTGGCGCAGAAGTCGGAGTAGGCCTCGACCTGGAAGTAGTCGTCGGCCAGACCCCGGTAGGCCCTGAGCTTCTCGTCGTAGCCCAGGTCGTCGCGGTCGGCGATGTCGAAGTACCGGCGCGTGTCGAGGTCGTAGCGCGGCCGTCGTCCGGTGGCGGTGCAGTACACCGACCACCGGACCAGCGCCTTCAGTGCCCACGGGAAGTAGTAGTGCAGGCTGGTCAGCGCGATGTCGGGGCAGGCGTTGGCGTAGTCGATGGGGTGGACGACGCCGTCCTTGATGAGCGTCTCGCAGGAGTTGAACTCCCAGCGGAAGAACGCGTTGACCAGCCGGCCGATGCTGACCGTCTCCTCGCCCGTGGCGGCGTCGAGGAAGCCGTGGGCGACCGAGTACCGGCCGTGCATGGGCTGGTCGGGGTCGAACTTCATCACCATGGTCTCGGGGCCGATGGACAGGCTCCGCGCGAAGACGTCGTACCCGGCGACGGCCTTCTGCAGGTGCATCAGCCGCTGTCCCGAGGCGTCGTAGGCCCGCTGCAGCTCCTCGGCGTCGCGGATCATCGTGACGCCGACCCACGCGCCGCCGTCGTAGGGCTTCATGAACAGCGGATAGCCCATCCGCTCGGCGATGGCCGTGAGGTCGAACGGCCGGTTGTACTTCTCCGCCGTGTAGGCGTACTTGGCGTGGTCCGGCGGGTTCTTGTACGGGATGAGCACCGTGTCGGGCACGCGCAGCCCCAGCCGCAGCATGGCGCAGTACGCCGCGTGCTTCTCCATGCTCTGGAAGGTGAAGGGGCTGTTGAGGAGGTAGACGTCGTCCATGAGCGCGGCCTTCTTCAGCCACTCACGGGGGTGGTAGTACCAGTAGGCCAGCCGGTCGATGACCAGGTCGTAGCGCGGCTTGGCGCACAGGTCGAACGGCTCGACCGTGATCCGCTCGACGTCGTAGTGGTGGGCGGCGCCGGCGCCGTCGTGCACGGTGCCGAGGCGGCGCACGATCGCCTCGAAGGCGGTGGGCCAGTCCTCCTCGGTGCCGAGCAGCAGCCCGATGAGGTGCCGGGAGTCGGACATCGACGCTCCTCCAACGATGGCAGGGCCTCCCGCGTCGCTCCGGTGACCTGGGCGGACGCGGACGGAGCCTATGACCGGCCGGGGATCCCGGCGAGTTCGCGCCACAGGTGCGCGGCGGCCTCGGCCCCGCGGTGCAGCATGGGCAGCAGCACCCGCTCGTTCGGTGAGTGGATCCGGTCGGTGGGCAGCATCGCGCCCAGGAACAGCAGGGGGGCGCCGAGCCGCTCGACCAGGGCCGCCTCCGGTCCGCTGCCGCCCTCGCGCAGGTGGAGCACCTCGTCGGGATCGCCGTCCCAGGCCCGGGCGAGCGCCCGCCGCAGGGCGCCCATGCCGGGCGAGTCGAGGTCGCTGGCGCACGGGGCGACGCCGGCCTTCTCGGCGCGCACCTCGGCGGTGATCCCCGCCGGCAGCCGCTGGTCGACCCAGGCGCGGACCTGGTCGGCGACGTCCGCGGGCGCCTGGTCGGCCACCAGCCGGAAGCTGATCTTCGCGTGCGCCTCGGCGGGGACGATCGTCTTGTGGCCCGGGCCCCGGTAGCCGCCCCACACGCCGTTGACCTCGGCGGTGGGCCGGGCGCCGATCCGCTCCAGGGTGCTGAACCCGGCCTCCCCGTACGCCGCGGAGCCCGCCGCCGGGCCGGCCAGCCACGCCTCCTCGTCGAAGGGCTGCCGGGCCATCAGCTCGCGCTCGCGGTCGCCGAGGGGCCGCACCTTGTCGTAGAAGCCGGGCAGGGTGACCCTGCCCTGTTCGTCGTGCAGGCCCGCGAGCAGGGTCGCCATCGCGTGCAGGGGGTTGGGGACGGCGCCGCCGAAGGACCCGGAGTGCAGGTCGACGTCCGGCCCGCGCAGGGTGATCTCCGCACCGGCCAGCCCGCGCAGCGAGACGACGGCGCCGGGCACGTCGGGAGCCGCCGTGCCGGTGTCGCTGACGACGACGACGTCGCAGTCCAGCCGGTCCCGGCGCTCGTCCAGCAGCGCGGTGAGGTGCGGCGACCCGGACTCCTCCTCACCCTCGACGAGCAGCTTGAGGGTCACGGCCGGGGTGGACCGGCCGGTGGCGGCGAGGTGGGCGCGCACGCCGAGCAGGTGCATGGCGACGTTGCCCTTGTCGTCGCTCGCGCCGCGGGCGTGCAGCTCCGGGCCGTCCGGTCCGTCGACGGCCGTCGGCTCGAACGGCGGGTGCACCCACAGCTCGAGCGGGTCCACCGGCTGCACGTCGTGGTGCCCGTAGACGAGCGCGACCGGGGCGTCGGCGTCGTCCGAGGGCCACTCGGCGAAGACCGCGGGCGCGCCGGGGGTCGGCCAGACCTCGACGGTCGGGAAGCCGACCCCGCGCAGTGCCCCGGCCAGCCACTGCGCGCTGCGGGCGACGTCGGGGGCGTGCGCGGGATCGGCGGAGATCGACGGGATGCGGAGCCAGGCGTCGAGATCGGCGCGCAGGTCGTCGCGGTGCGCGGTCACGAACGCGCGCTCGGGGCTGGTCACGACCCCCGACCGTAGCCCGCCGCCAGGGCGTGTCCGACGGACCCGTGCCGATGGGAGCGCCGGTCAGGTGCTTGCTCCGCGAGGCCGAGGAGCCGCCGCCGGACACCGGGTCGTGTCCGGCGGCGCCTCGAACGCAGCGGAGCGCCGCCTGGGCGGTGCTACCGAGGCTGGAGGTCCGTCGGACACGCCCTAGGACTGCCAGCGCGCGCGCACGTCGTCGGCGAAGGCGGCGTACTCCCGGACCGGGAGGACCTCCTCGAGGGTGAGGTGGTGGCTCATCGGCAGGGCACCCATCACGATCTGGTCGAGCTGGTCGTGCGACTCGACCTCCACGATGCCGATGACCCGGCGCTGCCCGGCGACCTTGTACAGGCTCTTGATGACCCCGGCCTCGATCGCGCCGAGCGCCGCCTGCGTCTCCCGCTCCCACTCGTCCCAGAACTCGTCGCGGTCGAGCCGGGTGTGTTCGACGCGGAAGCTGACGTGGAACAGCATGGGGGCGCTCCAGGGACTCGGGCGGCGCCCGCCGACGCCGCGGCTGGTCGATGGCCGACAGCGTGCCCGCGCCCCACCCGGGGGACAAGACGTCGCGGGCCCCGCAGGTGCCGACCGCGGGGCCTTCGGCGTTCCCCCGGCCGACCCGACGTCAGCCCTCCCTCCGGGCCGTCACCCCCCACCCCGCCAGGCGGTCAGGACCGCTCTGGCGGCCCGGTCGACGTCCGCCTCGGTCGTGGACCAGTTCGACACGGAGACCCGCATGAGCCGCATCCCGTGCCAGGTCGTGGCGCCCATCCAGCACTCGCCCGAGCGCTGCACGGCCGCCACCACGGCATCGGTCCTCGCGTCGTCGTCCCCGAACCGGACCAGGACCTGGTTGAGGACGACGTCGTTGACCACCGCGACGCCGTCGACGGCGGACACCTGGGCGGCGAACCGCCGGGCCAGCGCGCAGCAGCGCTCCACGAGGTCGGCGACGCCCGCACGCCCCAGCTCGCGGAGGGCCGCCCACGTCGCGAAGCCACGCGCCCGGCGGGAGGACTCCGGGACGTGGTCCCCGGGCGCGCGCAGGTCTCCCTGTCCCTGCCCGGTCAGGTACGCGGCCGTGTACGCCATCGCGGCCCGGTGCGCCTCCGGGTCGGCGCAGAACACGTAGCCGCTGTCGTAGGGGACGTTCAGCCACTTGTGCCCGTCGGTGGCCCAGGAGTCCGCGGCCGCGAGGCCCTCGACCAGGGACCGGGTGCTCGGGGAGGCCGCCGCCCACAGCCCGAAGGCACCGTCCACGTGCACCCAGGCCCCGTACCGGTGAGCGAGGGGGACGGCGGCGGCGAGGTCGTCGCAGGCGCCGCTGTTCACGTTGCCCACCTGCAGGCTGACGACGAGCGGTCCCGGGGGGCCCTCCTCCAGGGCACCGGCGAGAGCGGCCAGGTCGATCCGCCCCTGCTCGTCGGTCGCCACGGGGCGCAGGACGCCCGCACCGAGCCCCAGCAACCGCAGCGACCGGTCGATGGTCGCGTGCCGCTCCCCCGTCGCCAGCACCCGGATCGCCGGGGCGCCCCCGAGCCCGTCCTGCTCCACGTCCCAGCCGGCGTCGGCGAGCACGCGGTGCCGGGCAGCGGCCAGACCGACGGTGTTCGCTCCCTGGGCGCCGGTCACGAACCCGACGGAGGTCGTGTCCGGTAACCCGAGCAGGTCCTTGAGCCACGCGCCCGCCACGTCCTCCACGACCGCTGCCGCCGGCGACGTGACCGCGTTGAACGCCGGCTGGTCCCACGCCACGGCGAGCATGTCCGCGGCGGTGGCCGCGTCCAGGGCACCGCCCACCACGAAGCCGAAGTACCGCGGCCCCGTCGTGGCCACCAGCCCCTGCTCGACGGCCGCCGTCAGCTCCGCCAGGACGACCGCCGGGTCGGTGCCCTCCTCGCGCAGCCGGCCCAGCCCGGCGCGCACGGCGCCCGCCGCCTCCTCCCGGGGGAAGACCACGGCGTCCCGGACACCGGCCCGGTAGTCGGACGCCCGCACCGCCACGTCGCTCAGCAGGGTGTGCAGATCGGTCATCCCCGGATGGTCACAGACCACGACCCGGCGGACACCCCCCTCGCGGCCGGGGACCCCGCGGCCCGGCGGCCGGGCCGACCGAGGTCACCGGCTCCGACGGGACGCCTCCCTCACCGGTGCGACCGTGCGTCCGGCGCCAGGCCCTGCCGCAGCTCCTCGAGCGCCTGGGTGAGGCCCACCCGCGGCGCCCAGCCCCACCGGCGCGCGCGGTCGGTGCGCAGCTGCCCGGTCCAGACCGGCTCGTCGATCCACTCCGGCGCGACGCCCAGCGCGTCGGTGACCGTGCCGAGGTAGTCCCGCCACGTCGCGGGCTCCCCTGCCACGTCGACCGCGGTCGTCGCGCCGGCGACGGGGCCCTGCTCCGGGTCGTCGGCGGTCGCGATCGCGCCCGTGGCGAGGTCCGCGACGAAGCCCGCGAGGTCCTCGACGTGCACCCAGGCCCAGGTCTGCGCCGGGTTCGCGCGGCGGTCCCCGTCGCGGACCTCCCGCGGCCGCAGCGTGTTCCACACCGACGTCTCGCCGGCACCCAGGATCGCCGGCGGGCGCACCAGCACGGTCGTCAGCCCGCCGACCCGCGCCAGCGCGGCGTCGGTGGCGTTCTTGGTGTCGGCGTAGTCCCCGCTCCCCTCGGGCAGGAAGGGACCGTCCTCGGTCACGTCGCCGACGCCGGCCGAGCGGTCGTAGACCCCGGCCGTGGACAGGTGCACCAGGCGGGACACGCCGGCGTCCCGGGCGGCCCGGGCGAGGACCGGCGTGCCCTCGACGGCGACCCGGCGCTGCACCTCCCGGGGCGAGCCCATCGGGTGGACCGTCGTGACGACCGCGTCGGCGCCCCGGGTCACCGCGCGGGCGAGGGACTCGTCGGCGAAGTCGCCGACGTGCTCGGTGACCCCGTCGAGCGCCGGCGCGCTGCCGGCCCGGCGGACGACGGCGCGCACGCGCGCCCCGCGCTCGACGAGCGCCCGGCAGACGGCGCTGCCGACCAGTCCGTTCGCACCGGTCACCACGACGACGGGAGAGGAGTCGGCCACGCCGTCCACCCTGCCAGCGGCACCCCGACGGCGCCGCCGGGAGGCGTCAGCGGGACGGGTCGACGATCGTCATGCCGGCCACCGGTGCGCGGTCGAACGCCGGCAGGAGCGCCGCCGCCTCCTCGAGCCCGATGGTGCGCTCCACCAGCCGCTGGGGCTGCAGCGCGCCCTGCTCGACGAGCCGCACCATGCCGGGGTAGTCGGCCGCCGCCATCCCGTGGCTGCCCAGCACGTCGAGCTCCCAGCCGATCACCCGCTCCATCGGCACCCGCGGGTGACCACCGACGGGGGGCAGCAACCCGACCTGCACGTGCCGACCCCGACGGCGGAGGCCGAGGACCGCGGCGGCGCAGGTCTGCTCGCTGCCCACCGCGTCGACGGCGACGTGGCTGCCACCGCCGGTCAGGTCCGCGACGGCGGCCGGGACGTCGGCGCCGTCGGCACGGACCACGTGCTCGGCGCCGAGGGCGGAGGCGACGGCGAGGGCCTCGGGGTTGCGGTCCACCGCGACCACCCGACCGCCCAGCGCGCGGGCGATCATCACGGCGCTCAGCCCGACACCCCCGGCCCCCACCACGGTGACCCACTCCCCCGCGGTGAGCCGGGCGCGGGCCACCAGGGCGCGGTAGGCCGTGGCGAACCGGCAGCCGAGGCTCGCCGCAGCGGTGAGGTCGACCTGCTCGGGGACGGCGACCAGGTTCGCGTCCGCGGCGTGCAGCGCCACGTACTCGGCGAAGGACCCCCAGTGGGTGAAGCCCGGCTGCTGCTGGTCGGGACACACCTGGGCCTCACCGGCCCGGCACCACTCGCACCGGCCGCAGCCGCACACGAAGGGGACGGTGACCCGGTCGCCGACCCGCCAGCGGCCCACCCCCGCACCGAGCTCCGCGACCACGCCGGCGAGCTCGTGCCCCGGGACGTGCGGCCACGCGACGCCGTCGTCGTGCCCGGCCCAGGCGTGCCAGTCGCTGCGGCACAGCCCCGTGGCCACCACCCGCACCACCACGCCGCCGGGCGGTGCCACCGGGTCGGCCACCTGCCGGACCTCGGGCCGGGCCCGGACACCGTCGACGACGAGGGCACGCATCCCGGCATGGTGTCAGCCGCCGGCCGGCCGGGGCGCGCCCGGCACCGACCCACGTCAGGCCACGCCGTCGACGTCGCCGCACCGGACGGAGGCCGCCGCACCCGGGAGCAGCTGCGCCGTCGTCGTCCGCACCGCGGTCCGGAAGACCCGGCGGTGCCGGCCGGCGTCCATCCAGTCGGTGCCCATCGCCGCGAGGTCCTCGGGCGTCGGCGCCAGGACGCGGACGCTCGTCCCGGCCTCGATCAGCCGCCACACCTCCCAGCGCAGCCGCTGGGACAGCAGCGGGCGGCGCCAGTGCCCGAGCCGGGCGGTGGTGGACGACCGGGGAGCAGAGGCGGGCGGGGCCATCGGTGCGACGACCAGCACCTCGTCGAGGCCCTCCCCGGCCAGCAGGTCGGCGTTCGTGACGGAGACCGCGCCGCCGTCGACGTACCGGCGGCCCCCGATGGGCCGGGGCGGGAACCGGCCGGGCACCGAGCAGGAGGCCATGACCGCCTCCGCCGGTGTCGTCACCGGCTCACCCGGCGCCCCGAAGGCCACCCGCTGCCCGGAGTCGAAGTCCATCGCCACCAGCCAGGTGCGGGGACGGACGGGCCAGCCGCGGTCTCCCCAGAACCCGCCGACCAGCTCCCCCACCGGCGCGAGGTCCCCCCGGCCCCGGGGTGCGAGCGCCGCCGCCGCGGTCCGCACGGGCCGGCGGCCGGGCTGCCCCAGGGTCCGCGCCGCCAGCCGCAGGTTGCCCGGGAGGGGCACCGGCCGGGGGATGTCGCCGAGCGTGGCGCGCACCCGGCCCGACACCTCCGGCGGGACGGGGGCGGTGCCGTCGAGCGGGGACCCGTCGTCGGGGAACAGCCCGAGCATCTCGGAGGTCGGCACGCCGGCGGCGACGAGCACGGCGACCAGCGACCCGGCCGAGGTGCCCACGACGACGTCCGCCTCCGTCACCGGGAACGTCCCGGTCGCCTCCAGCGCGCACAGCGCGCCCGCGGCCCAGGCGCCGCCGACGGCACCACCCGCACCGATGACGAGACCCCGGCGCCGGGTGCCGCGGCGCGCGACGGGTCGGGGGTCGAGGTCGGGGAGACGGTGGTCCATGCCGGAAGGGTCGACCCGGGCTCGACCGCCGCGCCTCACCACCGGTGGGTGAACGCGGTCTCTGCCGGTCGCGTCAGGCGAGGGACTCCTCGATGTCCCGGCCGTGGACCAGCAGTCCGTAGATGACGAGGACGTCGAGGGCGAGGACGAGGATCGACGACGCCGGGTAGGCGCTCATGTAGGTGAACTGGGCGAGGGCGTTGATCCCGGCCAGGACGACCGTGCTCAGCCGGACCGCGCGCGTCGGCCGGGTGACCAGCAGGACGCCGAGGGCGAAGAGGGCCACCCCGAGGACGAGGTGCACCCAGCCCCAGACGGTGAGGTCCCAGACGAGCACGCGCCCGGTGCGGGTCACCGAGTAGTACGAGTCGTCGTAGATGGCGATGAGGCCGCTGATGGCGGTGGCGAAGCCGCTGAGCATCGCCATCGCGCCGGCGAACCACGCGACACCGACCCAGCCGGGACCGGTGGAGGTGCCGACCGGGGGCGGCCGCGTCGCGAAGGTGCCGGTGTCCGTCCGCGGGCCCGAGGGGGAACTGGTGGTCATGCGGCCCATCGTCGGGACCGGGGCCGCCGGCGCCTCACCCCGCGCGGGCGATCGCGCGCCGACGGCCGGGGACCTCAGCGCAGGACCGGCGGCTCCCCGACCGCGACCGCCTGCGCCACCCAGGCGCGCACCGGCGGTTCCATCGGTAGGCCCGGGATCTCCGCGACGGGGACCCACGCGGCCTCGCTGGTCTCGTGCCGGTCCCCGTGTGGCACCCCGTCGAGGTGGCGAGCCCGGAACAGCAGCGCGAACGGCTGGTGCACGTCGCCGTCCGCCGAGCGGACCACGTGCCCCGGATCGCTGAACAGGCCGGCGAACCCGGTGACCTCGACCCGGACACCGGCCTCCTCGGCGGTCTCGCGCACCGCGGCCTCGGCGGCGCTCTCGCCGACGTCGACGTGCCCGCCCGGCAGCTCCCAGGCGCCGCTGTCGCAGCGCCGCACGAGGAGCAGGGCGCCGTCGTGCCGGCGCACCGCGACGAAGACCGAGGGGACGACCCGGGTCGCCGCCGGGGCCAGGGGATCGTGGAAGTACACCTGCCGCGTCACTGCTGCGCGGTCGGTCGTGGTCATGGCGGTGCCCGTCTGCGTGGTCCGGAGCCTGCTCCGGACCAGCCTGCCGCGCCCGGGCGTCGCCGGCATCCTGCGCGCAGGGTGAGCCGGGGACACCCCCTGGTGCGCCCCGGCTCACCTCCGGCGGCGACGGCGCGGTCGGGGCCCACCGCTCACCGGCGACCACCGTCCGACGCCCCGGCGACGGCCGGGGCCTCCCACGCCGGGACCCGGCGCTGGTGCCGGAGCTGGAGGTACTCGTCGACGGCGACGACCGTCGGTGCGAGGAGGGAGAGGCCGAGCACGACCAGCCACTGCCCGCCGCTGAGGGACGTGGTGTCCAGCAGCCGCTGCAGCATGCCGAGCTCCCGGCGGCCCACGTCAGCACCCAGCCCAGCGGGGACCTGGCCACGGTGCGCGTGTGGTTCGAGTTCGGCGAGCCGGCGCCGACCCGGCAGGCGCTGGAGCTGGCCGTGGCGACGCTGCTCGGGATCGTCCGGGAGCTGCTCGGCCGCACGTGGGAGCCGCTGTCGCTGTGCTTCACCCACCCGGCCCCGGCGTCGCCGTCGGCCCACCTGGCGGTGTTCGGGCCGCGGCTGCGGTTCGGGCACGACTTCACCGGCCCGGTCTTCCACGCCACGGTGCTCGACGCCGCGAGCACGACGTCCGATCCGCTGCTGCGGCCCTACGCCCGGCAGCTCCGGCAGGCGATCGGCGCTCCCCCGGCGGAGACGGTGACCGGCCGGGTGACCCAGCTGGCGGAGATGCTGCTCCCGCTCGGCCGCTGCTCGACGCAGCAGGTCGCCCGGAGCCTGGGGATGACGCCGCGGACGCTGCACCGGAGACCGGCCGCGGAGGGGCACTCGTTCTCCTCGATCGTGCACGGCACCCGCGAGGCGATGGCCGAACGCCACCTCGCGACCGACCGCTACTCGCTGACCGACGTCTCCGAGCTGCTCGGCTTCACCGCGCCGAGCGCCTTCTCGCGGTGGTTCCGCCAGCGTCGCGGGGTGAGCCCGACGGAGTGGCGGGCGCGGGCCGGCCGCGCCGGCCCGGGGTGACCTCCCCGGCCGCCGGGGAACCGGCGCAGCACCGGGGCCCGGCTGCGTCGGCAGCCGGGCCCCGGGTCGCCGGAACGGTCAGCTGGTGGCGGTGGCCCGCTCCTCGTCCTCGGAGAAGACCGCGCGCAGCTTGTCCTCCTGCTCGTGGCTCAGGTTGGTCTCGACGAGCACCATCTGCTGGCCCTCGAAGGCCTCCCGCACCTTGTCGGTGACCGCGCCGGAGGACAGGACGAACAGCGCGGAGGTACCCGGCTGGATCTCGTCCCGCATGCGGCGGATGAACGAGTCGTCGATGCCGACGTCGGTCATGCTGCCGGTGAGTGCCCCCATGCCGGCGCCGATCGCCATGCCGAGCAGCGGCACGAAGAAGATCAGCCCGAAGAGCATCCCCCAGAACGCGCCGCCCAGGGCCCCGGCACCGGCCATGCTGGTGAGCTGACGGGTCTTCGGCTTCCGGGCGCCCTCGGGGTAGGTGACGATGGCGGCGTCGTGGATGCGGATCAGCTCCTTCCGCTGCAGGTCCTTGAGCGTCTCCTCCGCGATCGCGGCGCCGTTCGCGGTGGGGAACTTCCAGACGGTCATCGTGGCCATCGATCTCTCCTCGGGTGTGCTCGACCGAGCCGAACGGCTCGGGGTCCTGGGACGGGGGTCACGAGTTGAGGATCTGGCTCTTCTGCAGCTCGAACTCCGCCTCGTCGAGGACGCCGGAGTCCCGGAGCTGCGCCAGTTCGCGCAGTTGCGCCAGCTTCGTGTTGGTGTCGGTGCGCTGGGGTGCCGGCTGGCCGTACTGGGGCTGGCCGTACTGGGGTTCCGGCGGCGCGGCGGCCTGCTGCTCGGCCCAGCGCCTGCCCTGGCGGCGGGAGACGCGGTTGGAGACGGCGGTGGCCGTCCCGGCGACGATGGCGGTGCGGGCCATCCCGCGGAGCAGGGGCATGTCGACTCCTGTCTGGGTCGGTGGGGGGGGGGGGGGGGGGGGGGGGGGGGGGGGGGGGGGCGGGGGGGCTGGGGGGGGGTGTGGGGGGGGGGGGGGCCCGGGGGGGGGTGGGGTGGGGGCGGCCCTCCCGGGCCCCCCCCCCCCCCCCCCCCCCCCCCCGGGGACGGGTCAGCTCACGGCAGGGGTGGCCGCGCGCCCGCCGGGGTGCCAGAAGGCCGCGACGAGGAGCAGCACGCCGAAGATGGCGACCTGGGCGCCGAGCGCCAGGGAGAGCACCAGCACGGTGGCCTCGGGCCAGGAGACGGCGAGGACGCCGACGAACACGTTCACCGCACCGGCGAGGGCGAGCCACCCCCAGCCGGGGATCTCGTGGCGGCCGACCACGGCGACCCCGACCCGCGCGCCACCGTGGACGATCAGGGACAGCCCGGTGATGAGGGCCAGGGAGAACAGCGTGATGCCGGGCCAGGCGATCGCGAGGAGGCCGCCGACCACCAGGACCGCGCCGAGGACCACCGAGGACCACCGCCGCTGCTCGCCGGCCCACCCGAGGGCGGCCTCGAGCAGCCCGCCCAGGATGAACGAGAGCCCGACCAGCAGGGCCAGGGTGCGCGCGGCGGCGGCCGGCTGGAACAGCAGGACGACGCCGAGCACGACGGCGGCGAGGCCCAGCAGGCCGACCACGACGCGCACGCCGGTGTGCCTGCTGGGGGTCGCGCCCGCATAGCGGCTGGACACGTTCGCGGTCATGCCGGCTCCTCCCCCGGACCGATCCGTCCGGGCCGACCCTGCCGTCCGGGACCCCGGCCGACCTCATCCCCCGGGGATGACGCAGGGCGGGGCCGGCCACCGGCACCGTCTGCGGCATGAGCAGGTCTGGTGGCGGTTCGGCGGGAGTCGGGTCGAGGTGCGCGACGGCGGTGGTGGCCGTGGTCGTGGGAGCGGGACTGGCCTCCTGCTCCTCGGACGCGGAGTCCGGGACGGCCGCGGGGACCACCCCGGCCCCCGACGTGTGCGGGTCGGCCGACGCCCTCCGGACGTCACTGGCCGCGCTCGGGGACGTCCAGGTGGTCCAGCAGGGCACCGGCGCCCTGGAGGAGGCCTGGGCGACGGTCCAGGACGACTGGGCGCGGTTCGCCGACGCCGCCCGCGCCGAGTACCGCGACGAGGTCGACGGCGTGCAGGCCGACGCCGACGCGGTCGGGGACGCCGTCGACGCGGCGCAGGGCTCCCCCTCCGCCGACACGCTGGGCGCGGCGGCCACCGCCGTCGGGACCTTCCTGCAGGGGGCCGGTGCCCTCGTGGACGAGACGAGCTCGACGTGCTGACCGCCGAGCGCCCTGGACCGGCGGCTCCGGTCGACACCCCGCACACCCGGCGGCCGACCCCGCGGGAGCGGCGGGCCGCGGGCAAGGCCCTCCGGGCCGGTGCGCCGCTCGCCGCGCACGCCGTCCTCTCCCGCACCCCGGCCTCGCCGGACCCGCTGACGCTGCTGGAGGAGCAGGCCGCCGACCGGCTCCCGGAGCTCGCGCCGATCCGGTACGGGCGGATGCTGTCCTCCCCGTTCGCGTTCTACCGCGGGGCCGCCCGGGTCATGGCCGCCGACCTCGCCGGCGCCCCGGCGTCGGGCCTGACCGTGCAGATGTGCGGGGACGCGCACGTGTCGAACTTCGGCCTGTACGGCTCGCCCGAACGCCGGCTGGTGTTCGACGCCAACGACTTCGACGAGACCCTCCCGGGGCCGTTCGAGCACGACGTCAAGCGGCTCGTCGCCAGCCTGGTCATCGCCGCCCGCGGCAAGGGCATCGGCCGCCGGCAGCGGCGTGCCCTCGCCGTCGCGGCCGGCGCGCGCTACCGGGAGGCGATGACGCAGTTCGCCGGCATGCGCGACATCGACGTCTGGTACTCCCACATCGACGCCGACGACCTCCAGCAGCGACTGGCCCCGCAGCTCGACGACAAGCCGCGCCGTCGACTGGCCCGGGCGCTGGAGAAGGCGCGGACCCGGGACACGCTGCAGGCCTTCGGCAAGCTCACCGAGGTCGTCGACGGCCGGCTGCGCCTGCGCGCCGAGCCGCCGCTGCTGGTGCCCCTGCGCGACCTGGTGCCGGAGCCGGAGGAGCAGCAGCTCGCCGCGGCGTTCGGCGGGCTGATCGGCCAGTACCGCCGGTCCCTGCAGTCCGACCGCCGCACGCTGCTCGAGCGCTACGCGTTCGTCGACATGGCCCGCAAGGTCGTCGGCGTGGGCAGCGTGGGCACCCGCTGCTGGGTCGTGCTGCTCGTCGGCCGCGACGAGGACGACCCGCTGCTCCTGCAGGTGAAGGAGGCCGCGCCGTCGGTGCACGCGGAGTTCGTCGGCCGCAGCCGGTACTCCAACCAGGGCCAGCGGGTCGTCGCCGGGCAGCGGCTGATGCAGCAGGCCAGCGACGTGTTCCTGGGCTGGCAGCGCAGCGCCGGCATCGACGGGGTCGAGCGGGACTTCTACGTCCGGCAGCTGCGGGACTGGAAGGGCGCCTTCGAGATCGACGAGCTGCGCCCCGCCGGGCTGCAGAGCTACGGCGAGCTGTGCGCCTGGTGCCTCGCCCGGGCCCACGCGCGGTCCGGGGACCGCATCGCGATCGCCGGGTACCTGGGGTCCTCCGCGGCGTTCGAGGAGGCGCTGGCCGACGTCGCGGAGGCCTACGCCGACGTCAACGACGGCGACCACGGCCGGCTGGCCGAGGCCGTGAGCGCCGGCCGCGTGCAGGCGACCACCGGCGTCTGAGCTCACCCGGGCCGGATGACGCCTCGCGGGCCGGGCCGGGCGGAGCATGCCGCGCGTGGACGCCGCCTCCCGCGACAGGCCCGACCGGCACGGACCGGCGCGGGACGACCCGCGCGAGCCGCGGCTCGCGCCCGTGCCCGGCCGGCGGGCGCTCGTGGTGGCCCTCGGCCGGACGCTGCTCAGCGTCGCCGCCGTCCTGGCGCTGTACGCCGTCCTCCCCCTGACCAGCCGGCCCGGCCTGGAGACGCTGCTCGCGCTCGTCGCCGGCCTGCTGGCCTTCGGCCTGATCGTGACCTGGCAGGTGCGGGCGATCCTGCGCTCCCGCCACCCCGCGCTGCAGGCGGTGGAGGCGGTCGCGGTGTCGATCCCGCTGTTCCTGGTCGTCTTCGCCGGGGCGTGCCTGGTCGTGGCGGCCGGCGACCCGGACGCGTTCTCCGAGCCGCTGAGCCGGATCGACGGGCTGTACTTCGTGGTCACGGTCTTCGCCACGGTGGGCTTCGGGGACATCGCGCCGGTCAGCGACGCCGCGCGGGTCCTCACGACCGTCCAGATGGTGGGCGACCTGGTGCTCATCGGGCTGGTGCTCCGGGTCATCCTCGCCGCGGTGGACCGGCGCCGGCGGGAGGAGCCGGCGGGCGCCGGCCCCTCCTGATCCGGACGGTCACACGCCCAGGAGCCGGTCCTTCTCGCGGCCGAACTCCTCGTCGGTGAGGACGCCGGCGTCGCGGGCCTCCCCCAGCCGCACCAGCAGGTCCAGCCGGCCGCTCAGGGTCGTCATGGTCTCCGGCGTCAGGCCGGCGGGCACCAGCGGTGCGGTTCCGGGCGCCGCGGGGGCCACCGTGTCGACGAGGGTGGCGGTCGACGCGCCGTTCGGGCTGGCCTCCGGGGACGGCACCCCGACCGACCGCGGGGCCGGCACCGCGACGGGGACCTCCGCGGGCGGCACCGCCGCCGTGGAGCCGGCCACACCCGCGGGCGCCTCCCCCGGCTCGCCGGCGGCCGCCTCGGGGGCCTGGTCGACCAGCCACGACAGCGCGCCGAGGTAGAGGCCGACCAGCGCGGCGGTCCAGATGAGCACGGACAGCGTCGGCTCCGGCCAGAACAGCAGGAGGAGCACCCCGACGGAGATCCCCGCCCAGCGGGCCGCGACCAGGTGGTCGCGCAGCACCGCGCCGAGGCGGGCGCTGCGCCGGCGCAGCTCCAGGCCCTCGGTGAAGGCCCGCCACCAGGCCTCGACGCGCTGCGTCCAGGACTCCCGGGTGGCCGCGACGGCCTCGCCCGGTGCGGCGCCCTGGGCGGCCAGTGCCCGGGCCTCCTGGCGCCGGCGCAGCTGCGCCCGCGCCGACGCCAGGCCCGTCCGGATCCCGGCGACGATGCCCAGCCGCCCCCAGACCAGGGTCAGCACGAGCACCAGCAGGACGGCGGCCAGCAGCCACAGCGTCCAGGACCGCAGGCTGGCGGCCAGCACGTCGTACACCGCACCCACGGCGTCCCGGTTCTCCTCGCGCACCTGTGGGAGCAGCAGACCGCGGGTCACGCGCAGCGTGGCGAGCAGCAGCAGGAGGAGCACGGTCGTGGTCACCGCCCAGGCCCGCAGCGTGCCGCGGCGGCGCCGGGAGACCCCGAGCGCCCCGGCGAGCGCGGCCAGCGCGACGAGGCCGAGCCACCACCACGCCGAGTCCAGCAGGTCGATGGCCGTGTAGACCTGCGGGGCGTCGGCCGGGGTCAGCAGCGTGACGCCCGCGTCGTCCGGCAGCAGGTCCAGCACCTGGCCGGCGACCCCGTCGCGGGCGGAGGCGGGCACGAGGGCCTTCGCCTGTCCGAGGGTGTACTGCACCGGCTCCCCGGCGACGAGCTGCTCCTGCGCGGAGGTCAGCGCGGCCCGCGTGAGCGGCCGGAACGGGTCGTTGGTCAGCAGCCGCTGCACACCGGCGGCGACCACCGACTGCACACCGCTCTCCACCGTGGGCCCGAACCGCTGCAGCCTCTCCGGCAGCACGGCCACGGCCTCGTCGACGGCGTCCTGCACCGCCGGCTGGGCCATCACCGTCTCGGTCACCCGCTCGTTGACGCGGGACTCGACCTCCGGCAGGTCGACGATCGTCTCGACGTTGGACACGAACGCCTCGGTGTCGATCACGTTCTGGCGCGTCCACAGCGACACACTCGCCAGGACCAGCGCGACGGCGCTCACCACGATGAGCAGGCCGGCGACCAAGCGACGCATGGGTTCTCCCCTCCCGCGGCAGGCGGGCGCGGCGCCCAGCCGACGCCGGTCAGCCTGGTCCCGGGCGGGCAGCCGCTCATCATCCCCCGGGGATGAGGACCGGCGCCGTCCGCTCTCCGACGCTGGGCGCCGTAGCCACCAGCCCTCCAGGAGGAACCATGACCCAGACCGCCCCCGACAACGCCCTCGGCCGCATCGCCCAGGGTGAGGCCCCGGTCCTCGAGACGCTCCTCGCGATGAACCTCGACGCGCTGGAGCGCTCCGGTCTCGACGACGAGACCTACCTGCTCGTCCGGCTGGCCGCGCTGGTGGCCATGGACGCCCCGCCGGTCTCCTACCTGATCACCCTCGGGGTGGCCGAGGAGGCCGGGCTCACGGTGGAGAAGGCGCAGGCGGTCCTGGTCGCGATCGCTCCCGTGGTCGGCAGCGCCCGGGTCACCGCAGCGGCCGGCGCGATCGTGCGGGGCGTCCTCGGTGCCGCGGCCCTCGGCGACGGGATGATCCCGGAGCAGCGCAGCTCGTGAGGCGCCCGCCGTAGCCGCTGCGGCCGGCCCCGCAGGCGCAGCGCACCGCCGCCCCCCGTTCCCCGGTGCCACCGGGGGACGGGGAGCGGCGCTGTGGCCCACCGCTGGTCGGACCACCGCTGGTCGGACTACCGCTCGTCGATCTCCCGGCCGTGGACCGTGAGGGCGTGGACGGCCACGACGGACAGGGCGATCACGACCGTCGACCACGCGGGCGAGGCGGCGAGGAACCCGAGGTTCACGACGGCACAGGCCACCGCGAGGCCGATGCCCGAGAGCCGGGCCCACCGGTGCCCGCCCTGCAGGATCCCGGCCCCGGCCGCCACCGCGAGCAGCCCACCGAGCAGGTGCACCCAGCCCCACGCGGCGTACCCCTCCACGACGAACAGCTCGTTGGCCCGCTGGCCGAGGTCCTGCTCGTCGAGCAGGGCGACCAGCCCGAGGAGCGCCCAGGACAGGCCCAGCAGCACCATGAGCACGGCGCTGAACCAGACCCACTCCGGCGCCTCCGGCGACGGTGTCCGGGCCGGGGACGACGGGACGGTCCCCTCCGGCGCTCTGGGATCGGCCCGGGACGGGGACGGGACCTGGGACATGACGGGTCCTCCGGAGGCGACGGCGGGATCGGGACGGCCCGACGGGCGGGGAACGGGCCGCGCGGCCGGGGTCAGGCGCGCGGCGCGGGGACCATCTGCTGGTACTCGGCCGGCGTGACCGCTCCGCTCTGCAGCAGGGCCCGGGCCTTCTGCAGCTGCTCGGCCTCCGCGTCGGCCGCCACGGACCGGATGTAGGCCTCGGTGGCGCGCTGCTGCTGCTCCACGGCCCGGATCTGCCGCTCGGCCATCCCCCGGCCCTGCGCGATCAGGTAGACGAGCACGCCCACGACCGGCACCAGCAGCGTGACGACGACCCAGGCGGTCTTGACCCAGCCGCTGATGTCGCGGCGCGTGAAGAGGTCCCCGTAGACGCGGAACAGCAGCATGAACCACAGGACCCAGCCGAAGACGATCAGCGTGGTCCAGAACAGGTCGAGCAGGGGCATCGGTCCTCCTCGGGACGGGTGTGGGGGGATGGTGGCCAGGCGGCTCCCGGGCGCTCATCACCCCGCCGGGGTGACCGGGTCGCGACGAGGGGTCAGCCGTGCCCCCGTGGCGTGTCGGACGGCCGCGGGGGGCCGGCGGTGTCGCCGTGCCCCCGCGGCTCCTCTCCCGGGGCCGCCCCGACGACGCGGGGCGCCGTCGCTCACGCAGGGGTGGTGTCGGACGGCTCCGGACCCGCCGTGCGGACCTCCAGCAGGTCCAGGCCGAGGCTGCGCAGGCGTTGCAGCATGCCGTGCAGGCCGGGCTGGTCCGTCGGTTCGGTCCTGAGGATGGTCAGGGGTGGTTCCTCGCCGAAGTCCTCCGCGCCGATCTCCTCGAGGAGGTCGGCGGGGACTCGTCCACGCACTCGGAGTTCGTACACCCGACGTCCCATTCTCCGTGCTCCCTCGTGATCGGTGCGGACACCGTCCTGCAGGGGCCCTCCCCCGGAGCCACTCGACCGTCGACTCGCCCGGACGCCCGGGCCCCGAGACGCTCGGCGGGTCCGATCCGATGCGCCGAGCCTCGTCCTGCGCGGGCGCCCGCGGCCTCCTCCCCCCTGGATGAGGCGGGCACCGGCCGCCGCGTCGCCGCCGCGGGTCGCCGCCGGCGCCCGGCCGTCCCGTGCGGTCGCCGGGGTGGGAGGGGTGCACGCGCGTCCTCGCCGGGCCGGGCGCCGCCGTCCCGCCTGCAGTCATCCGGGCGGGGGGATGGGCCTCCCCGGGCCGGCCCCCACCCTGGTCCCGACGACTCCCCGCACGGAGGTGGGCCATGGCCGCGGCCGCCGACGACTACCCGCTGGTCGACCTGATGTGGACCTTCGTCCTCTTCTTCGCCCTGCTGGTCTTCTTCTGGCTGCTCATCACGGTCTTCGGGGACCTGTTCCGGCGGCACGACGTGTCCGGGTGGGGCAAGACCGGCTAGGTCGTGTTCGTCCTCGTGCTGCCGCTGATCGGCTCGATCACCTACCTCGTCACGCAGGGACGTGCGCTGGCCGACCGCGACGTGCGGCAGGCCCAGCACGCCCGGCAGCAGACCGACGACTACATCCGCTCGGTGGCGGCCCCCGGCTTCCGCGGGGTCGACGAGATCACCCGCGCCAAGCAGCTGCTCGACCAGGGCGCGATCAGCCAGGAGGAGTTCGAGCAGCTCAAGCGGCGGGTCCTGGTTTGACCCCGCGAGCCCGCACCCCGGTCCCGCCTGGCCCCACACCCACCCGACCACGGACCGGAGGGCCGCCGGATGACCGAGGAGCGGGACACCCTCGCGCGCCGGTCGCTGCGCCGCTTCACGCTCGGCTCGGGGCCGCTCAAGCGAGGCTCGGACCGGATCCAGGTCGCCGGCCGGATCGTCGTCGTCCTGTCGTTCCTCCTCGCCCCGCTGCTCGCGGTGGTCGTGTCGACCGCCACGGCGGCACACCTCTCCGCGGTCGCGGCGGCGGAGGCCGCCGAGCGCTCCCGGACCCAGGCCGTCCTCCTCGAGGAGGCGCCGGGACCGGTGCGGCGCGGCGACGGCACCGGGGGCGACGGCACCGGGGGAAGCACCCTCGCCACCACGGTCCCGGTCCGGGCGACGTGGCCGGCACCCGGCGGTGCGTCCCGGGTCGGGCCGGTGCCGGTGCCGCCCGGGACGCCGGCCGGCACCGCCGTGCCGGTGTGGGTCGACCGGGAGGGCGACCTCGCCGCGGCACCCCGCGACCGCTCGGGCATCCCGACCTCGGCGGCGACGGCAGGGGCCGTGCCGCTGGTCGGGGTGCCCCTGGTCGCCTGGACCCTCCACGTCCTGCTCGGCCACGTCCTGGACGTCCGGCGCGAGCGCGCGTGGGAGCGGGAGTGGGCCACGGTCGGGCCGGACTGGCACTCCCGGCTGCTGTAGGCACCCTCCGGCCCCGGCGGGGGATCCGGAGCCGGAGGGCGACCCTCAGCCGACCGGTGCGGCCGGCTCGGACGGGGACCCGGCGCGGGCGCCCTGCTCCTCGCCCTCGAGGGCCTCGAGGGCGTCGAGCGCGGCGACCAGGGCCTGGACCGGGACGTGGCCGGCTGCGACCAGCTGGCCGCCGGAGCGGCGCAGGGCGGTGGCGAACGGAGCTGCCCAGGCGTTCTCGTAGACCAGCACGCCGGCCGCGGTGCCGGGCTCGAGCGCGGCGGCCGCCTCGGCGACGTCGTCGGGACCCAGCAGGCCGGAGGCCGCGCCGTCGAACAGTGCCGCCTCCAGGACCCGCATGCGGTCCAGGTCGACCTGGGTGAGCGTCGTGACGGTGCCGTCCTCGTCCTTGCGCAGGAACACCAGGTCGAGGATGCGGATGATCCCCTGGTCGACGAGGTCGACCAGGAGCGGCAGCGCCTCACCGGTCATGCGGTCGGTCGGGAAGGCCACCACCAGGTAGTCGACGGGACCCATCTGGGCCAGGTCGGGGGCCTGCTCGAGGTCTGCGGTCACGGTCTCCCCCTGCGGGCGGTCGACGGGAACGGACACCGGTCACCGTCCCCGGTCACCGGGCGGTACACGTCACCCGGGGCGGACGATCCCGCCCGATCCCCCGAGAGCCCCTCGGGGGCGTGCGGTTCCCCGGCCGCGCGCGACGGCACCCGCCCGGACGTGCTCGACCGGGCGGGTGGGGCTCCCTCGTCCCCCGCTGGACGCCGGGGGTGCGGCGCTGGTCAGCGCAGTCCCTTGACCTCCCGGCCGTGGACGATGATCGAGAAGATCACGATGACGTCCAGGGTGATCATGATGGCCGACCAGATCGGGTAGGCCGAGATGAACACCAGGTTGACCAGGGCGCTCAGCGCGGCGATGCAGACACCCACCACGCGGGCCACCATGTTGCCCGCCAGCAGTCCCAGGCCGGTGAGGATCGCGACGACGCCGATCGCCGTGTGGATCCAGCCCCAGGTGTTGTAGTCCACGTCCACCACGAGCCCCTCCGACGTGACGGCGTAGAAGCCGTCGTCGAAGAGGGCCACCAGCCCCTGGACGATCTGGAAGGCGCCCAGCGTGATCAGCATGACGGCGCCGAAGACCACCCAGCCGGCCCAGGCTGTCGGCGGCTCGTCGTACGGGACGCCGGTCTGCGTGGATGAGCGGTGCGAGGTGTCGGTCATGAGCCTGTCCTCCGAGGTCCGCCCCCGGCTGCGGCCGCCCCTCGCGCGGGACCGGTCGGCGGGGTGTCCGATGGCGTGCGCCGCCATCGTGGGACCCGGCGGGCGGCCCGGCATCGTCCGTCCTGCATGAGACGGGCGGGGCGACGGCGGGCCGCGGCGGACGGCGGGCCCTCCGCCCGGGGGGATCCCCGCGGCCGTCCGGGGGTGTGGGCTGCACCCACGGCCGGGGCCGCCCAGCGGGGACGGTGCCCCCTGCGCAGGAGGACGGAGGCGGCCCGTGGCGTCCACCGATCCCGCGGGGCGACCGGGTGAGCCGGCGTCCGGCCCGGCCCCGGCGGGGCCGCCCCGGCGCCTGCCCGAGGTGCTGGCGCGTGCGGCCGTCGCCGCGGAGCGCGGGCGGGACCGGACCGCGGCCGTGGCGGAGCGGGCGCGGTCCGGGGACGTCGGCTCCGTGCGGACCCGGATCCG
Organism: Geodermatophilus sp. SYSU D00814; assembly: GCF_054050055.1. Lineage (NCBI taxonomy): Bacteria > Bacillati > Actinomycetota > Actinomycetes > Geodermatophilales > Geodermatophilaceae > Geodermatophilus > Geodermatophilus sp. SYSU D00814. The sequence goes on from NZ_JBJGYP010000013.1 coordinate 39,350, forward strand.
CGAGCTGGGGACGACGCACCACGCCCTCGTGTTCAGCGCCCTGGGCATGGTGCTCTTCGTGCCGGCGCTGATCACGCTGGCCGCCGCGGTGCCGATCGGCAGGGAGCACGGCCTCGCCGACCGGTTGGCCCACCACATGGCCCTGTCCGCGGAGGCGCGGGACGCCGTCCGCGAGCTCTTCGCCACCACCGACACGATCAGCTCGACGACGTCGGCGCTGGGTGCGGCGTGCACGGTGCTCGCCGCCTACGCCTGGCCGGCGGAGCTGCAGCGCTTCTACGCCAGCGTCTGGGAGCTGCCGCAGCTGGGCCGGCGGCACGTGTGGCGACCGCTGGTCTGGCTGGCGTCGTTCCTGGCGGTCGTGGCCACGGTGGCCGTCGTGGGCGGCCTCGCCGGCGGGGTCGCCGGTGCCGTCCTGACCGCCGTGCTGTGCTCCCCGCTGGTCCTGCTGTGGTCGTGGTGGACGCAGCGGCTGCTGCTCGCCGGGCGGGTGACCTGGTCGGCCCTGCTGCCGGCGGCGCTCGCGACCACCGCCGGGCTGGCCGCGGTCAGCGTGGCGACCAGCGTCCACCTCTCGGGCGCGGTGGTCTCGAACGCCGAGCGGTACGGCCCCATCGGCGTCGTCTTCGTGCTCATGACCTGGCTGACCTGGTTCAGCGTCGCGCTGCTCGGCGGTGCCGTGGTCGGCCACGCCCTGCACCGCCGGCGCGGCGGCTCAGCCGGCTGAGGGACCCTCCGCGGGACCCGCGCGCCGGCGCCGGCGCCGCGGTGGGTCCTCCCCGCGCCGCCCGGTCGCCGAGGCCGCCCGGAAGGGCACGACGACGCCGTCGCCGTCCGCAGGTCCGGTCCCCGCCGGGACCTCCGCCGGCGCCTCCGCCGGCCTGCCGGGCTCCGGTCCGCGGCCGCGGCCCGGCGGCTCCGGGCACTGGCGGATCTCCAGGACCTGCACGTCCCGGCTGATCAGCCGGTCGAGCACCTCGGTGAGGTCGCGGTCGGCGGGGACCCGGAACCGGTACACCGTCTCGCGCGGCACGGCGGTCGGCGTCACGGGGACGCGGAAGGTCGAGATCGCCGCCGTGCTCAGGTGGGTCCCCACGCGGACCTCGTACCGGTTCCGTGCCGCTGCCATGGCCATCGACCTCCTGACTGCTCTTCGGTGGCGGAGTCCCGGCCGGGGACCCTCCTGGATCGGGGTGTCGGCCGGACCCGGTCTGTCGTGTGCACTTCCGCGGAAGTGCCCCGCTCCCGACGCTGCCGGAGTGGGCCCGCGCCCGCCTCCTCCACCGCGCGTGATGCGCGGCGCTCACAGCAGCCCGCGTTCGCGCGCCCTCCTGACCGCCTGGTTGCGCCGGCTCACGGCGAGCTTGCGCAGGATGCTCCGGATGTGGGTGCGCACCGTGTTCACCGAGATGAACATGGTCGCCGCGATCTCGGCGGTCGAGAGCATCTCGGCGAGGTGGCGGAGGACCTCCAGCTCGCGGTCGCTGAGCTCCTGCACGACCTCGCCGGCCGCCGTCTCCCGCGGCCCGTCCTCGGCGACGGGCGCCCCGGCCCGGCTGGACGGGTTGAGCCACGCGCCGAGGGTCTGCAGCCGGGGGTGCGTGCGCAGCAGCCGGCGCGCCTGCGGCGGCGTGTCGACGAACGGCCACCGGAGCTGCTCGGGGCGGGCGCGGTCCAGCGCCACGGCGAGCTCCTCGGCCGCGACGTTCACCTCACCGCGCTCCAGCAGCTGACAGGCCCGGACGATCGTGGACTCGACGAGGTCCGACAGCGAGCCCGGGAACTCCTCCTCGGGCGGCAGCTCGGCGTCGGCCGCTCCTCCGGCGAGGTCCACCGCCGCCTGCAGGCGCCGGCTCCACGGCTCGTCGCGGCCCCTGTCCCGGAGGATCGCCAGGCCGTCGTCGACGTGCCCGCGCGCCACGGCCAGCCGCACCACCTCGGTCACCACCTGCTCGGCCACCCACCGCGGCAGGGGCGCCCCCTCCAGGTGGGGCCGCAGGACCCGCTCGGCCAGCCCGTACTCGTGCCGCATGCGGAAGTGCTGGCTCTGCAGGACGGCCTGCAGGGGCTCCGTCCCGACCGCCCCCGGGCCGGTCGGGCGTCCCCGTCCCCGGGCCCGGCCCAGCCACTCCCGCGACTCGACCAGCGCGTACCGCCGCAGGTGGACCCAGGCCAGCGCCGTCGCGGCGGCCGGGTCGCGCGCTGCCTCCTCCAGGCCCTGCTCGGCGAGGAGACCCTCGGCCTCCTGAGCGAGCTGGGCGGCCCGGCCCAGGTGCCCCTCGATCGCCTCGAGGAGCGCGAGGGAGCCGATCGCCCGGCACCGCAGCCCGCGCGACCCCGCGGCGTTGGCCGCCGCGGCCGCGGTCCGCAGGACGGCCACCAGCTCCCGGGTGGGGGCACCGGTCCGGAGGGCGGCCACCGCGCGCAGCTGCTCGACCACCGCCATCCCCTCGCTGCGCGCCCGGTGCTCGCCGTCCGGGAGCTCGGCCACGAGCGCGGCAGCGGCGTCGGCGCGGTCGAGGAGCGAGGCCGCCGCGGGATCGGACCGCGCGCTCGCCGTGAGGCAGGCCAGCGTCGCCGAGACCCGCAGCGGCAGTCGCGTGCCCTCCTGCGCGCTCGTCGCCGCGGCGAGGTCGGACGCGGCCGGGGTGCTCCCCGCGGCGAGGGCCACGACCGTCCGGACGACCGCGGCCTCGGCGCCGTCGACGCCCGGTGGCAGGGACTGCAGGCCGGGGACCGCCGCGCCCGCCCCGTGCACCAGCAGGCGGGGGACGAGCAGGTCGTCGACGAGCAGGCGGCTCACCGAGCCCCAGTCCTCGGCGGCGACGGCGTGCCCGACCGCCTCCTGGGCGCGGCCGGCCTCCGCGTACCACGCGGCGCACGTCCGGTGCAGGGCGGCGAGCTCGCCCGGGTGCTCGTACCCGAGCTGGGCCTGCAGCATCTCCCGGAACAGGGGGTGGACGCGGAACCCGCCCGGAGCGCTCGGGGACTCCTCGACGAACGCGTTGGCGTGCGCGAGGCCCGCCAGCACGCGCCGGGTGTTGCGGCGGCCGCAGAGCCGGTCGACGAGGTCGGGCCACAGCTCGGGGGTCACGCTCGTGCGGAGCAGGACGCGGCGGATGCTCGCCGGCTGGCGCTCGAGCACCTCCGCGAACAGGTACTGCGCCACGCTCCCGTCGTCGTGCGTCAGTGACGTCACCAGGCGCTCGGGCGGCACGCCCTGCTTGAGGGGTGCCGCGGCGAGCCGGAGGCCGACCGCCCAGCCCTCCGCCTCGGCGCACAGGGCCCGCGCGACCTCCGCCGTCACCGGGACGCCCATCGCCGCGAGCAGGTCGCGCGTCTCGTCCGGGGTGAAGGCGAGCTGGTCGCCGCGGATCTCCGACAGCGTGCCGGCGAGCCGGTACCGGTGCAGCGGGAGCAGCGGGTCGGCGCGCGTGCACAGCACCAGCCGCAACCGGCTGCCGGCGTTGCGGATGAGCAGGTCGAGGCCGGCGGTGATGGACCGGTCGGTGACGTGGTCGGCGTCGTCGAGGACCAGCACGACGGGGTGGGGACAGGCGGCCAGGTCGCCCGCCAGGCGGGGGATCAGCGAGGCCCCCGGCGGCTCCCCGGGGACCAGCTCGGGGATCTCCGACCACCGGACGCCGGCACGGGACAACGCCTCGACGATGTAGCCCCAGAACGTGGCCGGGTCGTCGTCGTAGGAGTCCAGGGTCAGCCAGGCGACCGGTCGCCCCGCGCCCTGGGTCTGCCGCCACGAGGACGCCAGCACGGTCTTGCCCGACCCCGCCGGGCCGCTGAGGAGCGTGAGCGGGGACCGCTGCACCTGTCGCGTCAGCAGGTCCAGCAGGCGCCGGCGGAGCACGGTCGCGTGGGCCGGTTCGGGAGGCGCGAGCTTCGACTCCAGCAGCGCCACACCGCGGTGTCCGGTCGGAACGGCCCGGCCCACCACCGGGACGGGAGTCCTCGCTGTCGACGATCTCGTCATACGTGGCTCCCGCGCTGTTCGAGCACCCGCGTCCGGACTGTCGTGGACGGCGGTCGGCGGTGTCTCCTGTCGTCCAGTTCCCCACTCCTCACCGCAGCCTGGCCGAGCGGACGTCACCGCGGTCAGGGGCGAAGGTCACGGCGCGCACGGACTCTCCCGGGGTGGCCGGCTCGGGCTCCGGGGTGATCGTGGCCCCGGGACCCCACGGCCCGGCTCACCCGCAGGGGATGAGGGCTGCCCGTCCCGGCTCGACGATGCTGGCGGCTCCGACGGACCGGGAGGCCGCATGAGCGAGTCACAGGCCGGCGGTCCCCCGTGTCCGTGAGCCGCCTGCCTCCGTCCGCGGGCGACCCCGCGGCGGGGAGCCCGCCCGACCTCCGCCCGCCGGCCGCGGGCGGCGCGGTGGAGGACACGGTGCACGCCGCCTTCGCCGTCCTGGCGGTCTCGGTCGCGCTGGGGAGGTGGGCCGCGGAGACGGCCGTCGTCGCGGGTCGCCGCGCCCTCCCCCGCCCCCCGTCCGGCCCGCCGGGCGGGCTGCGCCGGGCGGTGCGCGGGCAGGTGCTGCGGATGGTCACGCGCCCGGCGTCGGCCGCGGTGCGGGTCCTGTCCGCGGCGGCCGACGAGCTGGTCCCCGACGTGGCCCGGGCGGTGCTCGCGCGGCTCGACGTCCCGGGGCTGGTCCGCGACTTCGTCGACCTCGACCGGCTGGCCGGGATGCTGGACGTGGACGCCGTCGTGGCCCGGGCCGACCTCGACGCCGTGGCCACGCGACTCGACGTCGACGCCGTGGCCGCCCGCATCGACCTCGACGCGGTGCTGGACCGCATCGACCTCGACGCCGTCGTGGACCGGGTCGACATCGCCCGCGTCCTGGACCGGGTGGACCTGGACGCCGTGGCCGCGCGGCTGGACATCGACGCCGTGGCCGCCCGCATCGACCTCGACGCGGTGCTGGACCGCATCGACCTCGACGCCGTCGTCGACCGGGTGGACGTCGCCCGCGTCCTCGACCGCGTCGACCTCGACGCTCTGATCGACCGGGTCGACATCGGCCGGGTGCTCGACCGGGTGGACCTCGACGCCGTGGCCGCGCGGCTGGACGTCGATGCCGTCGCCGCCCGCCTGGACCTCGACGCGGTGCTGGACCGGGTGGACCTCGACGCCGTCGTGGACCGGGTGGACGTGGCGCGCGTCGTGGACCGGGTGGACCTCGACGCCGTCGTGGACCGGGTGGACGTGGCGCGCGTCGTGGACCGGGTGGACCTCGACGCCGTCGTGGACCGGGTCGACGTGGCCCGCGTCGTGGACCGCGTCGACCTCGACGGGACCGTGGACCGGGTGGACGTCGACCGCGTCATCGCCCGTGCCGACGTCGCCGGCCTCGCCCGCTACGTCGTCCAGGAGATCGACCTGCCGCGGCTGCTGCGCGACTCGACGGGCTCGGTCACAGACGAGGTGGTGCGCGGCGTGCGCGACCAGGGCGTGGACGCCGACCGCGCCGTCGAGCGGGTCGTGGACCGGCTGCTGCACCGCAGCGGCCGGCGCACCCGGACCGGACCGGTGGACGGCCGTGACCCGGGGAGGAACCCGTGACCCGCGCACCGGAACGCTCCCCCTACCCGTGGCACGAGCCCCCGCGCCCGGCGGGCGAGGCGGACGCGGTGCGGGCCGCGGTGCGCGGCCGCCGCGCCGGGGTGGTCACCCGCTGCCTGGCCAACGTCGTCGACGCCGCGGTGGTGCTGCTCCTGCTGGCCGGGGGCTACGCCGTCGTCGCGGCGACCCGGTTCCTGCTGTCCCCGACGAGCTTCCGCTTCCCCGCCCCCTCGCTGGGCCTCCTGGTCGTGCTGGGACTCGGGCTGCTGACCGTCTACTTCGCCGTCACGTGGGCGGTGGCCGGCTGCACCTACGGCGACCGGCTGCTCGGGCTGCGCGTGGTCGACGACACCGGTGCGCCTCTCGGCTGGCGTCGGGCGTGCACCCGGGCGGTCCTGTGCACCGTGTTCCTCGTCGGGGTGCTCTGGGTGGTGGTGAGCAGGGAGAACCGCTCGGTGCAGGACCTCGTGGTGCGCTCCTCGGTCGTCTACACCTGACCGACCGGGACCGGTGGCGCACGGCGTGGACGGCGGGGACGGACCGGCGCCCCGCGGCCCGCTGCCCATCTGGCTCACCGTGGTGCTGGGGGTGGCAGGGACCGCCGTCGCGCTCTGGGGCGTGCGCGCCGCCTCCCCGGTCCTCGGCCCGGTCGCCCTCGCGTTCGTGCTGGCCGTGGTGGTCCACCCGCTGATCGGTGCGCTGGTGCGCCGGGGGGTCCGGACGAGCGTGGCGGTCGCCGCCGCCGTCGTGGTCGTCGACGGCGGACTGGTCGTCTTCGCCGTGGCCCTCGTCGTCTCGCTCGGTCAGTTCGCCGCCGTGCTGCCGCAGTACGCCGACGAGTGGCGGGCGCTGCTGGACGACGTCCGCTCGCTGCTCGTCTCGGCGGGCACCCCACCGGAGCAGGCGGCGGACGTGGTGCCCCCGGTCGAGCTGCAGACGGTCCTCGACGCCGTCCGGACCCTCCTCGCGGGCGTCGCCGGCGCGCTCGGCGCGCTGTTCCTCGTGCTCGCCACCGCGGTGTTCATGACCGCCGAGGCCGCCGGGCTGCCGGAGCGCCTGGCGGCGGTCCCCGGGACGGCGCGCCTGCGGGCGGCGCTCGGGGACTTCGCGCGCAACACCCGTCGCTACGTCGTCGTGACGACGGTCTTCGGTCTGCTCGTGGCCGTCGTCGACACCGTGGCGCTGGTGGTCCTCGGGATCCCGCTGCCGCTCGTCTGGGGCCTGCTGTCCTTCCTGACCAACTACGTGCCCAACATCGGCTTCTTCCTCGGGCTGGCGCCGCCGACGGTGCTGGCCGTTCTGGTCGGGGGCCCCGGACTCGGGCTGCTCGTGGTGGTCGTCTACACGGTGGCGAACTTCCTGCTGCAGTCGGTCCTGCAGCCGGTGGTGGTCGGGAGCGTCGTCAACCTCTCGGTCACGGTCTCGTTCCTCTCCGTCATCGTCTGGACGGTGGTGCTGGGGCCCGCGGGGGCGATCCTCGCGGTGCCGCTGACGCTGTTCCTGCTCGCGGTGCTCGTCGCGCAGGACCCCGACCGCCGGTGGGCGAGGACCCTCCTCGCGGGCTCGTCCGGTGCCGCTCACCCCCGTGACCCGGCGGACGGGCGGCGGCCGGCGTGGCGCCGCCCCGGGCGGGAGGGCCGCCCCGGCGCGGGCACCGGCCCGGCGGGGTGAGCGGCCCGCCGCCGTCCCGTGGAGGGGCCCGGCCCCGGCGGGCACGACCGCACCGGTCGTCTGCCCGGGACGATGCCGCCGGTCCGGCGCGGCGGCACGCTCGGGTCCTGGGAGCGGCACCGACACGACGACCGGCGGGAGGCCCGCCATGACAGCGACCGCGCCACCCCTGGACGGCTTCGTCGTCCTCGACCGGCTGATCACGGAGGCCTTCACCGACCTCCGGGCGGCCCGTGCCGCGGCGGCGAGGACCGGGAACCGCGAGAACCTCGACCTCCTGACCCGGGCCGAGGAACACCTCAACGCGCTGCTCGAGTACCGCCACGCCGTCCTGCGCCGGTCGTCCCTGACGACCGCCGGCCCCGGGGGCCGGCCGGACGGCGGTCCCGGGTGGCCGCGGTGAGGACCGCAGGCGTGACCGTCCTCACCGCGAGGAGGGAGCAGCGGCCGTGAACGGGTCCACGCCCCACGGGATCGTGACGATGCCCGCGCCGGAGTCGATGCCCGTGCTGGGCCGGGGCAGGCACCGGAGCCCGTCGCAGGGCGCGTGCTTCCTGGAGTACACGGCCCTGCTCGCTGGTGAGGCGTTCACCGACCGGCCACGCTGCGTGGACGGCGAGCTGGCCGCCGTCCTCCGGAACGCCAACGACCGGCTCTCCGACGCCGACCGCCCCCTGCTGGTGCCGTTGCTCGGGCGGGCGATCGGCCTCGGGGTCGAGCCCCCGCCACCCGGCGACGGGGGCTTCCGGCGGGCCGCGCTCCGCCGCCGCCGCGAGCGGGCTCCGTACCGGGAGGGCGCGGCCCGGCTGCGCCGGGAGGTGACCCGGCGGTTCGTCGCTGCGCTGGGACCGGTGTCCGCACCGGCTCCGAGGGCGTGGTCGGGGCGCAGCGGGGAGCTCGCACAGCTCTTCTGGGACACGATGAGCGAGCCGACCCCGCTGTCCACGTCGCCGGCCTACGTCCGGCGGCTCGTCGAGCGGCTGTCCCTCCTGCACGAGTGCTACGAGCGGGCGATGGCCGAGCTCGGGGTCGTCCGCACGCCGTCGGCCGCGCCGCTGCCGGCCGTGCCGGGCCCGGTCACCGGGGCGTGAGGGCCCGCCCAGGACGCACCACGACCGGCGCCGGTGGCCCTACGCGGGTCCTGGGGCGTCCGGGTCCCCGCCGTGCCCGTCCCGGCCCCTGCGGCCGAGAGCACGGCGGTAGCGGGAGGCGAGGGGAGCGGCGGTGAGCCCGTGCGCGACGACGCTGAGCAGCACCGTGACGGCGATGACCGCGACGGCCCGGTCGGCGGCGTCCCCGAGTTCGTCGAGCGCGATGAGGGCGAAGACCAGCGAGGCCAGACCGCGGGGCCCGAACCAGCCCACGAACAGCACGGTGTCACGGTCGAGGCCGGACCCGGCGCAGGCGACGGCCACGGGCACCATCCGCACCACCGTCAGGCTCAGGACCGCGTAGAGCACGGTGACGAGGTCGACCCGCGCGACGGCGATCGGGAGGGCGAGCGCGCCGAACGCGAGCCAGACCAGCAGGGACACCAGCCCACCGGCCTGGTCGAGGAAGGCCCGCTCGGCCGGCCCCTGCCGGCCCGCTGCCGCGCCGAAGCCGAGGCCGCCGCAGAAGGCGGCGACGAAGCCGTTCGCGGAGACGGCCAGCGCGCCGGCGTAGGCGACGAGGGTGAGGGCCAGGACGGCGGCGCCGACGGACTCCTCGCCGGCCCAGCCCCGGCCGCGCGCCCACCGCAGCAGCCCGCCGCCGCCCAGACCGATCCCGGCGCCGGTGAGCACGCCGAGCCCCAGCTCGAGGAGGGCCTCCCCCAGCCACGAGCCGTTCCCGGCGGCCTGACCCGCCGTCGCGCCGGCGAGGGCGAACAGGACCACGGGCGTGACGATGCCGTCGTTGAGACCGCTCTCGACGGAGATCAACTGCCGGATGCGGGCCGGCACGGCGGGGTTGGTGACGACCGGGAGCCCCAGCGCGGAGTCGGTCGGGGCGAGTGCGGCGCCCACCAGCAGAGCCGTCCAGGCCCCGAGGCCGGGGACGAGCCCGTACGCCAGCAGCCACCCGGCTGCGACGGTCAGCGGCAGGCCGACGCCCAGCAGTCGCAGGTACCGGCCGAGGTCGCGGCGCACCCGGCCGAGGGGGACCGCCGAGGCGTCGGAGAACAGCACCCAGACCAGGGCGACCTCGACCAGCGGGAGGAGCGCGTCGGGCGCCGAACCGGCGTCGACCAGGCCGACGGCGGCCAGCGCTCCACCGACGCCCACGAGGACGAGAGGCGCGGTGAGGTCGGCGTGCTGGAGCCGGGCCGACGAGAGCCCCCACAGGAAGACCACCAGACCGGCGATCGCCACCGTCTCGACGGGCACGGGGCCTCCCGGAGCACCCGGACGGAGTGGCGCGAGGCGTACCCCGCGGCACGGGGACGGCGTCGACGGTCAGCCGGGTGCCGGGTCCCCGGGCCCGGTCTCCTCCCCGTGCAGCACGTGTCGGTCGAGGCGCAGGAGGGTCAGCGTGTGCCGGAGGGCCGGCGACGCCCCGCGCAGGGTGATCCGCCGGCCGTGGCGCACCGCCCGCCGGTACGCGCCGAGCAGGACGCGCACCCCGGCGTCGTCGACGTGGGTGAGCCCGCCGACGTCGACGGTCCAGGTCGTGTGGGGCGCCGTGAGCAGGGCCGAGACCGCGTCGTAGAGCAGGTGGGTGGTGCGCACGTCCAGCCGGCCGGTCATCACCAGACGCCCGGTGACCAGGTCGACGTGCACCTCCGAGACCGGCGGGTCCGACGCGGGCCGCGGGCGCGGGCGGGCGGCGGCGGACGCGGCGGTCACCCGGTGCCGCGGTCGGCGGGCGGTGGGACCACGAACGGTCGACCGCGGCCCGTCGCCGGGTGTCGCGTCGGGTTCGATCGCCACCATCGCCCCCTCGGTCCGCCGGCGGGACCGGCCCGCGGCGGCAGCTTGCCAGGGCAGACGGGCCGGGGCCTCCCCCGCGGGGGACGAGGTGTCCGGCGCGGGACCCGGGGACGACGGACGGGCGCGGCCGCGGGAGCCCCGCCAGGCGACCGCGCCACGGACCCGCAGGCCCTCTGTCGTCCGCCTGGCGGGGGTGCGGTCAGTGTGGCATCCGGAACTCAGCCGTGCGATCCGGCGGGACCGTCGGTGAGTGCCCCCAGGTCCCGGGCGGCCCGCACGGCCGCTCCCCGGTCCTCGACCCGCAGCTTGTGCTCCACGCGCCGGATCCTCGTGCGGGCGGTGTTGCTCGACACGGCGAGGACCGTCGCCACCTGGGCCGTCGACCCGCCGGAGGCCAGGCACGAGAGGAGCTCGAGGTCGCGGCCGTTCAGGACGGGGGCCGGGGTGCGGATCACCGGTCCCGGTGGGCGGCGGGGCACCGGCACCACGCCTCCTGCGAGCGCGGTGGGGGCGGCTGCGGGGTCACCGGTCATGTCGACCTCCGAGGGCCTGCGGCGGTACGCGTGCGGCTCGGCGTGTCCGCCACGTACCGGAACTGAGACGAAGCGTCTGCTGACGGAGCGTGACCGACGCTAGTGCGAGCGAGAGGGACTCGCTTTACCGATCCCGCCTGAGCCCTTACCTTTTCGCGCACGGTGGAGGAGACCGCGGTGCTCCCTCGGATCAGGACGAACTCGCTCACCGGCTACGCGCAGGTGGCCAGGTCATCCGGGCTGCGCCCCGAGGAGCTCACCGCGCAGGTGGGACTGGACCTCGCCGACCTCGCCGTACCCGACCGGTGGATCCCGGCCGCCCCCGCGGCCCGGCTGCTCGAGCTGTCCGCGCAGCGGGCGGACTGCCCGGAGTTCGCGCTGCGCCTGGCGGAGGTCCGCACCCTCGGCACCCTCGGTCCGCTGAGCGTCGTGCTCCGCGAGGAGCCGGACCTGCGCAGCGCCCTGGACCTGCTGACGAGGTACGAGCGGGCCTACAACGAGGCGCTGCACCTCCGCCTGCAGGAGGACGACGACGAGGCGACCGTCGAGGTCTGGCTCGAGCTCGGGGAGCCCGCGCCGCGCGACCAGGCGCTCGACCTGGTGATGGCGGCGCTCGTGGGGATCGTCCGGGCCCTGGTGCGCAGCGACTGGGAGCCCCTGTCCGCCTCCTTCGCCCGTCCCCCGCCGCCGGACGCCGGACCGTGGCGGCGCCACTTCGGTCCCCGCGTGGACTTCGGCCGCCGGTTCACCGGCCTGCTGGTCCGGACGCGTGACCTCGACGCCCGCGTGGTCACCGCCGATCCCTCGCTGCGGCCCTACGCCCGGCAGTTCCTCCACACGGTCGTGGTGCCCGCCGCACCCACGGCGACGGACGGCCCGACGGACGTGGCGGCGGCCGTGGAGCTCCTGCTGCCGCTGGGACGCCAGTCGCTGGCACGGGCGAGCCGGCTCCTCGGCCTGAGCGCCCGGGAGCTGCAGCGCCACCTGGCCGAGCGGGGCGACACGTTCTCCTCCGTCCTGAGCACGACGCGGGCGCGTCTGGCGGAGCGGTACCTCCCCGACGAGGGGATGTCGCTGACCGAGGTGTCCCGGCTCCTGGGGTTCACCGCACCCAGCGCCTTCTCGCGCTGGTTCCGGGAGCAGTTCGGCACGAGCCCCACCGAGTGGCGGCGGAGGGCCCGTACGAACGCGCCGTCGCCACAGCGCGACGACGCCGCGACGCCCGGGCCGCGCACGACCGTCCGCGGAGGGTGATCCCCGAGCGGCACGGGAGGGCCACGATCGGCCGACGCCGGGGACAGCCCGTCGGGGAGGTGTGCCGTGGACTCGATGGGTGCCCGGCGGTGGTGGGCCCGGGGTTCCTTCGCCCTCGTCGCCGCCGCCGTCGTCGTGCTGCTGGTCTTCGCCGGCCGGCGCGGCCTGTGGCTGGTCCTGCTCACCGCGGGGGCGGTCGTCGTGGTGGTCGCCGCCGCGTTCTGGTTCCTGCTGCACCGCGGGGTCCTGCGCTGGCTCGCCCTGGCGCTGGCGGTCGCCACACCGGTCGCGGTGCTCGTGCTCTTCGCCACCGAGCGGCTGCTGTGGGTCGCCGTCCTGGCCGCGGTCCTGCTCGCCGCGGCGGTCGCCGCCGCCCGCGCGGCACTGCGCCCCGACCGGTCGCGCTGGACGATGCAGGTCGCCGACGCGCCGGCTCCCCGGCACCCCTTCATCGTCATGAACCCGCGCTCCGGCGGCGGCAAGGTCGGCCGCTTCCGGCTGCGCGAGCAGGCCGAGGAGCTCGGTGCCGAGGTCGCGCTGCTCGACCGGCCCGGGACCGACGTCCAGCAGCTGGCGCGGGACGCCCTGGCCCGGGGAGCGGACCTCCTCGGGGTGGCCGGGGGTGACGGCACGCAGGCGCTCGTGGCCCAGGTCGCCGCCGAGCACGACGTGCCCTTCCTCGTCGTCAGCGCCGGGACGCGCAACCACTTCGCCCTCGACCTGGGCCTGGACCGCAGCGACCCGGGCCGGTGCCTCGACGCCCTCCGCGACGGCGTGGAGGCGCGGATCGACCTGGGCGACATCAACGGCCGCACCTTCGTGAACAACGCGTCCTTCGGCGCCTACGCGGAGATCGTCGAGAACCCGGGCTACCGCGACGACAAGCGCGGCACGACCCTCGACGCGCTCCCCGACCTGCTGACCCGCCGGCGCGGCGCCCACCTCGTCGCCGAGATCGGCGGCACGACGGTGGACGCCCCGCAGGCGGTGCTGGTGAGCAACAACCCCTACGGCGCCTCCGACCTCGCCGGCAGCGGGCGCCGGCCACGGCTGGACCGCGGGGTCCTCGGCGTCGTCGCCGTCCGCGTGGACGGCACCCGCCAGGCCGTGGGCCTGCTCAACAGCGCCCACCGGCGGGGACTCCGGCTCCTCGAGGGGCCCGAGGTGCTGGTCACCGCGGACGCCGCCGAGGTGCCGGTCGGGATCGACGGGGAGACCGTCCGGCTGAGCGCCCCGGTGCGCTGCACCATCCGTCCCGGGGCACTCCGGGTCCGGCTACCCCGCCACCGGCCGGGGGTCCAGCCGCCGCGGGCGCGGGTGGACTGGGCGGCGCTGTGGGCCCTCGCCACCGGCCGTCCGGCGGTGCCCGTCGAGCGGGCCGGCAGCTCCCGACCGGCGGCCGCGGGCGGCTGACGCCGCGCCCGGCCACGCCGGGGCAGGCGGTGGGCGAGGCGCCGGGCGACGGCCACGCCCTGCGGGCGTTCCTCGTGCTCTGCCCGTGCTGCTGCACCGGCAGAGCGCGAGGAACACCCGCAGAGTCGTCGTCGACACCCGGCTGGCGTGACCGCCGGGTCGAGCACACCGCCGGACGGGTCCGGTTCAGGACGGCTGGACCGGGTGCTCGCCGCTCGGGCTCACCGGCGTCGCCGGCGCGGGCAGCGGTGCCGCCGGTCGCGGCAGCACGGCCGGGTCGGGCGCCGGCCGCGTCGCGTCGGACCACCGGGCACCGGTCCGGGCGCGGAACGCCTCGACGGCGGCGTCGACGGTCGGGAAGAAGTGCTGCGGCTCGATCACCCGGTCGAGCCCGTACCGGTCGATCTTGGCGCGCACCGGGTCCTTGAGCTCGGCGAAGACCAGGGTCTGACCGCGCGCGTCGAGCAGGCGGTCGAGGTCGAGCAGCACGTCGGCGGCGGTGGTGTCGACGTCGGTGACCGGCTCGGCGGCGACGACGATCCAGCGGGGCGGCGGCTCGGTCCGGGCCAGTGCCACGACGGCGTCGCGGAAGGTCTTCGCGTTGGCGAAGAACAGCGGCGCGTCGAACCGGACGATGACCAGCCCGGGGAGCAGCTGCGCCCCCGGGTACGAGCGGACGTCGTGGTACCCGGGCACGGAGTCCACCCGGCCGAGCGTCGTCTGGTACGGCCGCCAGGCGCGGCGGAAGACGTTGAGGATCGACAGGCCGACCGCGATCCCGATCCCCGGCAGCACGCCGAGCAGCGCCACGCCCGCGAACGCGGCGAGCGAGAGGCTGAACTCCACCCGGCGCTGGTGCCACAGCCGGGCCACGGCCGGCAGGTCGGCCAGCGAGAGCGCGGCGGTGATGACCACCGCGGCCAGGGCGGCGTCGGGCAGGTTCCGGAACAGTCCCGGGAGCAGCACGATCATCAGCAGGATCAGCACGGCCCCGGTGACGCCGGTCAGCTGGGAGCGGGCACCGGCGCGCTCGGCCACCGCCGTCCGGGACGCGCTGGTGCTCACCGGGAAGCCCTGGAAGAAGCCCGCGGCGACGTTCGCCGCCCCGATCCCGGCCATCTCCTGGTTGCCCCGGACCTCCTGCCCGGTGCGCTCGGCGAACGCCGACGCGGTCGAGATGGTGTCCGCCAGCGCCACCAGCGCGATGGCCAGCGCACCGGCGACGAGCGGGCCGACGTCGGACCAGCCGACGCTCGGGATGGTCAGCGGCGGGAAGCCCCGCGGCAGCTCCCCCACCAGGCCGACCCCGCGCTCGCCCAGGTCGAACAGGGTCGTGGCGGCGATCGCCAGGACGACCATGACCAGCACCGACGGCACCTTGGGCAGCCAGCGCTGCAGGACCAGGATCAGCACGACGCCGCCGATCCCGACCGCCGCGGCCGCCGGCACGACGTCGCCGTCGACGACGCCCCGCACGAAGCCGGTGACCTCCCCGACCAGGCCGTCGGCGTCGACGGAGAAGCCGAGCAGCTTGGGCAGCTGGCCGACGAGGATGGTGAGGGCGAGCCCGTTGATGTAGCCGACCATCGTGGGCTTGGACAGCAGGTCCGCCACGAAGCCGAGGCCCGCCCACCCGGCCACGACCATGACGACCCCGACCATCAGCGCGAGCACCGAGGCCAGCGCGACCGCCCGCTCGGGGTCGCCGCCGGCCACCACGAGCGGCAGCACGGTCGCGGCGATCATCGGCCCGAGGGAGGAGTCCGGCCCGAGCACCAGGATCCGCGACGGGCCGAACACCGCGTAGCCCAGCAGGCAGGTGATCGACGTGTACAGGCCGGTGATCGCCGGCAGGCCGGCCAGCTCCGCGTAGGCCATGCCCTGGGGCACCAGCAGCGCGGTGAGCACCACCCCGGCCACGACGTCCCGGCCCAGCCAGCGCCGGTCGTACCCGCGCAGCGCCCGGACCCCGGGCGGCACCAGGCGCACGGCCCGGCTCACCGGGGACGGGGAACGGCGCCGGCCGGCGGGTCCGGCCGGACGTCGCGCCGGAGGCGGTAGGTCTCGCGCAGCCGCTTCTCCACGAGGATCGGGACGAAGGCCTGCACGGGGGCGCTCGCGAAGGTCCCCAGCACCTCCGTGGCGAGCGAGCGGATCTCGTGCCGGTCCACCCCGTACTCGGCGTGCAGCCGTCCGACGAGGAGCTCCACGACGGGGTCACCGACGGGTGCCGGGCCGCCGAGCGGGTCCTCGTCCTCGGCGGCGACCACCGCGGCGGTCACGGTCATCCGAGGCCTCCTCAGTCACTGCGTTCCTCCGGGGCCGGCCCGAGTGTGGCGGCGGCCCGCCCGGCGGCCCTCATCCGTGCCGGATGAGGACGCGCCGGCCCCGCCGGTCCCGGCGCCAGACGAGCAGCCCGAACAGCACGCCCAGGGCGTTGGTCGCCCAGTGCGCCCCGGCGGCGGCCAGCACGCTGCCGCTGCGCCGGCGCACCTCCCCGAAGACCAGTCCCCCGACCGCCGTGAGCGCGACGGTGCCGGCGACCAGGGGGGCGGTGCCGGTCCCGCCGACCGCCCGGGCCACCCCGTGGTTGGTCTCGCCGACGTGCAGCGCCGGGATCACGTGCCAGGACCCGAAGAGCGCCGACGTCGTGACCAGCACCTGCCCCTCCCGCAGGTGCCGGGCCAGCACCCCCCAGAGGACGGAGCGGAAGGCGAGCTCCTCGAGCGCCACGGTGCCCAGCGGGATGGCGACGAAGGCGGTGTGCAGGGCCTCGGGCAGCGGCAGGTCGTACCGGTCGTCCTGGAAGGCCGGCCGGGTCGGCGGCAGCAGCACGCCGACCGCGTAGACGCCGGCGACGACGCCGATCGCCCCCAGCGCCCACCGGCACCCGGCGCCGAGGCGGTCGCGGCCCAGCCCGAGGCCGGACCAGCCGAGCCCCGTGAGGCGCGCCCAGGCCAGCAGCCCGGCACCGGTCAGCGTGCGGGCCCACCACGGCGGGTGCCGCGTGTGGTCGACGACGTTGACCACGGCGAGCACGGCCACGACCGCGCCCGGGACGAGGCGCCCCCGCCGCGCGGCCGGCGTCGTCATCCCCTCCCCCGGTCACCCACCGCCGACCAGCGACCGCAGCCGGTCGGTGTCGGCGTCGGTCCACCCCGGCGGCTGCGCGACCTGCGCCCACGCGTCGACGTAGTCGGCCTGGTACTTGTGCCCGTGCCCGTCGGGGACCCCGGTCGAGAACACCAGGTCCGCGGTGACCTGCCAGAAGGTGACGAACGGCAGCCACACCACGTCGTCGGACACGTCGGGCCCGCGCTCTCCCCGCAGCCAGTCCGGGCGTTCGGACAGCAGCCGCGGCGACCACCACACGATCGGGTCGGAGGCGTTCTGCAGGTAGACCACGCGAGGGTCCTCCCACGGCCCCTCCGGCGCGCCGAGATCGGGCGCCTCGTCGGCGAAGCGCACGGTCCGGCCCTCCTCGTAGACCGGCAGCCACTCCGGCGAGCCCTCCTCGCGGTCGGCCACGAGGCCGCGCCACAGCTCGTTGACGTTCGGCGGCCCGGCCCAGACCACGCCGTCGGTGCGGTTCTCGACGTCGGCGAGCCCGCTGAAGGCGGCCTCCCCGCCGAACGTGCCGAGGCTCTCACCGAAGACGTAGAGCTCCGGCCGGTCGTCGGGGGGCAGCTGCGCCCAGGCGCCGTAGACGGCGTCGAACAGGGCGCGGCCGGCGTCGCGCGCCTTGACCTGGTCGACCAGGAACGACAGCCAGCTGGGCAGGTAGGAGTACTGCACCGCCACCATCGCGGTGTCCCCGTTGAACTGGTACTCCAGGGACGCGCTCGCCGCCGGGTCCACCCAGCCGGTCCCCGTCGTGGTGACCACCACGAGGACGGAGCGGTCGAGGCCGCCGGCCCGCTCGAGCTCGCGGACGGCCAGCTCGGCGCGGTCGCGCACGTCCCCGGCCGACGCCAGCCCGACGTAGGCGCGCACGGGCACCTGGGCCGGCCGGCCGGAGAAGGCGCTCAGTTCCTCCGGCGTCGGCCCGGCGCCGGTGAAGTTGCGGCCCTGCAGGCCGAGGTCCTCCCACGGGACCAGGGACTGCGGGCTGCCCGAGCGCTCGGGCGCCGTCGGCTCGACCGCGCCCTCCTCCGTGCCGTCGTCGCGGACGCTGAACGCGGAGTTCATCGCCTCGACCAGTCCCCGGAACAGCACGCCGTTGAGCAGGAAGACCACCAGCACGGTCACCGTGACGACGCCGAGGGGCCGGGCGATGCGCCCGGGCAGGACCCGCCCGAGCAGCCGGACCAGCCGGCGGGCGAGTGCCCGGATCCCGCGGCCGGCGGCCACGAGCAGGGCGAAGACGAGCACCGCCACGACGACGATGCCGGACGACGACCAGCCCTCGGGCGGGTCGAGCCCCATCAGCTCGTGGACGTCGCGCTGCCACCCCGCCCCGAGCCACAGCACCAGCAGGCTCAGCAGCGGGCCGGCGACCGCGAGGACCTGCCACGCGCGGTGCCGGGCGCGGGGCCGGATGCGGCGCTCGGTGACCTCGGCGACGAACCACGCGAGCGTGACCCCCACGCCGTAGCCGATCGCCGCGGTGATGCCGGTGATCAGCCCCTGCAGCACCCAGCCCCGCGGCAGCAGCGACGGCGTCAGCGAGGCCCAGCCGAACAGCAGGGCGCCCACCGTGCCGCTCCAGGTGTAGCGCGGCAGCCACCTCTGCCACCGGCGGGCGCGCTCCCGGGCCGGCGCCGCCGGGGCCGGGGCGGGCGCGGTGCCCGTCCCGCCCGGTGTGGCCTGCGTCCTCGGTTCCGCCGTCATGCCGCGCTCCGCTCCTCGGACGGCCGACGCTAGGAGCCGGCCGGAGCGGCGGACTCCTACGCAGCGGATGAACCGCCGCCCCGGCACACGGCCCACCATCCGGGCATGGGACGCGTACGACCGCCATCGGGACGACACGGCCGCGGGAGGTCCCGCGGCACCGACACCGCGCCCGGGGTCGGGCTGGTGGTGGCCGCGGCGATGGCACCGGGCACGTTCGCCCCCTCCCTCTCCCCCCGCAGCGTCGTGGACCAGGGGCTGGTGACCGGGCTGGCCACCGGCCTGCACCACCTGCTCACGGTCGCGACGCAGGACGCGGTGGAGGCCACCGCCCGGCTCCTCACCGGCGCGGCGGCGTCCCCGGCCGCGCGGCGCGCCGCCACCGTCGCGCTCGACTGCGCGGCGGTCCCCCTCGGGCTGGCCGTGCTCCGGGGCCTGCCGCCGCGGGTGGAGGACCCGCTCCGGGGGGTCGTGCGCCAGGTCGCCTGGCGGCTCGGGGCCGCGGGCCTGGCCGGCGCGCTGCTCGGGGGCGCCCAGCTCGGCACCCGCGCGCTCGACGACCGGCTGCGGCTCGGTGGCCGCCTCGCCGCCGTCCCGCTGTCGGTCCCCCTCGGCCTCGGGGTCGCCTACGTGCTCGACCGGGTGCGCGCCGGCGAGCACGCCGAGCGCACCGAGCACGCCGGGCACACCGGGCCCGCCGGGGACCCCGGACCCGCTGCGGCGCGGTCGCCGGTCGAGGCGCCCTCGCCGCTGGCGTCGGTCGGCGTCGCGGCCGGGATCGTCGGGTGCCTCGCCGGTGCGGCCTACGGCGAGCACGCCCTCGCCGACGTCGTCGCCCGCCGGCTGGCCGCGGCGCTGCCCGGGCCGCCCGAGCTGTGGCGGTCGGCCGGCCACGCGGGCTCCCTCGCGGCGCTGGGGGTCGGGGCGTCGGCGGTCTGGCAGCGGGCGATGCGGCGGATCGAGGCCATGACGTCGGCCGACGTCCCGGTGCTCGAGCCGGACGAGGCCGACCGGTGGGTGCCGGCGACGGTCAGCGGCGGCCCCGGCAGCCTGGTGTCCTGGCACGGGATGGGCCGCGACGGCCGGCTGCACGCGCTCGCCTCGGTGCGCCCGCAGCCGCTCCCCGACCTGCCCGACGGCGTGCCGGACCTGTCGATCGAGACGGTGATGGGGACGCCGGCGCTCGCCGACCCCGTGCAGGTCTACGTCGGGCTGGACAACGCGCCGACCCCGCGCGGACGGGTGGACCTGGCGATGGCCGAGCTGGAGCGCACCGGCGCCTTCGACCGGTCGCTGCTGGTCCTCGTCTCCCCCACCGGCACCGGCTACGTCAACTACGTGGCGACCGCCGCGCTGCAGTACCTGTCCCTCGGCGACGTCGCCACCGTGGCCCTGCAGTACTCCCGCCGTCCCTCGCCGCTGTCGCTCGGGATGGTGGCCACCGCCCGGGAGCAGAACCGGCTGCTGTGGCTGCGGATCCTGCAGCGCCTCCGCGAGCGCCCCGGTCCCCGCCCGCGGGTGGCCGTGTTCGGCGAGAGCCTCGGCGCGCACACCAGCCAGGACGTGTTCCTGCACTGGGGCACGCTCGGGCCCGACGCGATGGGCGTCGACCGCGCCCTGTGGATCGGGACGCCCTACGGCAGCGGGTGGATGCGCGAGGTCACCCGCGGCGACCGGCTCGACGTCGACCCCGACGCCCTCGCCGTCGTCAACGACCACGACCAGCTCACCGCGCTCACCCTGCAGCGCGGCAGCGCGCCGCGGTTCGTCCTGCTCAGCCACGACAACGACGGCGTGACGAAGTTCGGGCCGGACCTGCTGTGGTACCCGCCGGAGTGGCTGGGCCCGTCGCGGCCGCGGCCGGAGCCGGTCGCCGTCGGGAGCCCCCGGGGCATCCCGCCGGCCATGCGGTGGCGTCCGCTGACCACGTTCTTCCAGAGCCTGGTCGACATGAAGAACGCCCAGACGTCCGGGCCCTTCGGGGCGTTCCAGCACGACTACCGCGCCGACCTGCCCCGCTTCCTGAGCGACGTGTTCGGCCTGCCCGCCTCCCCCGATCAGCTGCGGCGCGTCGAGGAGGTGCTGCAGGTGCGCGAGTCGGTGCGGGAGCGGCTGTTCGCCGTCGTCCCCGGGGCCGTGGGCTGACCGGCCCCGGCATCCTCCGCAGCGGACGGTGCCCGGCCGCGCCGGCCCCGGGAGGCTGCCGCGCATGAGGACGAGCCTGGAAGCGCACCTGGGGTCGCGGCAGGTCAGCCGGGTGGTCTACGGGTCGATCATCGGGCTGGCGCTGGTCGTGGCGCTCGAGAGCCACCCGCCGGAACCCGGGGTCATGGCCGTGTGGCTGCTCGGGACGGCCCTGGCGGTGGGCCTGGCCGAGGTCTACAGCGAGGTCGTGGGCGCCGAGACGAGCACCCGGCGACGGGTCACCCGCCCGCAGCTGGGCCACATGGCCGAGGACGCCGCGGCGGTGGGTCTCGGCGTCGCCTTCCCCGCGGTGTTCTTCCTGCTCGCCGCGCTGGGGCTCCTCGCGGTCGGCACCGCGTTCACCGTCGCCAAGTGGTCGGGGCTCGGCCTCATCGGCTTCTACGGGTACTGGGCGGCCCGCTTCGCCGGGGCGTCCCCGCGCGGCGCGCTGCTCAAGGGCGCGCTCGTGGCCCTCGTCGGCGCCGGGCTCATCGGCCTGAAGGCGCTCGTCCACTGAGCCGCGCCGCCCGGCCGGACCGCGGGACGACGTCGACCCGCCACAGCCCCCACCCCACGGCCTCGCCGACGCCGGTGCCGATCAGCGCCCCGATGACCACGTCGCCCGGGTAGTGCACCCCCGTGTGCACCCGCGAGTAGCCCACCGCGGCCGCGAGCGCGCGCAGCGGCACGGCGGCCGCGGGCAGGACCTGGGCGACCGCGGTGGCGAACGCGAAGCCCGAGGCGGTGTGCCCGGACGGGAAGGACGGCGAGTGCGGCATCGGCACCCACCGGACCTCCGGGACGCCGGCGACGTCGCGGTCGGGACGCCGCCGGCGGGCGGCGACCTTGAACCCGGCGTTGACGACGGCGGAGTCGACGGCGACGGCGGCCAGCCCGGTCACGGCGGCCCGCCGGCCGGCGCGACCGCCCACCGCGGCGAGCACGCCCGCGACCCCCATCCACAGCCGCGACCAGTCCGCCAGCCGCGACAGCCGGCGCACCGGGCGGTCGAGCACCGGTGCGGGGGTCCCGGCCACGGCCCCGTACAGGGCCCGGTCGACCCGCCCCAGGTCGCCCAGCAGGCGGACCGCCGTCGCCCGCGCGGGCGCCGGCGGCGCACCGGCCGCCAGCCGCCCGGCCAGCCGCTCCTCGGCAGGTGGGGTCCGCGCCGGTGCCGTCTCCATGTGCCGTCCCTCCCGCGCGGTGGCCGACGGGCGCGCCGGCCCGTGCGGGCACCCTGTCCCGGGCCGGGCCGGGCGCACTCACCCCGGCCGGGTGATCCGCTGCCCGCACCCGCCGCGGCACTCCCCCGTGCCCGGTGCGGGCGGGCGGGTCACCCCGGGGGGATGAGGTCCCCGCCGCCCGGGTGCCGCACGGTCGCCGGCATGACCGAGACCGCCAGCCGCGAGACCGCCACGCGCGAGACCGCCATCGCCGAGCACGGCATCATCGGCGACCTGCAGACCGCCGCGCTCGTCACCACCGACGGGTCGATCGACTGGTTCTGCTCCCCCCGGTTCGACTCCCCCAGCGTCTTCGGCGCCGTCCTCGACGACGAGCGCGGCGGGCACTTCCGCATCCGCCCGGCCGGCACGGCGTACACGTCCCGGCAGATGTACCTGCCGGAGACCGCGGTCCTGGTCACCCGGTTCTTCTCCGCCGCGGGGCTCGGTCAGGTCGTCGACTTCATGCCGCCGGCCGGGGACACCGCGACCGACCGGCACCGCATCGTGCGGATCCTGCAGTGCGTGCGCGGCCGGATGACCTTCGACGTCGACGTGGCCCCCCGCTTCGACTACGGCCGGCACCCGCACCGCGTCGAGACCACCGACGACGGCGCCGTCTTCGTGTCCGACGGCTCGCGGCTCACGCTGCACGTCGTCCGGGAGCCCGGGGACGAGCGGCTCGCCGAGGTGCGGGGGGAGGACGCCGACCTGCACGCGACCCTCCCCCTGGTGGCCGGCCAGCTGCGCGGGGTGGTCCTGGAGACCGGCGCCGCCGGGCCGCCCCGCGAGCTGCGCCCCGCCGAGGTGCGGGAGCTCCTCGACGCGACCGTCGCGTACTGGCGCTCCTGGGTCGGCCGGTCGACCTACACCGGGCGCTGGCGGGAGGACGTCACGCGCTCGGCGATCACCCTGAAGCTGATGACGTACGCGCCCTCCGGCGGCATCGTCGCCGCCCCCACCGCGGCCCTGCCGGAGCAGGTCGGCGGGGAGCGCAACTGGGACTACCGATACACCTGGGTGCGCGACGCGTCGTTCTCGGTGCACGCGCTGCTCAAGCTCGGGCTGACCGACGAGGCCGCGCACTTCGGGTCCTGGCTGGGCGACCGGATCCGCGAGCGGCTGGACAGCGACAGCGGGCCGCTCAACATCATGTACCGGATCGACGGCTCCTCCGACCTCAAGGAGGACGAGCTCGACCACTGGCGCGGGTACCGGGGCTCGGCGCCGGTCCGCATCGGCAACGGCGCGGCCGAGCAGCTGCAGCTCGACATCTACGGCGAGGCGCTCGACGCGCTCTACGCCGGCGTCCGCGCCGGGCTGCCGCTGCCGCACCAGGGCTGGACGGCGACCAGCCGGGTGCTGGACTGGCTCGCCGACAACTGGGACCAGCCGGAGGAGGGCATCTGGGAGACCCGCGGCGGCCGGGAGGCCTTCACCTACGGGCGGGTGATGTGCTGGGTGGCCTTCGACCGCGGCCTCCGGCTGGCCCAGGAGCACGGCCGGCCGGCCGACGCGGACCGGTGGCGCGCCGAACGCGACCGCATCTACGAGCAGGTGCTCGAGCGCGGCTTCCACACCAGCCGCGGGGCGTTCGTGCAGCACTACGACACCGACGTGCTCGACTCGGCGCTGCTGCGCATGCCGACCGTCGGCTTCGTCGACGGCCGCGACCCGCTGTGGCTGTCCACCCTGGCGGCGATGGACGAGGAACTGGTCACCGACAGCCTGGTCTACCGCTACGACCCCGACGCCTCACCCGACGGGCTGCGCGGGTCGGAGGGCACGTTCTCGCTGTGCACCTTCGTCTACGTCGACGCCCTCACCCGCGCCGGCCGGCTGGAGGAGGCACGCACCGCCTTCGAGAAGATGCTGACCTACGGCAACCACGTGGGCCTGTACTCCGAGGAGATCGCCCTCACCGGCGAGCAGATCGGCAACTTCCCGCAGGCCTTCACCCACCTGGCCCTCATCGACGCCGCGGTGACGCTGGACGCGGCGCTGGACCGGCGCCGCCCGCGCTGACCCGCCGTGCCGCCGCGCCGCGCCGGCCGAGGAGGAGCACGGCGGCGGCGGCGAGGGAGACGGCCGGCACCAGCCCGAGCGCGGCCGGCAGCCCGAGCCGGTCGGCGAGCGCACCGGTGACCAGCGGGCCGGCGGCCAGGCCGAGCAGGTTGTTGGCCATGGCGAGCACGCCCAGGGCGCTGGCCCGGACCGACGCCGGCGTCAGCTCGGCCACCAGCGCCCCGGACGGGCCGGAGGTGCCCGCGGCGAAGAACGCGCCCGCGCCGAGCAGCACCAGCTGCACCGGCCCGGCCGGGAGGGCGAAGCCGGCGCCGAGCAGCACCAGCGACGCCAGCGCGTAGCCCGCCGCGCTGGTCCAGCGGCGCGGCGGCCGGGCGCGCGCCAGCCGGTCGGTGAGCGCCCCGCAGCCGATCATCCCGACGCCCACGAGCAGCAGCAGGCCGGCGGCGAGCCCGGCGGCGGTGCCGGCGGGCAGGTCGTAGGACCGGTTCAGGTAGCTGGGCAGCCAGGCGAGCAGGGACCCGGCGACGAACAGCTGCAGGCCGTTGCCGAGGTAGGCGCACAGCACGGCCGGCGGGGTCAGCACCGCCGACAGCGGCGCACGCCGGTCGCCCCCGGGCGTCCCGTCGGCCGCGTCGGGCTGCGCGTGGCGCCCGAGCCGCTCCTCGGTGACCAGCACCGCGAAGAGGACCACCAGGACCAGGCCGAGCACCGCCACCGCGGCCACGGCCCAGCGCCAGCCGAAGCGGTCGGCCAGCGCACCGCCGGCCGCGATGCCGAGCACGGCGCCGAACGAGGCACCCGCGGTGAACGCCCCGGACAGCGTCGCGCGGCGGGAGGCGGGGAACAGCGACAGCACGACGGCGAGGCCGACGCTGCCGTACGCGGCCTCGCCCACACCGACGAGCACCCGGGTGGCCAGGAGCTGTCCGTAGTCGGCGGCGAGCGCCGACGCCGCCGTCGCCAGGCTCCACAGGGCCGCCATCGCCACGATGGCCCGGCGGCGGCCGAACCGGTCCCCCAGCACCGACAGGGGCACCGTGAGCACGGCGACGGTGAGCGCGACGACGCTGGTCAGCGAGCCCAGCTGGGTGTCGGTCAGCGCCCAGTCGGCCTTCAGCTGGGGGAAGACGGCCGCCAGCACCTGGCGGCACATGAAGTCCGACAGCAGCAGCGCGAACGCCAGCGCGAAGACCACCCAGGGGAAGCGCGACCGGGTCGCCCCGGGCGCCGGTGGCCCGGCGGAGGCGTCAGCCACGGCCGGCGATCTCCTCCTGCCGGCGCGGCGCCGCACCCGACCGGACCCGCCGGCGCCACTCGGACGCGGTCGTGCCGAAGTGGCTCCGGAACCACACGGAGAACGCGCTGGGCGCGGCGAAGCCCAGCTGGTGCGCGACCTGGGTCAGGGAGTGGGCGTCGGTGGCCAGGTAGCGCTCGGCCCACCGGGCGCGGACGTCGTCCACGATCGCCGAGAAGCTCTGCCCCTCCTCCGCCAGGTGCCGGTGCAGGGTGCGAGGCGGGACGTGGAGCGCACGGCTGACGTGCGCCAGTGAGCACCTCCCCGCCGGCAGCAGGACCTCCACCATCGCGCGGACCTGCCCGGTCGCGGTCGCCGGAGGAGGGGGGAGCACGGTGTCGAGCAGCCGGCGGGCGTAGGGCCGCAGCGCCGGATCCGCGGTCACCGTCGGCAGGTCCAGGTCGCGCGCCGGGAAGACCACACCGGAGAACGGCTGGTCGAAGCGCAGGCCCGGCCCGAACACCTGCCGGAACACCCCGAGGTCGGCCGGCGGCCCGTGGTAGAAGACCACCGACAGCGGCTGCCAGTCGGCGCGCACGAGGAAGCGCAGCACCCCGACCAGGTTCGCCACGGTCAGGTCCACGCTCTGGCGGACCGGGACCGGCGCCTCGAACTCCAGCCACACCTGCACGGTCGCCAGCCCGTCGGCCTCGAGCAGCCGCAGGTCGAGGACGCCGGTGTAGGCCCGCTCGTAGCGGATCAGCAGGTCCAGCGCGCTGCGGAGGTCCGGCTCCTCCCGCAGCACCACGCTCAACGGCCCCAGGGCCGACAGCCGCCGCCGGCCCGACATCCGGACGGCGAAGTCCTCGAGCCCGGAGGCGGCCGCCGAGCGCTCGAGCAGCCGGGCGGCCGGGACGGCGGGGATCCAGGTGTCCTGCTCGGCCAGGCCGGCGATGTCCAGCCCCTCGTCGGCCATCAGCCGCGCCGGGTCCAGGCCGACGGAGCGGGCCACCTCCGGGTAGCCGCTCAGCGCGGCGTAGCGGACGAAGCGGTCCATGGGCGCTCCCTCGCCGGTGGCACGTACTCGGAAGATAGCGACCACATCGGGGAAGCCGTGCTCCATGCGGCTCCCTAGCGTGGTCGCACCGGGAGCCCGCCGCCCCTCGCGGCCCGCCGCCTCCCGGGTGCTGCAGAGCATCCGTCGCACGGGACCGGGAGCGGCCGGCCGCGGTGCGACCGAGGGAACGGAGCGCCGGCATGTCCGATCCACCGCCGCCCCCACCCGACCGGGGCCGCCTGGACGGGGTCCCGGCGCTGTCGGTGCGCGAGCGGCAGGCCCTGCGGCTGCTCGCCGAGGGCCGGTCGACGGCGCAGATCGCCGCGGCGCTGTCGATCTCCCGGAACACCGCCCGCGCCCGCATCCACCAGCTCCGCTCGAAGCTCGACGTCCCCGACCGGCACCAGCTGGTGCCCCGGGCCCGCGACCTGGGGCTGCTGTGAGCCCGGCGGTGGGCGGCCGTCCCCGACCCCGAGAACCCCTCCCTCCCAGACCGGCGGTGCCCGTGGTGCTCGACCAGTCCCCCGCAGCCCCGGCCGGCGGTGCGGTGCTCCCCGCCAAGCTGTCCCCGCCACTGCTGGGCTTCGCGCCGCTGTCCCGACCCCGGCTGCTGCGGGCGCTGTCCCACGGCGTGTCCGCCGGCCCGGTGACGCTGGTGGCCGGTCCGGCCGGGTCCGGCAAGACGGTGCTGGCGGCGTCCTGGGTGCAGGCGAACCGCGGCCTCCCGGTGGCCTGGCTGTCGCTGGACCCTGCCGACGACTCCCCGCCGACCTTCCGGGCCGCCCTGCTCGCCGCCCTCGACCGGGCCGGCGTCGACCTCCCGGGCGGAGCGGGGCTCCCGGCCCCCGGCGCGCCGGGGTGGCCGGTGCCGCTCGCCGCGGCGCTCGCGTCCCGGCGCCGGCAGGTGGTGCTGGTCGTCGACGACGCCGACGCGCTCACCTCCCGGGCGCTCACCGGCGCCCTGGACCTGCTGGTGCGGCACGCCGGGGCACGGCTGCGGCTCGTGCTGTGCGCCCGCGCCGACCCGCTGCTGCCGCTGCACCGCTACCGGCTCGACGACCGGCTCACCGAGATCCGCACCGACCAGCTGGCCTTCACCGCGGAGGAGACCGGCGGGCTGCTGGCCTCCCTGGGCACGCCCGTGCCCGCCGGCGTGGCCGCCGCCCTGCAGCGCGAGACCGAGGGGTGGGCGACCGCGCTGCGGTTGACCGCCGCCCCGCTCGCCCGCGGCGTGGACCCCGCCCGGCTGCTGACCGCGCTGACCACGGAGGACGGCGGTGTGGCCCAGTACCTGACCGCCGAGGTGCTCGACCACCAGCCGGCCGCGGTGCGCAGGTTCCTGCTGCGGGTCAGCGCCACCCGCGAGCTGTGGCCCGGGCTGGTCGACGCCCTCGCCGGCCGGCCCGGCGGCGGACGCGTCCTCGCCTCGCTGGCCGCGCAGAACGCCTTCGTCGAGCGCGCCGCCGGCGCCCCCGGTGGCTTCCACATCCACGCGCTGTTCCGCGAGCTGCTGCACGCGCAGCTGTCCTACGAGGCCCCCGCGCGGTTCACCGCCGGCCACCGCACCTGCGCGGACTGGTACGCCGCCGCGGGGGACGTGCCGGTCGCCGTCGAGCACGCGCGCGCCGCCGGGGACCCCGACCTGGCCGCCCGCCTGCTCGTCGACGACCTGGCGGTCGGCCGCCTGCTCGCCTCCGGGACCGCCGGGGGTCCCCTGCCGGTCGACGGCGGCGGGCCGGACGCGGCGGTGCTCCGCGCGGCCGCTGCGCTGGCCGGGGACCGCCCGGCGCCGCCCCGCGACCTCACCGCCGCCGCGGCGGCCGCCGTCGGTCGCGACACCCGTCCCGCCCTGCGGGTCAGCGCGGCCGTCGTCTGCGCCGTCGCCGCGGCCACCGGTCCTGCCGGCGACCTCGGTGCCGCCGCGGCGGGTGCGGAGTCCCTGGTCGCGGCGCTGCCCGACGAGCACGCCCGGCCGCGCGCGGAGCTGGCCGCGGTGCTGGCCGCCGGTCAGGCCGGTGCGCTGCGGCTCACCGACGTCCCCGAGCGGGTGGTGCGGGAGGCCAACGCCCGCGCCCTCGCCGCCGGCCGCGCGGCCCAGGCGCCCCGGCCGAGCGCCCGCTGCCTGGCCGACCTGGCCCTGCTCGAGGCGCTGGTCGGACGGCTGCGGCGGGCGACCGCGCTGGCCGCCGACCACGAGGCCCTCGCCGACGAGCGCGGACTGCCCGAGCCGGAGCGGTCCCCGGCCGCGGCGCTCGCGGCGGCTTGGGCGGCCCTCGACCGGCACGAGCTCGACACCGCCGCCCGCGGGCTGGACCGCGCGGCCCGGCGGGTCCCCGCCCCGTGGACCAGCGGTCCGCTGCTCACGGTGCTGGCGAGCCGGCTGCAGCGCGCCCGCGGCCGGCCCGACGCCGCACCGGAGGTCCTCGACCCGGTCCTGGCCACCGCGGGGCTCCCGGCCTGGGTCCGCGAGCACGTCCTCGCCGAGGCCGTGCGGGTCTCCCTCGCGCGCCGGGACGGGCCGGCCGCGCGGGAGCGGCTCGACCGGCTGCCGGCCGGCTCGCCGCGGGGCCGCGTGCTGCGCGTCACCGCCGCGGCGCTCGGGCTGCCCCCGCGAGCCGGCGAGGTCCTCCCCGCCTCCGACGCGGGCGGCCCGCTGCCGCTCGGCCTCGCCGTCGAGGACGCGGTCGCTCGGGCCTGCCTGCTGTCCGACGGCGGCGATCCCCGGGGAGCCGTCGCCGTCCTCGGGCACGCCCTGCAGCTGGCCGGACCCGAACGGCTGCGCCGGCCCTTCCTCGACGCGCCCCCGCGGCTGCGGTCGCTGCTGCGCGCCGCCCCGTCCCTCGCCGTCGCCGGCGCCTGGCTGGGCCCCACCGGCCCGGCCGTCCCGGCGCCGCGCCGCCCGGTCGACCCGCTCGCCGGGGCCCCGCCGGCGGCCATCACCGGGGAGCTCAGCCCGCGCGAGCGGGAGGTGCTGCAGCTGCTCGCCGGCATGCTGTCCACCGCGGAGGTCGCCGCCACGCTGTTCGTGTCGGTCAACACCGTGCGCACGCACGTCCGCAGCATCCTGCGCAAGCTCGGCGCGACCCGCCGCAACGAGGCCGTCCGCCGGGCACGCGAGCTCCACCTGCTGGAGGACACCGGCGCGCGGACCGGGTGACGTCCGTGCCCGTCCCCGCCGGGTCGGGCAGCATCCGGCCGTGGACCCCGAGCAGCTGCTGCGGACGGCGGCCGACCGGCTGGAGGCGCTGGCGGCCCGGACGACGCCCGGCGACTGGCGGACCGCCGGGCTGCTGGCGACCCGCCCCGAGGTGGTGGCGCACGCGCCCGACGGCGGCACTGCGCACGTGGCCGAGGCGCGGTCGGGGACCGGCGCGTGGATCGCGGCCGTCTCCCCCGCGCTGGCCGCACCGCTGGCCGGGTGGCTGCGCGCCGCGGCGGCGCACCGGCCTGTCGACCCGGCGGCCGCGGCGTTCGCCCGGGCGCTGCTCGCGCGGCTGCCGTGACCCGCCCGCGCTCACCCGGGGGTCGGCGAGCGCTCCTCCGCGAGCCGGGAGGCGAACAGCGGCGGCAGGTAGCGCAGCATCAGCGACGACCACACCACGTGGGTGAGCACCGGCGCCTGGATCCCCCCGGTGATCCGGCGCTGCTGGGCGAAGAGCAGCCCCATCGGCACGCTCGCCAGCACCAGCGCCGGGTTGCGGGTGGCGACCGTGGCCAGGCCGTAGACGGCGGTCGAGACGAGCACCGGGCGCCGGGCACCGGCCGCCGCGTACAGCGCGCCGCGGAAGAACACCTCCTCCGCGACGCCGTTGGCCAGCGTGGTGGTGAGCACCAGCGGGGCCGACCCCTGGTCGGCGTAGCGGAGCACCGAGCCGATCGCCCGCTCCAGCACCGGGATCCGCCGGGCGACCAGCGCCGCGGCGTAGAAGGCCCCGAAGGCGCCGACCCCCGACACGACCGGGGTCAGCACCGGCCGGCGCAGCCGGTCCCCGCGCCCGAACATCCGCCCCAGGTGCAGCGGCCCGGACGCCAGCCCCCCGACCACCCAGGTGCCGGCGACCCCGAGGGTCAGCCCGTAGAACCGGGGGGACCCCGGCGGCGTCGACAGCGACACCCCCAGCAGCGAGGCGCCGGCCACCGCGACGCCGCCGGTGACCCGCCGGCGGCGCCGGAAGGCGTCGTCGCTCTCCCAGTGGTCCCGCGGCACGCTGCGCAGCAGCGGCCCGGCCACCCGCCGGACCCGGGCCTCCAGCGCCCGGACCGCGCTCCGGCGGCTCACCGCCGCGCTCCCCGGCTCAGCCACCCGCCGCGCCGTTCCCCGACCTGCCGCCGGCGTTCCCGCGCTCGCTCGACCAGGGCCGCCACCACCATCTCGTCGTAGTCCACCGGGTCGAACGGGACGACCGAGCGGATGGCGTCGTCGGTGACGACGACCTCGTTGGTCATGGAGTCGATGAGCGACCGGCCGGTGGCCACGTCGACGTCGGTGACCAGGGCCAGCCAGCGCGAGGACAGCTGCGGGCTGAGCAGCGGCACCGGGACGACGAACAGGTGCCGGTTCTGGATGTCGGCGACCCGGGTGAGCATCTGCAGGTAGGTGAGCACCTCCGGCCCGCCGACCTCGAACACCCGGCCCGCCGCCTGCGGTGCGTCGAGGACACCGACCAGGTACCGGACGACGTCGGCGACGGCGATGGGCTGCGTCCGCGTGCTCACCCACCGGGGGGTGACCATGGCCGGCAGGTGCGCCACGAGCTGGCGGGTCATCTCCCACGACACCCCGCCGTGGCCGACGACGATGCCCGCGCGCAGGACCGTCACCGGCACGCCGGTCCCGCCCAGGAGCCGCTCGACCTCGCGGCGGCTGCGCAGGTGCCGGGACAGCCGGTCGCCGTCCCGGCCGAGGCCGCCGAGGTAGACGATCCGGTCGACGCCGGCCGCGGCGGCGGCCCGGGCGAAGGCGCGGGCGGCGTCGGCGTCCTTGCGCTCGAAGTCCGTGTCGCCGAGGGAGTGCACCAGGTAGTAGGCGGCCTCGCAGCCCTCGAGCGCCTCCCGCAGGGACGCCTCGTCCCCGACGTCGCCGGCCACGGGGCGCCCGGCCCCCTCGTAGCGCTCCGGCCGCCGGGTCATCGCGCGGACCTCGTGGCCTGCTCCTTCGAGCGCGGGGGCCAGCCGGCTGCCCACGAACCCCGACGCGCCGGTGACCAGGACCCTCACCGGCACAGCGTGACCCGGGCGGGCCGCGGGCGCGACCCGTCGGCGCGGCGGTCAGTCCGACCAGACCGGGGGCCGCCGGGCGAGGAAGGCGGCCGTCCCCTCGCGGAAGTCCGCCGTCGCGCCGAGCGCCACCGCCTCCTCCCGCTCGACGGCCAGGCCCTCCTCGAAGGGCAGGTCGACCCCCTCGGTGATGCAGCGCCGGATCGCCGCCAGCGCCCGCGCGGGCTTGCCGGCCAGCCCCTCGGCGTAGCCCTGCACCTCCTCGCGGAGCCGCTCGTCGGCCACCACGACGTCCACGAGGCCGATGGCGAGGGCCTCCTCGGCGTCGAGGAGGGTGCCGTCGTAGAGGAAGCGCAGCGCCCGCGGCCGGCCGAGCAGGCGGGCCAGTGCCTGCGTCGCGCCGACCGGCGGGATGAACCCGATGGCGATCTCCGGCTGCCCGAGCCGGGCGGTGCGCGCGGCGAAGCGGACGTCGCAGTGCAGCACCATCTCCAGGCCGCCCCCGACCGCGGTGCCGTGCACGGCCGCCAGCAGGGGTTTCGGCGACGCGCGCATCCGGCGCACCAGGTCGTGGCAGACGTCGACCCAGCGGCGCACGTCCCCGTCGTCCATGGCGGCGAGGACCCGCAGGTCCGCGCCGACGCTGAAGTGCGTGTCGAGGGCGCTGCCGATCGCCACCACCCGGACGGCGGGGTCGGCGAGGTGCCGCTCCAGCGCCTCGGGGACCTCCCGGAGCATCTCCCAGTGGAAGGCGTTGACCGGCGGGCGGTCGTACTCGATCCACCCCACCCGGTCCTGCTCGGTGACCCGCAGGAAGTCGGCCATGGACCATCCTGGCACCGCCTCCCACCCCGCCGGCTCGACCGGCACGGTGCGCCGGGGCCAGGATGGACGGGACGGAGGGGGTGGCGACGTGACCGATGAGCAGCCGGTCGAGCCGAGCGAGGTCTACCGGGCGGACGGGAGCCGGGTGCCCGACCGGCGTCCCGGGCGCGGCGCGCTGCCGGTCGCGGTGCGGTCCCTGCTCCCGGCCCTGCTGCGCGGCACGACCGCCGGGCCGCTGGTCGCCGCCTCGGCGCTCGCGGTCGCGGCGGCGGTCACCGCCCGGGCCGCCGAGGTGGCGCGCCAGGTGGTGGAGCAGGCGGCCCGGGAGGCGGTGACCACCCGTCCTCCCGGGCCGTGGATCGAGGTCTCGGTCACCCGCATCGAGGTGCGCTGGCCGCGCTGAGCCGCGTCGGCGCGCTCACTCCGGCTCCCCGCGGCCAGGGGGACCGGTTGCCGACCGACGATGTGCGCACACGCGCACATCCCGGCCTCTCACCTGCTCCTCAGCGCACACTGTCCGGCCCCTGGCAGGTGGGGAGCTCCGAGTTCCGCAGCAGGGCCCAGGCGGCCCGGCCGGTACCGCGGACTCCGGGCACGGGTCACGCCACGCACGTGGTCCGCAGGACGGGCCCTAGCCGGACCCCGGACCGCTCTCGGGCCGGGCCCGCGGCCGGACCGCGTGCCGGTTCGAGTCCTCGGTGAGGTAGCTGCGGACCAGCTGCTCGGCGGTCGAGGAGGTGGCGGAGAAACCGGTGACCGCCGAGACGAAGCCGGGACCGCTGAGCGCGGCCAGCTCGGAGTCCTCGAGCGCGCGCACGGTGGCCGTCCGCGGGACCGCGCGCAGGAGCGCGATCTCGCCGAACGCCTCGCCGGGGCCCAGCCTGCGGATCTCCCGCCCGCCGTCCAGCACGGCCACCGAACCGGAGGCGACGACGTAGAAGTCGTCGCCCGGGTCGCCCTGCCGGAACACGTCGGTGCCCGCCGCCACCCGGGTCCGGCGCACGCGCAGCGCCAGGCTCTCGATCGCCGGCACCGGCAGCAACCGGAGCATGCGGACCCGCCGGAGCAGCACGATCCGGTCCTTGCGGACCCCGATCTCCGCGTCGATCGCCCGCAGCGCCGCCCAGCGCGCCGCGACGGCGACCGGGAGGACCCCGCCGGTGACGGCGAGCGCGCCGGTGTCGCCCAGCGCGGAGACCAGGAGCGGGGCCACCAGCGAGCCGAGCGCCAACGCCAGCGCGAACACCGCCTCGGTCAGGGCGAGGACCCGCGCCAGCGTCTCGTCGGGGACGAGGCGCTGCAGCAGCGTGAAGCCGGTGACGTCGACGAGTGCGTTGGCGGCGCCGACGAGCAGGAACGCGCCGACCGCCACCCAGCTGCCCGTGAGCAACCCGACGACGACGAGCGGCGCCCCCCACAGCGCGATCCCGGCGCCGAACAGCGTCCCCAGCCGGGAGCTGCCGGCCGCGCCGATCGACGCCGTCGCCGCCACCAGGCCGCCCACCCCGAACGCCCCCCACAGCAGCCCGACCCCCGGGCGGCCCAGGTCCGTGACGTCCACCGCGACCACCACGGCCAGCACCGTCAGCGCGCCGCGGACCACGCACTGCACGCCGCCCAGGACGATCACCTCCGCGGCCCGGCGGCTCCGGCGCAGCTCGCGCAGGCCCTCGACGACGTCCACGAGCACCCGCGTCCGCCCGGTCCGCGAGCCGGCGGCCGCCGGTCGCGACGACCCGGGGCGCAGGCCGGCCACGAGGATCCCGGCGACGCCGGCGAGCAGGGCCACCACGCCGAAGGCGGCGGCCGCGCTGGCCCCGGCGAGCAGCGCGGCCGCGGCGAGCGGGCCGACCAGCGCCGCCACGCCGTCGAGGACGGACCGGACCGCGTTCACCCCGGCCAGGTCCTCCGGGGTGGTGCACAGCGCGGGGAACAGGGCGCCGAGCACGGGCCGGTAGGCGGCGTGGCAGACCGTGGAGGCGGTGAGCAGCGCGTACACCGCCACCGGCCGGTCGGCCGCGACCGCGACCGCGGCCCCCGCCGCGGTGAGCGCCCGGAGCCCGCACGTGACCACGAGCAGCCGGCGGCGGTCGACCCGGTCGGCCAGGGCGCCCAGCCAGGGCAGCGCGACCGTCGCGGGCAGCACGCGCAGGAACCCGACGACGCCGACGCCGACCGCGCCGTCGGTGTCGAACGCGTACACCGTCATCGCCGTGAGGAACAGGAACTCACCCGTCCACGCCGACAGCGACGACAGCTGGGCCAGTCGGAGGTCGCGGTTCCGGGCCACCGATGCCAACGCCTCGCGGTAGGCACCGGGCACGGCGCGGACGCTAGCAGCGACGAGGGGTCCCGGGGGTGGCTCCCCGCGGGGTCGCGGACGGGCCGCCCCCGATCCGCGCCGCGCTAGGGTCCGGCATGGCGACCGGCCGTGCGCTGCTCCTCATCGCCGACATCGGCGGCTACACCCAGTACATGCAGTTCCACCGCAGCGTCCTCGGGCACGCCGAGGCGGCCACGCGGCGGATGCTCGACCGGGTCGTCGCGGCGGCGCGGGACTTCGACCTCGTCGAGATCGAGGGCGACGCGGCGTTCCTCTCGCGGGACGCCGAGGGCCTGGACGGACCGGCCGCGCTGTCCGCCGTCGCCCGTGCGGTCGTCGACATGCACCGCGCCTTCCACGTCGAGCGCCGGTTCGTCGAGCTCAACATGTGTCCCTGCGGGAGCTGCACGCAGACCAGCGACCTGACGCTCAAGTTCGTCGCGCACGTCGGCGAGGTCGCGACCCAGACGATCCGGCGCCGCAGGAAGCTCGTCGGCATGGACGTCATCTACGTCCACCGGCTGCTCAAGAACGCCGTCGACGTCCCCGAGTACCTCCTCGTCTCCGACGACCTCGCCCGCGACGGCGGTGCCGCCTCCTCCGGGATGGCCATGCGGGAGCTCACGCAGGACCTCGAGGGGATCGGGCCGGTGCAGACGTTCTTCGTCAGCGTCGAGGACCTGGCCGCGCCGCTCCCGCCGCCGCCGGACCCCTCGTGGCCGCGGCGCCTCGGCAGCACCCTCGGGATGGTCGGCCGCGGCCTCCCGCACGTCCTCCCCCGGCGGCGCCCCCGGACGCTCGCCGCGGCCGGCTGAACCCCCGACGAGGACCGGCCGCGTGAGAGGTCCCGGCAGCGACCCTCCCGACGCGCGGGCCGTCGCCCGGCTCCGGGCGGTGACCGCGGACCTCGCGGCGGAGACCCGCTCTCTGCAGGAGGTGCTCGACGCCGCCGGCCCCGGCCGGTGGGCCACCCCCACGCCCGCGGCGGGGTGGACCGTGCAGGACCAGGTCCACCACCTGGCGTTCTTCGACGAGGCCACCGTGCTCGCGGCCACCGACCCCGGCCGCTTCCGGCGCGAGGCGGCCGAGCTGACCGCCCCCGGGGACGACTTCCCCGACCGTCTGGTCCGCGGCCAGCGCTCACTGACGCCGGAGCAGTCGGCCGCCTGGGCCACGCGGGCGCGCGCCGCCCTGCTCGACCTCGCGGCCGGCGCTCCCCCGGGCCTGCGCCTGCCCTGGTACGGACCGGACATGGGCATCACCTCGGCGCTCACCGCCCGGCTGATGGAGACCTGGGCGCACGGGCAGGACGTCGCCGACGCCCTCGGTGTGGTGCGCGAGCCCACCGACCGGCTGCGCCACGTCGCCCACCTCGGCGTCGCCACCCGGGCGTTCGCCTTCCGGCTGCGGGGGCTGGACCCGCCGGAGGACGACGTCGCCGTCGAGCTGACCGCGCCCGGCGGCGGGGTGTGGCGCTGGGGCGACCCGGGCGCCGCGCAGCGCGTGAGCGGCACCGCGCTCGACTTCTGCCTGGTGGTCACCCAGCGCCGGCACCCGGCCGACACCGCGCTCACCGTCACCGGCGACGTCGCCGCCCGGTGGATGGCGGTGGCCCAGGCGTTCGCCGGCGTGCCGGGGCCGGGGCGTCCGCCCCGGGGGAGCGACCCGGGGTGACCGGGGAGGTGCCCGTCGCGGCGGTCAGGTCGTCGTCCGCCGGATGAGCGTGCGGACCCCGGCCAGCCAGCGCTCGGGGTCGGCCGCCTTCTGCGCC
Source organism: Geodermatophilus sp. SYSU D00814 (assembly GCF_054050055.1). Taxonomy (NCBI): domain Bacteria; kingdom Bacillati; phylum Actinomycetota; class Actinomycetes; order Geodermatophilales; family Geodermatophilaceae; genus Geodermatophilus; species Geodermatophilus sp. SYSU D00814. Next base: position 75,403 of record NZ_JBJGYP010000013.1, read on the forward strand.
CAGTAGGTGCCGACCTCCGGGTGCGGCAGGATCAGGAACCGGTCGGCGGCGAGCCCGTCGACGACCGACTGCGCGACGTCCTCGGGCGTGATGACCGTGCCGGAGGCGGCGACCACCGCGGCCGCCGAGCTGCCCTGCTCCAGCGGGTCGAGCAGCAGCGGGGTGGCCACGCCGAGCGGGCAGAGGACGCTCACGCCGATCCCCCGGTCGCCGTAGGTGACCGCCAGCCACTCGGCCAGCGCGACGGCGCCGTGCTTGGTCACCGTGTAGGGCGCGTCGCCGGGCGTGGTGAGCAGGCCGGCCGCGGAGGCCACGTTGAGCAGGTGCCCGCTGCCCCGCTCGAGCATCGACGGCAGGACGGCGCGGGCGGCGTGGACGTGGGCGAGCACGTTGACGGCGAAGACCCGCTCCCAGACGGCGGTGTCGGTCTCGATGCCGCCCCCGGAGAAGACGCCGGCGTTGGAGCAGAACAGGTCGACGCGACCGTGCGCGGCCAGCGTCCGCTCCACGAGCGCCGCGACGGCGGCCTCGTCGGTGACGTCGGTGGTGTCGGCGGTGGCGGAGGTGGTGTCGCCGATCCCGGCGGCGACCCGCTGCGCGGCCGCCCCGTCGCGGTCGCTGACCACGACGGCGGCGGCGCCCTCGGCGGCGAAGCGGCGGGCGAGCGCGGCGCCGATGCCGCTGCCCGCGCCGGTCACGACGGTGACGGCGTCCCTGAGGTCCATGCCGCGTCCCTACCCCGATCCGGCGCGGTGTGCTGCCCGGTGTGCTGCGTCAGGTCCCACCTCGCCGCGGCCGGGGACGCCTCAGGCCGGCGCCCGGTGCCCGGCGCCCCCACGCGGCCGTCATCATCCAGCACCGGGTCCAGGTGCCCGGGTCGTCCAGCAGGGCGGACGCGGCGTCCAGCGTCGCCGCGTCGAGCACCCCGCTGGCAAGCACCCGGTCCCGCACCTCCGCGAAGAAGAGCTGGAAGTAGCGCGCTCCGCGGTCCCCGCCACGGATCTCCTGCACGTCGGTCTTGGCCTGCGGCCGCACCAGGCCCAGTTCGCTGACCATGCGCGGCAGCCGGCGGCCGATGAGCCAGTCGACGCCGTTGTCGCGTCCCCACCGGAGCAGCGCCGTCCAGGTGGCGGCCCACGTCTCGGGTTCGGTCGTCGGCGCGAGGGAGAAGTCGGGCTCCTGGACGAGCAGCCACCCGCCGGGCCGGACGGCGGCGGCCATCGCGGCGAGCACCGCCGGGGCGTGCTCGGCGATCTGGTGCAGGAGGGCGCGGCAGGTGACCAGGTCGAAGGAGCCGACCGGCAGCCGGGTCCGGCGGACGTCGGCCTGCTCCACCGTGAGGTTCTGGGCGGGGACCAGGTCGAGCAGCACCGTGTCGACGTCGATCGCGGTGACGCTCCCGGAGGGGCCGACCTCCTCGCACAGCCACTCGGCGATGCTGCCGTTCCCGCCGCCGAGCTCCAGGCAGCGCCAGCCGGGGCCCACCCCGAGCGCGCGCAGGTACCCGCGGGTCCACGGGTCGAGGATCTTCGACATCAGGTCGAGCCGCTGGTACTCCGACGTCGCGGCGTCGTCGAGGATGTAGGGCTGCAGGGTCGCCATCGCCGTCCCTCGGTCCGATCGGGTCGCGTGCCGGGCTCCGGCTGCCGCGCGGCACGTCGATGGTCCTCCCGGCCCCCCACCGACGCGACCCCCTCGCGCCGCGGTGGCGCGTCCGGTCAGGAGTGAGAGCTCACGGCGGCGGCGGTGTCCACTCCAGCCACGCGGCGCTGGGGTGGCTGCGCCCGAGGACCGCCCCGTGGCAGGTCCCGTCCCGGTGGCCGAGCCTGCCGATCACCCCGAACAGCCCGCCGTCCCGGTTCTCGCGCAGCCAGTCCGGCGGCACGTCCAGTGCCTGCACCGTCCCCGTGGCCGCCGGGCCCAGCGGGACGAGCGGATCGACCGAGATCCACTCCACGTCCCTCGCCCGGCCGATCCGCGCGACGACGTCGCGGAAGACGGCCTGGCGCTCCGGCGTCAGGAACACGTGCGCGTAGGTGTCGACGAGGCAGAGCAGCGCGTCCGCGGGCACCTCCTCGACCACCGCCGGCAGGACGTCGACCAGGTCACCGCGGAGGGTCGCCGCGGGGTGTGCCCGGGCCACCTCGACGGCGGCGGCGAACCGGGTGACCGCGCCGACCTCGGGCGGCACGCACGCAGCGAGCCACGCGGCCGTGCCGGCGTCGGCCGGGTCGAGCGGCTCGACGTCGATCCCGAGCCGGTGGGTGATCAGGGGCAGCCGAGGGCGGGCCGGCAGGGGCGCCTGCCCGCGGACGGAGCAGGAGAGGGTGACCGGTGACCGTTCGTCGCCGGCCGTGCGGCGTGTCCCGTCCGGGAGCAGGTAGGTGTACCGGTAGCGGTCCAGGCGCAGGCCGAGCCCCGCACCGGTGCCCAGGTCGATCAGGGCGATCGGCCGGCGGTCCCCCTCGGTGACCGCCACGAGCGCGGCCAGCACGTCCAGGCACCGGCTCACCTCGGTCATCTGGTAGCGGTGCTCGCGGCACAGCCGGGCCAGCGCGGGGGCCTCGGCCCGGGCGAAGGCGCGCAGCGCCGGCCGGAACCCCGGGTCCGCCGGCGGCTGCGCGCCCCCGGCCCGCGGGTAGAAGGCGGCGAGCGGGTCCCCGCCGCGCCGCGCGAGGTGGAACCGGATGGCGGCGCTGAGGAGCAGCGGCGGCAGCCGGTCGAGGGGCACCGCCGCGGCGAGGTCCAGCAGCTCGTCGTCCTCGGCGACGGCGGTGAACGTCGCGGCGGTCAGCCACCAGCTCGTGGGCGCGTCCGGCGGCGACCAGGCGGCCGCGACCGACCGCGCCTGCTGCGCCACCGCCGTCCGGGGGTCGGGGTCCACGACGGCAGGCTCGTCACGCCGGCCCGCCGACGTCAACGGGGTGGGCCGCTGACAGGTCAGTCCCCGCCGTGCACCAGCTCGCGGGCGGCGCGCTCGACGTCGGCCTCGGAGACGAGCACGTGCAGGGCGGCGTCGCCGAGCGGGATGAAGCTGTCGGCGCTGGTGACCCGGGCCATCCTGCCGCGGAACCCGGCGTCCACCAGGCCCGCGAGCACGCCCTCGGAGACCCCGCCGGAACGGCGCGTCTCGTCCACCACCAGGACGCGGCCGGTCGCCTCCGCCTCCCGCACGACGTCGGCCATCGGCAGCGGGGCCAGCCAGCGCAGGTCCACCACCCGGCAGCCGATGCCCTCGCCGGCGAGGCGGGCGGCGACCCGGAGGCTCATGTGCAGGCCGTTGGCCCAGGTGACGATCGTGAGGTCGGTGCCGTCGCCGTGGGTGCGCGCCGAGCCGATCGGGACGTGGTGCTCGGCCCACTCCCCCGGCGGGCGGTAGGGCGCGGTCCAGCCGTCGTCGCCGTCGGCGTGCAGGTCCCGGGTGTGGTAGAGCGCGATCGGCTCCAGGAAGACGCACACCGCGCCGTCGACCGCCGCCGCGGCCGCGCAGGTGCGCAGCATCGCCGCGGCGTCGTCGGGCCGCCCCGGGGAGGCGATGACCAGGCCGGGCACGTCGCGCAGCACGCCGACGGCGTCGTCGTTGTGGAAGTGGCCGCCGAAGCCCTTCTGGTAGCCGTAGCCGGCGACGCGGACGACCATCGGGTTGCGGTACTGGCCGTCGGAGAAGAACTGCAGCGTCGCCGCCTCCCCGCGCAACTGGTCCTCGGCGTTGTGCAGGTAGGCCAGGTACTGGATCTCGGGGATCGGCAGCAGGCCGGACACGCCGGCGCCGAGCGCCAGCCCCAGGACGGTCTGCTCGTCGAGCAGCGTGTCGAAGACCCGGGCGGCGCCGGCCCTGCGCAGCAGGCCACGGGTCACCCCGTAGACGCCGCCCTTGGCCGCGACGTCCTCGCCGAAGACCAGGGCGCCGGGGTGGCGCGCCAGCACGTCGAGCAGCGCCCGGTTGATCGACTGCGCCAGCGTCATCGGCGGCTCGTCCTCGGGCAGCGTGCTCCCGAACAGGGCGGCGCGGCGCTCGGGCGGCGCGGCCCCGGCGGCGACCCGGGCCACCTCGTCCGGCGTGGCCGGCGCCAGGGGCCTCATCACCTCGGCGGCCGACTCCAGCCGGGGCAGGTCGGCGACCTCCCGGGCCAGGTCGAGCACGCGCGAGCGCGTCGCCTCGTAGCGGTCGAGCACCTCCGCCGGGGTGAGCAGCCCGGCGTCGACGAGCAGCCGGGCGGTGCCGAGCAGCGGGTCGCGGCGGAGGTCGGCGGCGATCCGGTCGGCCCGCCGGTAGGCGCTCTCGACGTCGGTGCCGGCGTGGCCCATCAGCCGGACCGTCCGCAGGTGGAGGAACGCCGGACGGCGGTGCCGCCGGACCCAGTCGGCCGCCCGCCGCGCCGTCCGCACGGCGTCGACCAGGTCGGCGCCGTCGGCGGCGAGGTACTCCAGCCCCGGGCGGCTGCCGTAGGCGTGCGCCACCCAGCCCTCCGGGGTGGGCACGCTGATGCCGAGGCCGTTGTCCTCGCACACCAGCAGCAGCGGCATGGGCAGCCCCCGGTAGCCGACCTGCACGGCGGCGTTGATCGCGCCGACCGCCGTGGAGTGGTTCGCCGAGGCGTCCCCGAAGCTGCAGACGGTGACGGCGTCGCGCGGGTACTCGCCCTCCAGCCCGAGCTTGCGGACGCGGTCGATCGAGAACGCGACGCCGAGGGCGCGGGGCAGGTGGGAGGCGATGGTCGACGTCTGCGGCAGGACGGCGAGGTCCCGGCGGCCGAAGACCTTGTGCCGGCCGCCCGAGATCGGCTCCTCGGTGGCCGCGACGATGCCGAGCAGCACGTCGCGCAGCGGGTCGGAGCCGCCGGCCACCTGGTTCGCCCGTTCGAGGAAGAACCCGCCGGAGCGGTAGTGCAGCAGCGCGGGGTCGGTCGGGCGCAGCGCGGCCGCCACGGCCGCGTTCCCCTCGTGTCCGGAGGAGCCGATCGTGTAGAAGCCCTCGCCGCGTCCCCGCAGCCAGCGGGCGGCCAGGTCCAGGTGCCGGCTGCCGAGCTGGGCGTCGAAGAGCCGGAGGACCTCCTCGGGCGCGAGCTCCGGGGGCAGGACCGCCCGGTCGCCGCGCGCGACGCCGTCGAGGCCCTTGACCGTCTCGATGAAGTGTTCGTCGACCTGCTCCACCGCCACACCTTGTCCCGCGGGGACGGCCCGGTCCAGCAGCCCCGGGACCGCGTGTCCGTCGGGTCGCCCCGGCCCCGTCCCTACCGCCGGCTCACCGGAAGAGGTCCCAGAGGCTGCCCGACGTGTCCCACGGCCGCCCCGCGCCGTCGCCCGGTCGGGGCAGGGCGTGCCGGACGAGGAGGACGCCGGCCAGGAACGGCAGGATCCCGGCCGCGAAGCCGACTCCGCCCAGCACGGCACGTCCGGGGTCGACGACGGCGACCACCATGCCGCCGACCGACACGGCCAGCCCCACCACGATCCACACGACGCCCCACACCGTCCGCGCCCGCATGCCGCTCCTCCCGTCGGAGCCGAGGACTGTCACACACCGGACGGCCGAACGGGCCGGATCCCTGCCCGAGTTGCACCGGCGCCCCGGCGGCGCTTCGGTGGACGGGCCAGCAGCTCGCCCTCGACGAAGCGGGGATCTCGTGGCGGACACCAGCACCGGAACCAGCACCGTCGACGACGAGGACGCCGGGCTGCGGAGGTCCATCACCGGCGGGCAGCTGTTCTTCTACACGCTCGGGGACGTCCTCGGATCGGGCATCTACGTCCTGATCGGCCTGGTCGCCGCTGCCGTCGGCGGGGCGTTCTGGATCGCGTTCGCCCTCGGCGTCACCGTCGCGGCCATCACCGGCGCCGCCTACGCCGAGCTGGTGACCAAGTACCCCCAGGCCGCCGGCGCCTCGCTCTACATCAAGAAGGCCTTCGGCAGCACGGCGCTGACCTTCCTGGTCACCGTGTCGTTCCTGTCGGCCAGCTTCGCGGCGACCGGCTCGCTGGCCACCGGGTTCGCCTCGTACTTCGCCACGCTGTGGGACGGCCCGCCGGCGCTGCTCGTGTCCCTCGTGTTCGTCCTCGCGCTGGTGGTCGTCAACTTCATCGGCATCACCGAGTCGGTGGTGATGAACATGCTGATGACCTTCGTCGAGGTCGCGGGCCTGCTCGTCATCATGGTCATCGGCATCTGGTTCGTCGTCCAGGGCGACGCCGACTTCGGCGTCCTCACCGACATCGACGTCACCGGCAACCCGGCGCTCGCGGTCCTGGCCGGCATCGCCTTCTCGTTCTTCGCGATGACCGGCTTCGAGAACACGGCCAACGTCGCCGAGGAGACGATCGAACCGCACCGGAACTTCCCGAGGTCCCTGGTCGGCGGGATGGTCGTGGCCGGCCTGGTCTACGTCCTGGTGTCCATGGCCGCCGCCCTCACCGTGCCCACCGACCAGCTCGCCGAGTCCGACGCGGCGCTGCTCGAGGTGGTGAAGCAGGGCATCCTGCCGTTCTCGACCGACGTCATGACCACGCTGTTCTCGATCATCGCGCTGATCGCGATCACCAACACCACGCTGGTCACGATCGTCACCCAGCCGCGGATCCTCTACGGCATGGCCAAGGAGGACGTCGTCCCGGGCGTCTTCGCGAAGATCCACGCCACCCGCCGCAGCCCCTGGGTCGGGCTGCTGTTCAGCGCCGCGGTGGTCGGGGCCCTGCTCGTCGCCGGCAGCATCGTCGTCAGTTCCGGCGGCATCGACCTGGTCAACACCCTCGCCCTGGTCACGGTCGTGCTCCTCCTGGCCATCTACGCCCTCGTGATCGTCGCCTGCCTCAAGCTGCGCGGGCGCGACGAGGACGAGCGCACCTACCGGGCCAACACGCCCCTGCTGGTCCTCGGGCTGCTCGGCAACCTGGCCATCCTCGGGTTCGCCGTCTACGACGACCCGTCGTCGCTGATCTGGTGCGCCGGGCTCATCGCCGTCGGCGTCGTGCTGTTCCTCGTCGAGTACGCGTTCGGGAAGCGCAACCGCCCCGCGGGCACCCGGCGCGGCGATCCCGAGGCCGTCTCCCGGACGGAGCGCTGAGGTGCACGTCGTCGTCGCCACCGACGGCTCGCCGCAGTCACTGGCCGCGGCCCGCCACCTCACGTCCTTCGCCGACCCCGCGAAGATCACCGCGATCTCGGTCGTGGCGGTCCTCCGGCCGCTGGCCTCGGTCGCCTTCGCCGACGAGATCTCCGAGGCCGAGCACCACGAGGTCGGCGAGGGGGCCGGCAGCTTCCGCGAGGCGGCGCAGCGCGCCGTCGACGCGGTGGCGGCCGTCTTCGACGGCTGGGGACCGGAGGTCGACCGGCAGATCCGCAGCGGATCGCCGGCCGCGGAGATCATCGGGGCGGCGACGGAGCACGACGCCGGGCTGATCGTGATGGCCGCCGGCGGGCGCGGGCTCAGCGACGTCATCCTGCTCGGCAGCACCGCCCAGCGCGTGCAGCACTACGCACCGTGCCCGGTGCTCGTCGTCCGCCCCGCCCCCCGGCCGAGGAGGGCCACCCGGCACGGGGAGTGACCCCGCGCCGGCCGCACCCGCGCCCGACCGGCAGGAGGGACCCGACGTGCCCGCCCCCGAGTTCTTCCTGCGGTCCTACCCGCTGCCCGACGACGTGCGCGCGCACGCCGCGGCCGCCGAGGAGGCCGGCTGGGACGGGCTGCTGCTCACCGACACGCAGAACCTCAGCATGGACGTCGTCGGCTCGCTGTACCTGGCGGCGTCGGTCACGACGCGGCTGCGGCTGGGCACCGCCGTCACCAACCTCGTCACCCGCCACCCCGCGGTCGTGGCCTCGACCTTCGCCACCCTGCACCACGTCACCGGGGGGCGGGCGCACCTGGGCGTGGGCCGGGGCGACACCGCGCTCGAGCTCGTCGGGCTCCGGCCGCCGCCGGCGCACGAGTTCGAGCAGCAGCTCGCCCGGCTGTGCAGCTACCTGCGCGGCGGCACGGTCGACGTCGACGGGTTCGGCAGCCGCATCACGTGGCTGCCGGTCGCCGGCGAGCAGGCGGTCCCCGTGGACGTGTTCGGCTCCGGCCCGCAGGTCATCGCGGCCGCGGCCCGGCAGGCCGACCGGGTCACCGTCACCGTGGGAGCGGAGCCCGAGCGGGTGGAGTGGGCGGTGCGCACGGCGCGGGAGGCGCGGGCGGCCGCCGGGCTCGACCCGCAGACCCTCGACGTCGGGGCGTTCGTCGTGGTCGGCGTCGGCACCGACGAGCACGCGCTGGCCGAGCTCGTGCGCGGCAACGCGAGCATCTCCGCCCACTTCCAGCGCGGCGCGCGCTCGTCCCTGTCGACGGCCGACGCCGCCGTCGTCGCCGACGTCAGCGCGCACTACGACACCTACCACCACGGGCTGGAGCACGCGGCGCAGGCGGAGTCGCTGTCCGAGGGGTTCCTGCGGCGGTTCTGCGTCATCGGCGGCCCCGACGAGTGCGTGCGGCGGCTGCGCGGGCTGATCGGGCTCGGCCTGTCCAACGTGACGGTGGTGGGCGGGTCCCGCGACGTCGACCCCGGCGTGCGCGAGCGCTCCGACCGCCTGGTCGCCACCGAGGTGCTGCCCGCGCTGCGGTCGCCGTAGGCGTTCCGCGCGTCCGGGCACCGTCACCCAGCCGACGCCGATCGGGGGGGCACGAGCACGTCAGGCCGTCACCCCGGCGGTCCTCGTCCCGAGCTCCCGCCTGCCGTGGACGTCGGTGTCATCGCCGGACCGTCCGCCGATCCCGGGCCGGACCGCCCGAGGTCGGTGCGCGGTCGCGTGGACCCGGTCGTGACGCCCGGGTGACGCCTGGCGGAGAGGATCGCCCTCCCGCCCAGCCGGCCCCGCCCCTCCTCACACGGGGGACCCGCTGCTCCCGGGCGCCGTCCACGGCTGTCGCGCCGGGCGACCTGTCGCTCCACGGACCAACCGGAAGGTGAGTCGCATGCAGGCAACCGAGTCCCTGCCACCCGCCGGCGACCTGGGCTCGTCGCCCGAGGCGGTGCCCGACCCGAGGTCGGACGACGCGTTGCCTCCGCCCGTCCACTACGACGTCGTCGCCCTGCAGATGACGATCTACTACAACCGGGAGGGCGACCACGACCACGACGGCATGCTCTTCGCGTTGTGCGACAACCTCCCGATCCTGCGGTACATCAGGGCGCTGGCGCAGGTCGGACTGCCGGGTCGAGCCTCTGGCGGCGAGGGGGACGACCCGGCGGATCTGTACTCGGAGGCGTGCGACCGCGCGAGCAGCATCGGGGTCGAGCTGCCGATGACGCCGGCACAGGCCAGGCAGCCCCATCCGCTGGTCCGTCCTCTGGTCCTCCGTGCCCGCCGCAGCGAGCAGGTGACCGTGACCCTGCACAACCACATCGACGGCCGAGCGGTGGGCCTGCACCTCGTGGGGGGCGGGTACGACGTCACCACCTCCGACGGCTCGCACGTCGGGGCGAACGCCCGGAGCCTGGCTGCGCCCGGAGGCACGTGGGAGTACACGTGGAGCTGCGACCACGAGGGCGTCTTCCCGTTCCACGACGGCGGCAACTACTCCGGCGGCGAGGACGGGACGAACGTGCACGGGCTCTTCGGAGCACTCGTCGTCGAGCCACCGGGGACGACGTGGCGGGATCCGAGCATCCTCACGACCACCGCCACCGCCACCGCCTCACACGGGCCGGACGGGACGGGGGACTTCCAGCAGGTCGACGGGCTCTACGTCGACGTGCTCGCTCCGGGACAGAGTCCGAGCGACACCCCGCCGTCGACGACGACACTCGCCGACCACCCCTGGCCGGCTCCGGAGCCGTATCCCTGCTTCGCCGAGCAGTCCTTCCGGGAGTTCGTCGTGTTCTTCCACGACGAGCCGGAGTTCGTGCCGCCGCACGGAGCACTGGAGCCCAGTCCGTGCACCCCCCACGGCCACCGCCACGGGCACGGACCCGACGACGGTCCCGCCGGTGGGCACCACGGCGGCCGGTGCTGCTGCGGAGACGACGGCCATCGCGGACGCGGGCACGGCACCTCGCCCGACGGCACGTCCGCGCACCGCCACGGGGCGACGGTGTCCCACCACCACGGCCGCCGGGACGGCGCCCACGGTGACGGCGGTGAGCACGACGACCTGCCCATCATGCCCATCTCCTACCGGGCGGAGCCGATGATCAACCGGGAGCGGACGCTGTGGAGACTGCTCCGCACGGGCCACGTCCTCGACAGCCCGGTGTTGAACGAGGAGCAGCACCACAGCTCGTGGATGTTCGGCGACCCCGTCACGCCGATCCTGCGCGCGTACATCGGTGACCCGGTCCGCATCCACCTGGTGCACGCCGCGGTCAAGGAGACGCACGTCTTCCACCTGCACCTCTACGAGTGGCACGCGATCCCGCAGGACCGCTTCTCCCCGCGCATCGACGCCATCTCCATCAGCCCTCAGACCGCGCACACCATCGAACCCGTCTGGGGCGCGGGCAACCGTCACCAGGTCGCCGGTGACGTGATCTTCCACTGTCACCTGTATCCCCACTTCCACGAGGGCATGTGGGGGATGTTCCGCACGTTCGAGACGCGGCAGGACGGCGAGGTCGGCGACTCCCTGGCGAGCGACGACCCGGTCTACGCCGGCCGCTCCATCGGGCGCTACCCGGACGGCACTCGCATCGCCAAGCTCCTCCCCCTCCCCGGGCGCGAGCCTCCTCCTCTGCCGACGCCCGAACAGCCCGGTTACCCGCTGTACATCCCCGGGACGCCATTGCAGAAGTCACCTCGGCCCCCCTGGCCGGACCGCCCGTTCGAGGACGACGAACGACCCTGCGACCCGGGGTACGAGCACCGCTTCGAGCTGCCGTGCGGGGTCTCCTCCCTCCGGGGAGCCGACATGCCCGACGACTTCGACTACCGCCGGGTCCCGACGGCCCTCGAGAGGGCGGCGTTCAACGACCGTCCGGTCCCCGGCGAACTGTTCACGCGCAACCGCCTCAGCAAGCAACAGGCGGAGCAGTGGGCCGAGGATCCCCAGTTCGGCAGGAACAGCTCCACCCAGGTCTGTCACGACATCGTCGTCGCGCGTCGCCGCATCGACTACAACAGCCACGGCTGGCACGACGACGACGGCCACCTCTACTACCTGGCCGCGGAGGGCGACCCGGCCGACCGCCCCGGACCCCTCGAGCCGCTGTTCTTCCGCGCCCAGCACGGGCAGATCGTCAACCTCACCCTGCGCAACGACACCCCCGAGGTGATCCCGGAGACGGAGTTCGACCACGCCTTCCCGCCGTGCCCGGCTCTGCAGTGGGAGGGCGAGTGCGCGCCGCACGTCCACATGGTGAAGTTCGACCCGATCTGCGCGGACGGCGCGAGCGTGGGCTGGAACTACATGAGCGGCGCCCGGCACGGGCTCAAGATGGTCTACCGCTGGTGGGCTGACCAGGAGTTCGGCACGATCTTCTTCCACGACCACCTGTTCGCGAACCACCGGCAGAAGCACGGCCTGTTCGGGGCGCTGCTGGTCGAGCCTGCGGGGTCGCGCTTCCTCCACCACATCGAGGCCGACCGTGCGGTCGTCACCGGCGTGCAGGCACTGATCGAGCGTCACCCCGACGACGACCGGGAGCCGCCGTGGTTCCGCGAGTTCTGCATCGGGATCGGGGACTTCATCCCCATGTGGGACCGGCACGGGCGGGCGCTCAACCCTCCTCAGCACCCTGGTGGTCACGGCGACCAGGGCGTGATGGGCCTGAACTACCGCAATGCCCCCATCCGGGAACGGGGCGGCGACCCGGCCTACTGGTTCAGCTCACGCGTGCACCGGGAGCCGGACACCACCATCTTCACCAGCTACCCCGACGAGCCCGTGTGGATCCGCCTCCTGCAGGGCTCGCACGAGGAGTCGCACAGCTTCCAGGTGCACGCGTTGCGGTGGCTGCGCTTCCGCGAACAGGTCGACTCGCTCATCCGCAACCAGCAGACCACCGGGATCGCCGAGGCCTTCACCTTCATCAACCAGGCTCCGCTCCACCGCGGGGACCACCTCTACAAGCTGTCCGGAGCCGACGACCTCTGGCTGGGCTGCTGGGGACTCATCCGCGTGCTCGACAAGCCCCCGGCCGGGTCACCCCTCGACGTCATCACACTCGGTGGCGCCTCGACCGAGGCGGCAGTCCTGCCGGGGGCAGCAGAACTCGAGGAGGGGGCTGGACAGCCGGCACCCGCTCGGCCAGAGCGGCGGTTCCGGGTCCGGGCCAGGCCGGCGAACCTGCGCTACCGGGACGACATCATCGACCCCCACGCCCTCCTCTACGAGGTGGTCGACTCCTTCACGGACCCCTGCCCGGCCTTCGACCTGACCACGCCGGAGGACCTCGAGCCCCTCGTCCTGTGGTGCCGGGAGGGCGAGGACGTCGTCGTCGAGCTGCAGAACTGCCTGCCCGAGGACCTCCGCGTCGAGCCGTTCGCCCCCGAGGTGCCGCTGGAGCGCCACGACCGGCCGGTGTCCCGGCAGGTGTCGCTGCACGCGGACCTCGTGACCTACGAGGTCGTCCAGCACGACGGCGCCAACGTCGGTGACAACCCACCACAGACGGTGCCGCCCGGGCAGGTCCGGGAGTACCGCTGGGACACCAGTCGTCCCGCAGGCAGCCAGGAGCCCCTCGGCCCGGTCCTGCTGCAGGACATGGCCGACGTCCGCCACCACCGCCACCACGGTCTCGTCGGGTCGCTCGTGGTCCTCCCCGCCGACGCCACGCCCCACCCCGTGCCGCACGGGCAGCCGACCGCGGACTCCGGGCCCGAGGGGTGGCACGGACCCCGGGTGACCGTCACACGGATCGGGGCCGACCTCCCCGAGGAGGACCGGGTGACCGAACAGATGGTGCTGCTGGTGCAGGACGGGCTGCGACTGTTCCTCAACGCCGACGGCAGACCGGGCTTCCCGCTCCCCGATCCCCCGGCGGAGGAGGCCGGGGACGCCGAGAAGGAGGACCAGGGCCAGAAGGGGTTCAACTACCGCACCGAGCCCATCGGGTCGGTCTTCGACCCGCGCGGCAGCGACTACTCGCTGGACAAGACGCCGGCCACGCCGGTCTGGCAGGTCCCGGCCGGACGGAAGGTCCGCTTCCACCTCGTGGGCGCGCTGGACAAGCCACGCGCCTACAGCTTCACCATCCACGGGGTGACGTGGCCCGAGCACCGCTTCCGGTCGGGCGGCCCGGTGACCGCACCCCTGGTCTCGGCCGAGTCGGCGATCACCTCGGGCAGTGTCCGGACGTTCGAGTTCACCCCGACCACCCCGGGCGACCACGCCTACCGCAGCGGCGTCCTCACGTGGGCGGTACCCCAGGGGATGTGGGGGATCCTGCGTGTCGAACCCGCGGTCGGCGCCTCTGGTGGCCGGACATAGCGCGCACCGGACGCCCCTCGGCAACCGCGTCTCGATGCGCCGGTGCACCGGTGGATCCCCCGGAGCGCGCCGGGTGGCCGGTGCCGCCCGCGGTCAGGACGGGCCTCGCTGGGGGCCGTGCGCGTCCAGCCAGCCGACCATCGCCGACCTGGTGGCGCCGGAGAGCCGGTGCCAGTCGGCCAGCGGCACCCGCGGCACGCCGGCGGCCCGGCAGGCGGCGGCCACCGCGCCGGGCGGCGCCTCGGGGTCCCAGGCCGGGTCCAGCACCACCGCGGGGCGGTCGGCCGCCGCGGCGAGCAGGTCGGCGAGGGTGTACCCGGGCCGGGCCCGCAGCAGCGGCTCCCCGCAGGTGGGGGCGGCGAGCGCCAGGCCGGCCGGCGGCACCGCGCCGACGGCGGACAGGTGCAGCGCCACCAGCGCGCCGGTGCCGTAGGCGGCGACCCAGGCCCGGTCGTGCCCGGTGGCCGATGCGGCGACCGCGGCCACGGCGGCCGCGTCGGCGGTCATCCGGCCCAGCGGCGAGGACCCCGGCCCGGGGCGCTCCCCGTGCCGGGAGCCGCTGCCGACCGGGTCGTGGCAGGCGACCACCCAGCCGGCCGCGGCCAGCAGTGCCGGCAGCGGCTCGGCCTGCTCGTAGCCGGCCCGCCAGCCGGTCGCCGCGCACGGCGGGCCGAGCCAGAGCACCAGCCCGCGGCCGGCGCCTCCGCCCGGCGGGGACAGCAGGGTGACCGCGACGCCGTCGGGAGTCCGCAACGGACCCTCCCCCGTTCCCCGCGGACGCGGGACGAGGCGCCCGGCCGGCCCGAGGGCGGCGCGGACGGCGGCGCGCAGCTCGGCACCGCGCACCGGCCGCGGGCCCGGGCGCACCCGGTCGGCCGGCCACGGGACCGGGGACGGCGCCGACGTCGTCCGGACGAGGCGGCGCGGCGGGCCGCCGAGCACCGACGCCGCCGAGTCCAGCTGGGCGGCCACCGCGGCCCCGTCGGCCCGGTGCCCGCCCGGGCGCAGCGCCAGCTCGAGGGCGTCGCCGCGGCCGAGCAGGGCGTACGCGTCGCGCGCGGCGTCGACGGCCGCGCGGGCGGCCGGGACGCGCTCGACCGGGTCCTCGACGGCCACCGAGACCAGCACCGGCCGCGGCGCGGCCAGCGCGAGCAGCTCGTGCGCGTCGGTGGGCAGCCGGTGCTCCCGGCCGGCGAACCAGCGCAGCCGCGGGTGGTACCAGCCCGGGTAGTGCCGGGTGAGCAGCTCCACCCCCTCGCCGAAGTGCCGGTCGGTGCACAGCCGGGCGGGGATGGCGCCGAGCACGCCGCTGGAGCTGGAGACCACTCCGGCGAAGCGGTCGTCGAACGCGGCGGCCAGCAGGGCGGTCTTGCCGTTGCGGCTGTGCCCGCCGACCAGCACCCGGCGGGCGTCCACCCCGGGCGCGTCCTGCAGCGCGTCCAGCACCCGGGACAGCGCCCACGCCCGCCAGGCCAGCCGGCCGGCGACGACGGCGGGATGGGCCCGCTCGACGGTCTCGGTGTCGTCGTCGCCGTCCGCGGCCGAGACCAGGCAGGCGCCCCACCCGCGGGCCAGCGCCGCCTCCGCCCACGGGCCGTGGCTGGACTGCAGCAGGTACACCGGCACGTCTCGCCGCACGCCGGCCGCGGGCACCGGCAGCAGCAGCCGCGCCCGCACCGACCAGCCCCCGCCGACCGTGGACCCACCGACCGTGAGCTCGCGGACCTCGACCCCGCCGTCGGTCCGCACGCGCTCGACGCGGACCGGCGTGCGGCGCGGCGCGGGTGGCAGCTCGCCGGTGAGCCAGCGGCGCCAGCGGGCGCGCAGCACGCCGCGCCGCGCCGCCCAGCCGGCGGCTCCGGCGGGCCCGGCCGGGAGGCCCTCGACCGGCGACCACAGGCCGGTGCGCGCGGGCAGCCGGGCGAAGTCCGGCGCGAGGTCGCCGCCGGCCGCCAGCCACGCCGAGAAGGGCTCGCTGGGCGGCAGCACGCCGGCCAGCTCGGCGGTGTAGCGCCGCCGCCGGGCCGCGGCCGAGCGCCCGTCCCGGGAGCGGTCCGCCACTGCCGTCATGCACCCGAACGCTAGGGCCCGGGGGACCCGCGCAGGTGTCGCGCGTGTTGCGTCCGTGCTCCCGCGGACGGGTGGTTCGCCGGCCGGTGGTTCGACGGGGCCGGGGCGCGGGCACTGCAGCCGCGTGCGCGTGCTGCTGGTGATCACCGACGAGGACTGGTACGAGGACGCCGGCTACGCGGCCGCCTGGGTGCGGGCGCTGGAGGAGCAGGGCGCCGAGGTCGAGCGGCTGGCCCGGGTGCCGGCCGACTGGCCGGTCACCGGCCCGCCACCGGGCCACTACGACCTGGCGATCGCGCACGTGCTGGTCGAGGAGGTGGTCGCCTACGCGCCCACCTTCGCCCTGGCCACCCTCCTCGAGGCGGCCGGCGTGCCGCTGCTCAACCCGGTGACCTCGCTGGTCGCCTCCGCCGACAAGCTCGTCACCCACGCCGTGTGGGCGGCCGCCGGCGTGCCGCAGCCCGCGGCGTGGGACCTGGCCCGGGTGCGGGAGTGGCCGATGCCCGGCCGGCAGATGGTGCTCAAGCCCTCCCTCGGCGACGGCGCCCGCTACATCGAGCTGGTCGGCGACCTCGACGCCGCCCGCGCGGTCGAGGCCGGCTGGCGGGAGCACGAGGCGGCCGGGGGCCACCGGCGCGGCACGTCGCTGCTGCAGGAGTGGATCGCCGAGCCGGCCTGCGCGCGCGTCTTCGCCACGCCGGGCGCCACGTCCCTGGTCTACGAGAAGTCCCGCGAGCAGGGCGCGCTGGTCACCCACGGGACGGTGTACCCGCGGGTGTACGAGGCGCCGCCGGAGATGGCCCAGCTCGCCCGGCGCATGGTCGCCGCGCTCGGCGGCGGACTGATGGGCGTCGACGTGCTCGTCGAGCCCGACGGCCGGCTGCTCGCGCTGGAGGCCAACGCGCCCTTCGGCTTCGACGTCACCGACCCGCAGCAGGGCCGGTGGGTGGCCCGCGCGGCGCTGGCCGTGGCGGAGCGGGCGGCGGCGCAGCGCGCGGCGGCCGCCGCGTGAGCCTCGCCGCCGGCCTCGACGAGGCGCTGCTGCCCGACGGCGGCGACCGGGAGCACGCGGCGGCGGCGATGGCCGCCGTCCGCGCGTACGGCCCGGGCGCGCTGGCCGCCGACGTCGCCCGCGCCGCCGCCGACCTGGACCTGCAGCACGGGCCCGCCGCCGAGTCCCACCTGTTCACCGTCGACCCGGTGCCGCGGGTGCTCGCCCGCGCGGAGTGGGAGGAGCTGGCGGCCGGCCTGGACCAGCGGCTGCGCGCACTGGAGGCGTTCGTCGCCGACGCGCACGGTCCGCGCGAGGCGGTGCGCGCCGGCGTCGTCCCGGCCGAGGTGCTCGACACCAACCGCTACCTGGCGCCCGGCCTGCCGGCGCCGCGGCGCTGGATCGGCATGGCCGGGCCCGACGTCGTCCGCGGCGCCGACGGGCGGCTCGTCGTCCTGGAGGACAACGTCCGGACGCCGACGCTGCTGGCCTACGCCCTGGCCGCCCGGGACCTGGTGGCCCCGCGCCTGGGGGTCGAGCCGGGACCGGCGCCCGTGCGGGAGGCCGCCGTCGCGGCGGTGCGGCGGATGCTCGCCGACGCCACCGACCGGCCCGACCCGGTCGTGGCCGTGCTCGGCGACGGCCCGCGCAGCGCGGTGGCCTGGGAGATCGACCGGCTCGGGGAGATGGTGGACGCGCCGGTCGTGCTGCCCGGGCAGCTGACGCTCCGCGGCGAGGAGCTGCGGCTGCCCGACGGGCGGCGGGTGGACCTGCTGTGGCGGCGCACCAGCGAGGAGCGGCTGACCGACGACGACGGCCGGCCCAACGAGCTCGGCGAGCTGCTGACGGGGCCGCTGCGGGCCGGCACGGTGACCGTGGTCAACGCCTTCGGCAGCGGCGTCGCCGACGACAAGCGCACCTTCCCCTACGTCGAGGACCTGGTGCGCTTCTTCCTCGGCGAGCAGCCGCGACTGCGCTCGCAGCCGGCCTACGACCTCGACGACCCGGCGCAGTGCCGGGCGGCGCTGGACCGGCTGCCCGAGCTGGTGCTCAAGCCGCGGTCCGGCTCGGGCGGCCACGGGGTGCTCATCGGCCCGCGGGCGTCCGCCGACGAGCTCGGGCGCGCCCGCGCCGCCGTCCTGGCCGACCCCGGGGAGTGGATCGCCCAGGAGCCGGTCGCGCTGTCGACCCACCCCACGGTCGTCGACGGCGCGCTCGCGCCGCGGCACGTGGACTACCGGCCCTACGCCTTCTGCACCGACGAGGGGACGACCGTGCTGCCGGGCGGCTTCACCCGGGTGTCGCTGACCGAGGGCGAGCTGGTGGTCAACGCCTCCCAGGGCGGGGGCGGCAAGGACACCTGGGTGGTCGGCTGAGCGTCCCGGCGGGCGGGCGGACGAGGATGGCCTCCGGTTCCGGAGAGGGAGGCGGCATGGCGATCGAGGACGGCGTCCGCGACCTGGAGGCGGGGGTGGCGACCGACTTCCACGAGCGGATGGACTACGGCGACTACCTGCACCTCGACGCGCTGCTGTCGGCCCAGCACCCGATCAGCGACCACCACGACGAGCTGCTGTTCATCGTCCAGCACCAGACCACCGAGCTGTGGCTCAAGCTCGCCCTGCACGAGCTGCGCGCCGTCCGCTCCCACCTCGACGACGACGACGTGCGCCGCGCGCGCAAGGGCCTGGCCCGGGTCAAGCACGTCTTCCGCACCATCACCGAGCAGTGGTCGGTGCTCGCGACCCTGACGCCCAGCGAGTACACCGAGTTCCGCGGCGTCCTGGGCAACGCGTCGGGTTTCCAGTCCTGGCAGTACCGCGCCGTCGAGTTCGTCCTCGGCAACAAGAACGCGCAGGTGCTGCCGGTGTTCGCGTCCCGGCCGCAGGCGCACGCGGTGCTGGCGGAGCTGCTCGACAGCCCGACGGTGTACGACGCCTTCCTGCGCTTCCTCGCCCGCGCCGGTCACCCGGTGCCCGAGCACGTCCTGCACCGGGACGTGCGCCGGGCGTGGGTGGCCGACGAGTCGCTGCTGCCCGTGTACAAGGCGATCTACGAGGACACCACGACCCACTGGGCGGAGTACGCGACCTGCGAGGACCTCGTCGACCTCGAGGACGCCGTCCAGCTGTGGCGCTTCCGCCACCTGCGCACGGTGCAGCGGACCATCGGCTTCCGGACCGGCACCGGCGGGAGCTCCGGCGTGGACTTCCTCCGGCGCGCGCTGGACCTGACCTTCTTCCCCGAGCTCTACGCGGTGCGGACGTCCATCGGCACCTGAGCGCCCGGGCCCCGGCCGGACCCGCCGGCGCTCAGAGCTGCAGGACCGACGCGGCGACCAGGTGGGCGGCGGCCACGGCCTCCGGGTCGTGCAGGTCCCCGGGGTGCTCGGCCACCGCACGGGCGCGGGCGCGCACGGCCGCGCCGGGGTCCTCGGCGACGAGGTCGCGGCACAGCGCGGCGACCACGGCGCGCGCGTCGTGCTCGTCGAGACCGTCGAGGGCCAGGCCGTCGTGCAGCAGGGTCGCCGCCTCGCGGAACACCTCGCGGGCCGCCTCCGGATCGACCTCGGGCCGGTCCCGGGCCACGGCCTCGGCGGTGGTCAGGAACGGCTCGAACACGGGGTCCACGCTCCGGGGTGGCATGCGGCGAACCTCCCAGCGCGCCTCCGCACGGGCAACGGGTTTCCCGCGACCGCCGGGCGGTGCGCGGTCAGGCGATCTGGGCGGGGATGCGCCGGCCCTCGACGAGCAGGCACAGGTGCTGCAGCCCCGCGATCGACACGGCCTGCAGCAGGGGCAGCCGCACGAACACCAGGCCCACGGGGCCGAGGAAGGCGGCGAGGAGCCACACCGAGGTCGCCAGGCAGAGCAGCCGCCGGCCGGACCTCCCGGCATCCGGGCCCCGCGGCGCGAGGGGCAGTGCGGCCACCGCGAAGGCGGCCGCCAGGGCGATCGTCAGCAGCGCGGCGCTGCGCGATCCGCCCAGCCAGTCGGCGGGGAGGCTCCCGACGACGGCCGCCGCGATCGCCGCGGACCACCACAGGCGGCCGGTGGCGCGTCCGGTCCCCCGGCCCGAGGGCTCGTAGCAGTCCAGCTCGGTCGGCGGGTGCTGGGCCAGCATCCGGGCCCGGTCGCGGTGGACGGCCACCGAGGGGTGGTTGCGCAGCACGCGCTCGACCAGCTCGTCCGGCACCGCGGCCGACAGCCACAGGGCCTCGATCCGGCAGTGCTCGGCGCGCAGGCCGCGGGTCCCGGCGACCACGTGCCCCCAGCAGGCGACGACGGCGAGGACGTGCCGGCTGCGCGGCTGGTCCCCGAGCCACTGCTCCCCGCCAAAGGCGTAGAAGCCGCACGTGCAGTCCGGGCCGGGGCTGGGGTGCGGCGGGCGGTCGGTCCGCAGGCACCGCGCGGTGTTGGCGCCCTCGTGCCACGGGTCGGCGGAGAACAGGGGGTAGAGCAGACCGTCCGGCCCGATGCGGAAGGTGCGCAGTGCCCTGATCTCGCCCACCTGTGGCTCGAAGCCACCGTAGGGGTCCACCGCCCTACCTCGACGGGGACGGTTCCCGCTGCGGCTCGGGTCGCTCGGGCGAGGCCGGCCCGGGGGTCGGCTCGGGCACGGGCAGGACCTCGATGCGGCGGACTTCCTTGCCGATGTTGCCCACGTCACGAGGGTAGGGGCCCGACCGGCGATCCGCGCCCCTCCCGTCGCGCCGGTGTGGTGGGCGCCCGGCGTCCCGGCGACGATGGCGCACCGGGAGGTCCGGACGGCGAGGGTCGCCGCGCTCCCGCCCCAGGAGGACAGGATGCCGGCACCGCTGCCCCCGCTGCCGACGATGGTCGTCGGCAGCCTGCCCCAGCCCGACTGGCTCATCGACCGGGAGCGGCTGGGTCACCGCTTCCCCCCGCGGGTGCGCGCCCGGGAGCTGTGGCGCATCCCGCCGCAGCACCTGCAGGAGGCCCAGGACGACGCCACGCTGGCGGCCGTGCGTGCCCAGGAGGAGGCCGGGCTGGACGTGGTGACCGACGGGGAGATCCGCCGGGAGTCCTACTCCAACCACTTCGCGACGGCGCTCGGCGGGCTCGACCTCGACCCGCCGGGGACGGTGCGCAACCGGTCGGGGATCGAGATCCCGGTGCCCCGGGTGACCGGCGAGATCCGCCGGCCGTCCCCGGTCCAGGTGGACGACGTCCGGTTCCTCCGCGCGCACACCGACCGGGCGACCAAGATCACCGTGCCCGGGCCCTTCACCATGGCCCAGCAGTCGCAGGACGAGCACTACCGCGACGACCGGGCGCTGGCGATGGCCTACGCCGACGTCGTCCGCGAGGAGATCGCCGACCTGTTCGCCGCCGGTGCCGACGTCGTCCAGGTGGACGAGCCGTGGCTGCAGGCGCGTCCGGAGGTGGCCCGCCGCTTCGGCGCCGAGGCGGTGACCCGGGCCGTGGCCGGCGCCGCCGGCCCGGTGCACGTGCACCTGTGCTTCGGCTACGCGGCGATGGTCTCCGAGCGGCCGGCGGGCTACTCCTTCCTGCCCGAGCTGGCCGACACCCCGGCCGACACGATCTCGGTCGAGACGGCGCAGTCGCGACTGGACCCCGCGACCCTGCGGCCGCTGCGGGGCAAGGGCATCGCGCTCGGCGTCCTCGACCTGTCGACCCCCGCGGTGGAGACCCCGGAGACGGTCGCCGAGCGGGTCCGGCGGGCGCTGGACCACGTCGACGTCGACCGGCTCGTGCTCTCCAGCGACTGCGGGCTCAAGTACCTCCCCCGGGCGGCGGCCGCCGGGAAGATGCGGGCGCTGGCGCAGGCGGCGGCGATCCTGCGGGCCGAGCTGTGACCGGGGTGCCGGGCGCGCACGACGAGGACGTGCGCGCGGTGCTGGCCGCCGAGGACCGCCGCTACCGGGCCATGCAGGACGCCGACCTGGCGGTGCTCGCGGAGCTGTGCGCCGACGAGCTCAGCTACGCCCACTCCAGCGGTGCCCGGGACACCAAGGACGAGTACCTGGGCAAGGTGCGCTCGGGCCACTACGTCTACCGCCGCATCGACCACCCGGTGGAGCGGGTGGCCGTCGTGGGCGACAGCGCGCTCGTCGTCGGCCGGATGACCGCGGACCTCGACGTCGACGGCGTGCCGAGGACGATCGACAACCTGGCCCTCGCCGTGTGGACGCGGGCCTCGGGGCGGTGGCGGCTGCTGGCCTACGCGCCGACGCCGCTGCCCGCCTGAGCCCCGGCCTGCGCCGTCGGCTGGAGCACGAAGTCGTACCGCGCCTCGAGCCACGGCTCGGCCGAGGTGCCGCCGTCCGGGGTCTCGCCGGGCTCCCGCTGCTCGAAGCGGACGACCAGCTCGGCCTTGGTGCCGAAGACGACGTCGCTGTCGAGGTACTGCGCGCCCTCCTGGAACAGGTGGGTGATCAACGGCTCGTAGCCCGGGACGTTCAGCAGGAAGTGCACGTGCGCCGGCCGGAAGTGGCTGATCGCCGTCTGCGCGATGAGCTCGCCCACCGGCCCGTCCATCGGGATCGTGTAGCCCAGCGGCGCGACGGTGCGCAGGCAGTAGCTGCCGTCCTCGCGGGTCCGGTACTTCGCGCGCAGCCGGGCCTCGTCGACGTCGGCGTGCTGCGACTCGTAGAGCCCCTCGTCGTCGGCCTGCCAGACGTCGAGCACCGCCCCCGGCACGGGGGCGCCGTCGAGGTCGGTCACCACGCCGGAGACGAACAGCGGCGTGCCGGGCAGGCCCTGGGACATGTCGGCGCCGTACCCGAGCTCCGGCGAGCCCTCGACGTGGAACGGGCCCAGCACCGTGGCGGGCGTCGCCCGGGGGTCGAGCCGGTGGTTCATCTGGACGACCAGCATCGACAGGCCGAGCACGTCGGAGGCGAGGATGAACTCCTCGCGCTTGGCGTCGCTGATCTGCCCGGCGCGGGTCAGCCACTGCACCGCCGCCATCCACTCCGCCTCGGTCAGCCGGACCTCGCGGGCGAAGGCGTGCAGGTGCCGCACGAGCGCCGTCAGGAGCTCGGCCGTGCGGGGGTCCCTGGCCGTGGCCCAGCGCTGCACGGCCAGGTCGGTGATGTTCTCCTCGGTGACCAGCTGCACGGTCGCCTCCTCCTCGGGGCCGCGGGCGGCGGGCGCCGCCCGCGCGGTGGGTGGTTCAGGGCGTGAGGACCAGCCGCACACCCGCCTGCCCGGACGCCTGCCGGTCCCAGGCCTCGGCGACCCGGGCGAGCGGGAGCACCTCGTGGGCGACGGCGAGCCGGCCGGCCGCCGCGTGGCCGGCCACCGCGGTGACGGCGTCGCGGCGCTCGCCGGCGGTCAGGTGGTTGTTGGTGTAGCCGAGCACCGACGCCGAGCGGCTGCGCAGGTCGGCCGAGGAGAACCGCGCGACGTCGCTCCCGGACCCGCCGAGGTTGACCAGCCGCCCGCGGACGGCCAGCACCCGCGCGGCGGCGGTCGCCGCGGTGCCGAACACCGGGTCGACCACGACGTCGGCCCCGGCCCCGACGGCGTCGCGGAGCCGGGCGGTCAGCTCGTCGACGTCGCCGCCGGACGCGAGCACCTCGTCGGCGCCGGCGCGGCGGGCCCGCTCCCGCGCCTCCGGCGACCGGGCCACGGCCACCACCCGGCCGGCGCCGAGCAGCCCGGCCGCGCCGATCGCGGCCTGCCCGACCGCTCCCCCGCCGCCGAGGACGAGCACGGTCTCCCCCTCCCGCAGCCGGGCCCGCTCGGTGAGCACCACCCAGGCCGCGATCCCGGACGTGCCCAGGGCGGCCAGCGCGGCGTCGTCGACGTCCGCGTCGATCGGCACGACGTCCTCGTCGGGGACCGCGCACTGCTCGGCGAGGCTGCCGTCCCCCGGCCGCATGCCGGCGGTGGTCGAGACGAACACGCGGGTCCCCTCGGCGAGCACCGCCGAGCGCCGGACCACCCCGACGCCCTGGACGCCGGGGACGTAGGGGGTGGCCGGCCGCCCGAAGTACGAGGTCCCCGACGCGCACAGCTGGTCGAGCGGGACGATCGGCGCCGCGGTCACCGCGACCAGCGTCTGCCCGGCCGCCGGCACCGGGTCGGGGTGCTCGGCGTAGGCGGGCGTGCCGCCCGGTTCGGGGAGGACCGCCGCGTTCATCCCGGTGGCTCCCGGTCGCCGGGGCCGTCGGGGTCGACGTAGGTCGCGTTGCGGTCGACCGCGAGGTAGGCGTCCATGCCGATCGGCCGGCGGCGCTCCTCGGCGATGTGCCCGAGCAGGCCGGCCGCCCGGGCCAGCAGGGCGACGCCGCGCAGCATCTCGACCGGCAGCCCCAGGTCGGCGAGCGCGGCACCGCAGACGCCGGCACCGTTGAGCGGCAGCCGCCGGCCGAGGACCTGCTCGTGCACCCGGCCGACCGCCTCGAACAGGCGCAGGTGCGGCCCCCGCAGCCCCTCCTCCTCCGCGATGCCGACGAGCACCGCGGTGCGCGGGTCGCGCACCTTGTGCACCGGGTGGCCGAGGCCGGGGACGAGGCGGCCGGCCGCCCGCGTGGCCTGCACCGCCGCCAGCGCCAGCGCGTCCCAGCCGTCGTCGTCGGTGGGCAGCGGCCCGTCCTGCGCCTCGAGGACCGTGTGCAGGAACACCCCGCAGTCCTCGGTGACGCCGAGGAACCGGGAACCGCCACCCAGCAGCCCGGCGGCCAGCGCCCCCTGCAGCGAGTCCGGCGCCGACAGGTAGGTCAGCCGGGCGGCGATCGCGGTGGGCGTGAAGCCGTGGTCGGCGAGGGCGACGAGCACCGCCTCGAACACGCGGGTCTCGGCCGGCGTGGGACGGCGGGTGCTCAGCAGCCAGAACGCCAGCTCGCCGAAGCCCACCCGGCCCATCAGGTCGGCGGTGAGGTCCCGGCCGAGCAGCCGGATCTCGTCGGCGGTCGACGTGCCGAGGGACGTCGGGAACGAGAGCCCGTCACCGCTCATGCCGACGCCTCCTCACCGGCCGGCTCCGCCAGCCACCGGCGGATCTCCGCGCCGTGCTCGTCGACGGCCGGCGGTGGCAGCCGGTACTCCGCCGCGGTCGCCGAGAACGTGATCGGGTTGCGCACGGAGGGGACGGCGGCCGGGCCCTCCCCGGCGTGGACCACCGGGGCGAGGCCGATCTCCTCGGCGAAGGCCACGCCCTGGTCGATGGTGTTGATCGGTCCGCACGGCACCCCCGCGCCGATGATGTCGCGGAACCAGTCCGCCTTCGAGCGGGTGCGCAGCCGCTCGACCAGCAGCGGGCGGAGCTGGTCGCGGTTGGCCGTCCGGTCCTCGTTGCGGGCGAACCGCGGGTCGTCGACGAGCCCGGGCACCCCGAGCACCTCGCACAGCCGGCGGAACTGCCCGTCGTTGCCCGCCGTGACGATGAGCTCCCCGTCGGCGCACGGCAGGGGCTCGTAGGGGAACAGGCTGGGGTGGCTGTTGCCCATGCGGAAGGGGACGACCCCGCCCGCGACGAACGCGCTGGTCTGGTTGACCAGGCCCGACAGGGCCGACGAGAGCAGGTTGACCTCCACGTGCTGGCCCTCCCCCGTCTCGCGGCGGTGGTGCAGCGCCGAGAGCACCCCGATCGTGGCGTGCAGACCGGCCATGACGTCGAAGAGCGCCACGCCGGCCCGGTACGGCTCCCCCTCGGGGTCGCCGGTCAGGCTCATGAACCCCGAGATGGCCTGCACGATGAGGTCGTAGCCGGGCAGCGACCGTCCCCCGGGCGCGCTGCCGAACCCGCTGATGGACGCGTAGACGACCCGCGGGTTCTCCGCCGCGACGCTGGCGTGGTCCAGCCCGAAGCGGGCCAGTCCGCCGGGCTTGAAGTTCTCGACGAGCACGTCGGCCCGCCGCGCCAGCTCCCGCGCGAGGGCGGCGTCGCCGGGGTCCTTCAGGTCCAGCACGACCGAGCGCTTGTTGCGGTTGACGCCCAGGTAGTAGGTCGACACGCCGTCCCGGACCGGGGGCTGCCAGGTGCGGGTGTCGTCCCCGCCCGGCCCCTCGACCTTGACCACCTCGGCGCCGAGGTCGGCCAGCAGCATCGTGGCGTACGGGCCGGCGAGGACCCGGGAGAAGTCGGCCACGAGCAGGCCCGCGAGCGGCCCGCGGGGCGCCGGGTCGGGGGGTCTCGACGTCATCGGGCGGGCTCGCCTCTCGTCCGGGGACTCCGCGATGCGGACGTGCGTCCGGGCCGGAGTCTGCGGGCCGCGACCGGTCCTGTCAACGACCGGTCGCCGTCCGTGATCGTCGTCCGCCGACCTTGACACGTGGTCTGCATCACACCAGAGTGGCGCCGCCCGGACCAGTGGCCGTCAGGCGGACAGCGGTCCGGACGACACCCGCCGTCCGAGGAGGAGACGATGAGCATGTCCGGTGCTGCCAGCGGCGACGGGGCCGGTGCCCCCGTGGCCGGCCGTCCGCTCGTGTTCCGCGGCGGCACCGTCCTGACCGTGGACGACGCCGCGACGGTCCTGCGGGACGCCGACGTGCTCGTCGTCGACGACCGGATCGCCGCGGTGGGCCACCGGCTGGACGTCCCCGAGGGCACCGCCGAGATCGACGCCTCGGGCGGCATCGTCATGCCGGGCATGATCGACACCCACCGGCACATGTGGCAGACGGCGATGCGCGGCTACGGCGCCGACTGGACGCTCACCCAGTACTTCGTCTGGTACTACCTCGAGCACGGCAGGAAGTTCCGGCCGCAGGACATCGCGGCGGGCAACCGGCTCGCGGCGATCGAGTCGCTCGACGCCGGCGTGACCACCACGGTCGACTGGTCGCACAACCTGCACACCACCGACCACGCCGAGGCCGCGATCGAGGCGCTCCGGTCGGTGCCCGGCCGGTTCGTCCTGGCCTACGGCAACATCCAGGCCGGCCCGTGGGAGTGGAGCGCCGACCCGGCCGTCCGCTCGATCCTGGAGCGGCTGCGCGACGCCGGCGACGACCGGATGGGCGTGCAGATGGCGTTCGACGTCACCGGCGACCCGGCCTTCCCGGAGCGGGCGGCGTTCGAGGTGGCCCGCGACCTCGGGATCCCGGTCACCACGCACGCCGGCGTGTGGGGCGCGACGAGCGACACCGGCATCCAGCAGATGTACGACGGCGGGTTCATGACGCCGGAGACGACCTACGTGCACGCCTCGACGCTGACCCGCGACAGCTACCAGCGGATCGCGGCCACCGGCGGGTCGATCTCGGTGGCGACCGAGTCCGAGTGCAGCGCCGGCCAGGGCCACGCGCCCACCGAGCAGGTGCTGCAGTACGGCATCCCGGTGTCGCTGTCGATGGACACCAGCGTCTGGTGGAGCGGCGACATGTTCTCCGCCATGCGCGCCACGCTCAACGCCGACCGCATGGCCGAGCACCTCACCGCGCACCTGCAGGGCGAGACCGTCACCCACCTGCGGCTGCGGGCGGCGAGGGTCCTGGAGTGGTGCACCCGCGGCGGCGCGCACACCATCGGCCGCGACCGCGACCTGGGCAGCATCGAGGTCGGCAGGAAGGCCGACGTCGTCCTGGTCAAGAACGACGACTCCCCCGTCTCCTTCCCGCTGCTCAACCCGGTCGGCCACGTGGTGTTCCAGGCCCAGCGCGGCGACGTGCACACCGTCGTCGTCGACGGCCGGGTGGTGAAGTCCGACGGCAGGCTGGTCGGGATCGACCTCGCCGCGGTGCGCCGGGAGGTCGAGGACACGATCGGGTACCTGCAGGCGGAGTGCGGCGAGGAGGTCTGGGAGGCCGGGATGTTCCCGGAGGCGCCGGAGGCCGAGCAGTCGATCCTGGAGAACCCGTACCAGTACACCGACTTCAAGGACGAGTCGAAGCGGGCCGGCGGCGAGGAGCGCGTCCTCGGGCGGTGACCGGCCCGGACCGGTGACGCGCCCGGCGGGGCGCGCGCCGCCGCCCGCGGCCCGTGTCATCCTCGCGAGGGGGGAGGGATGTGCGATGGCGGGGCGCGGCACGGGACCGGACTTCGTGGAGGCCCTGGCCCGCGGGCTGGACGTCCTGGCCTGCTTCGACGCCGACCACCGCAGCATGTCGCTGACGGAGGTGGCGACCGCGGTCGGGCTCGCCCGGCCCACCGCCCGCCGGCTGCTGCTCACCCTGGAGGAGCTGGGGTTCGTCCGGTCCTCCGGCGGGGCGTTCCAGCCGACCCCCAAGGTGCTCACCCTGGGCATGGCCTACGTCGGCGCGCTCGGCCTGTGGGACATCGCCCGCCCGCACCTGGAGGCGCTGGTCGCCCGCACCGGCGAGTCGTCGTCGATGGCGCAGCTCGACGGGTCCGACATCGTCTACGTCGCCCGGGTGTCGGTGCCCAAGCTGATCGCGCTGCGGGTCGACATCGGCACGCGGTTCCCGGCGGTGCTGACCTCGCAGGGCAAGGTCCTGCTGGCCGCCCTGCCCCCGGACCGGCTCGCCGCGACGCTGGCCGAGCCCAGCCGGTCGGGCCTGCCCGGGCGGACCCACCGGACGCCGGAGCAGCTGCACGAGGAGCTGACGGAGGTCCGCGCCCGGGGGTGGGCGCTGGCCGACGAGGAGCTGGCCCCGGGGGTGCGCTCGGTCGCGGTCCCCGTCCGCGACCGGGACGGCGTCGTGCAGGCCGCCATGAACGTCACCGTGCACGCGGCCGAGACGACCATCGACCGCTTGCTCGGGGACCACCTGCCGCTGCTGCTCCGCACGGCGGGCGAGGTCGGTGCGGAGTGGGCGCTGTGGCAGTCCCGGCCGCACGTCCAGCTGCCCCGGCCGGCGGGCTCGGCCACCGCGTAGCGGGACCTCCCGATCCGGCAGCCGTCGCCACGGGGACCGTGCGCTGCTTGACTACCGGCATGGTCGCCCCGCTCCCCGAGCCCGGTCCGGAGATCGACCCCGACGAGCCGGTCCCCGACGACCCGGGCGAGCTGCTGCCCGACGCCCCCGAGCCGCTGCCGCCCCCGCCGATCGAGGCCAGCCCGGACGACCCCGGCGGCGACCCCGGCGGCGTGCCCGAGCCCGCCTGAGCAGCGCACCGGTGGCGGGTCAGCGGCGGGCGAGGACGGCCATCGCCACCGCGCACCCCCACCCGACCGCGACGGCCGGCGTCTCGAGGGGGTCGAACCCGCCCGGCCGGACCCGCACCCGGTTCCACCGCTCGCTCGGGTAGCCCAGCGACAGGCCCGTCCCCAGCCACCGGAGCACCCACCGGGCGCGGTCGTCCGGCCCGCGGAGCAGCCGGCCGACCGCCCACAGCTGCGGCCCGAGCAGGTACGGGGGCGCGCTGTAGGCGGTGCCGAACCACAGCCAGTCCCGCACGAGGTGCTCCGGCTCCCCCGCCATGAACGGGACGTCGAAGGTCCGGCGGCGCCGCAGGGCGAGGACGTGACCGACTCCCTGGGCCGCCAGCTGGGTCGCGGCGACCGCTGCGAGCGCCGTCCGGTGCGTCATGCCGCCGCACCGTAGGCCGGCGCCGTGCGCCCCGGGCCCGTCAGAGCTCCAGCGTCGAGGCGATCGGCACGCCCGGGCGGTAGGCCAGGTGCACGGAGCTCGGCGCGGCGAGGACGGCGAGGTCGGCCCGGGCGCCGACCGCGAGCGTCCCGACGTCGGTCCGGCGCAGCGCCCGCGCGCCGCCGGCGGTGGCCGCCCACAGCGCCTCGGCCGGCGTCAGGTGCATCTCCCGCACCGCCAGGGCGATCATGAACGGCATCGAGGAGCTGTAGCAGGTGCCCGGGTTGCAGTCGGTGGCCAGCGCGACGGTCACCCCGGCGTCCAGCAGCGCGCGCCCGTCGGGGTAGGGCGAGCGGGTGGCGAACTCGACGCCGGGCAGCAGTGTCGCGACGGTGTCGCCGTCG
Source organism: Geodermatophilus sp. SYSU D00814 (assembly GCF_054050055.1). Classification (NCBI taxonomy): domain Bacteria; kingdom Bacillati; phylum Actinomycetota; class Actinomycetes; order Geodermatophilales; family Geodermatophilaceae; genus Geodermatophilus; species Geodermatophilus sp. SYSU D00814. The sequence goes on from NZ_JBJGYP010000013.1 coordinate 104,696, forward strand.
GCCAGGGCCGCGACGTCGGCGTCGGACAGGTGCGTGCAGTGGTCGACGCTGGCCGCTCCCAGCTCGACCGCCAGCTGCACCCCGGGGCCGGGACCGAGCTGGTTGCCGTGCACCCGCAGCCCCAGGCCGGCCGCCCGCCCGGCCGTGAGCACCGCGCGGGCCTCGTCGCCGTCGAACGCGTGGGCACTGCCCGGCTCGCAGAACACGTCGATCCACCGCGCCAGCGGCGCGCACGCCCGCAGCATCTCCCCCGTGACCAGCGCGAGGTACTCCTCACGCCCGGCGCCCGGCGGCACCACGTGGGCACCGAGGAACGTCGTCTCGGAGGTGGCCGCCGCGGCCGCGGTCAGCGACGCGACCTCGTGCTCGACGCTGAGCCCGTAGCCGCTCTTGACCTCCACGGTGGTGGTCCCCTGCGCGCGCGTCTCCGCGACCCGCGCGGCGACCAGCCCGCGGAGCTCGGCCGCGGAGGCGGCACGGGTGGCCGCCACGGTGGTGGCGATGCCGCCGCCGTCGTAGGGCTCCCCCGCCATGCGGGCGGCGAACTCCGCGGCCCGGTCGCCGGCGAAGACCAGGTGGCTGTGGGAGTCGACGAAGCCCGGCACCACCGCCCGCCCCTCGACGTCGACCCGGCGGTCGGCCGCCGGCGCGGCCACGGCCGGCCCCGTCCACCGCACGCGGCCGTCCTCGACCACCACGGCCGCCGCGCGCAGGACGCCCAGCGGCGACCCGTCCCCCACCGCGGGGTCGTTGGTGACCAGCTCGGCGACGCCCGTGACGACGGTGCTGCTCACGGCGCCCACACCCGCGCCACCGCGGCGCCGAGCAGGGCGCCGACGTCGCCCAGGCGGTGCCGGCCGCCCTCCACGACGGGGACGCCGTCGACCCAGACGGTGTCGACGTCGGCCCGCGAGGCGGTGAGCAGGACCTGGTTCGGCAGGGCGCCCGCGGTGCCCACGGTGTCGGTGCGCAGCGCCACCAGGTCCGCCCGCGCGCCGGGCTCGATCCGGCCGGCGTCGTCCCACCCGAGGCTCGCGTGCGCGGTGAGCGCGGCCAGCAGCTGGGCGGGGGTGAACCGGCCGCGGCGCAGGGACACCAGCCGCTCGTGCGCCTCCATCGCCCGGGCCTCCTCCAGCAGGTCGGCGACGGCGTGCTGGTCGCTGCCCAGGCTCAGCGCCGCCCCGGCGTCGAGCAGCGCGCGGGCCGGGCCGATGCCGTCGGCGAGGTCCCGCTCGGTCGTGGGGCAGAGGCACGCCGTCGCGCCCGCGCCGCCGAGCAGGGCGACGTCGGTGCCGGTCAGGTGGGTCGCGTGCACCGCCGTCGCGGCGGCGTCCCAGACCCCCGCGTCGGCCAGCAGCCGGGTCGGGGTGCGGCCGTAGAACGCCCGGCACGCCTCGTTCTCGGCGGGCTGCTCGGACACGTGCACGTGCAGCGGCGAGCGGTCGGCCCCGCCCAGCCCGCCGCGGGCGGCCGCCACGACCACCGGCAGGTCGGCGGCCGGCACGGCGCGGACGGAGTGCACGGCCGCCCCGACCCGGAAGCCGGCCGACCCGCGCAGCGCCGCGACCCGCTCGGCCCAGCGGTGCACGTCGCCGTCGCCGAACCGCAGCTGCGCCCCGGCCAGGGCGTCGTGCCCCGCCCCGGACAGCCCGCCGGCGAGGTAGGCGGTGTCGAGCAGGGTGAGCCGGACGCCGGCGTCGGCCGCGGCCTGCCGGAGCGCCTCGGCCATCGCGTTGGGATCGGCGTAGCGCCTCCCGCCGGGCGCGTGGTGCAGGTAGTGGAACTCCCCCACCGTGCTCACCCCCGCCAGGGCCATCTCGGCGTAGGCGGCGCGCGCCAGCTCGAGGTACCTGTCGGGGTCGATCCGCCCGGCGACGTCGTAGGCCGCCTCCCGCCAGGTCCAGAACGTGCCGCCGCCGGCGGGGGTGCGGCCGCGCAGCGCCCGGTGGAACGCGTGGCTGTGGGCGTCGGCGAACCCGGGCGCGACCACCCCCGGCAGCCGGCGCGCGCCGGCCGGCACCTCGGCCGGGGGCACCCCGGGCCGCACCGCGGTGAACCGGCCGCCGTCGACCTCCAGCAGCACGTCGGCCCGCACGCCGCCGGGCAGGTGCGCGTGCGGCGCGAACAGCACGGTCACCGCGCGAGGGAGGCGACCACGGCGGCCAGGGCGTGCACCCCGCGGTGGCAGTCGTCGGGCTCGGCGAACTCCCCGGGCGAGTGCGAGATCCCGGTCGGGTTGCGGACGAAGAGCATGGCGGCCGGGACGCCCGCGGCGGCCAGGACCCCGGCGTCGTGCCCGGCACCGGTGGCCAGGCGGGGCACGTCACCCCCGCCGAGCACCGTGGCGATCCGGTCGGCCAGGGGCGCGTCGAAGGACGTCGGGTCGGTCCAGGACTCCTCGGTGAGGGTCCCGCCGAGGTCGGCGGCCGACGCGGCGAACTCCCCGACCAGCGCCCGCACGGCCGCCGGGTCCTCGCCGCGGGCGTCGAGCCAGCCGGTCACCGACGAGGGGATCGCGTTGACCCCGTTGGGCCGGACGACGACCTTGCCGCAGGTGGCGAGGACGCCGTGCCGCACCGCGAGCGCGCGGGCCCGCTGCACGAGCTCGGCGAGGGCCAGCACCGCGTCGTCGCGGTCGGCGAGCCGGGTGGTGCCGGCGTGGTTCGCCTGCCCGGCCAGGTCGAACCGCCACCGGCCGTGCGGCCAGATGCCGGTGCCGACGGCCACCGGCCGGCCCAGCCCGGCGAGCCCGTACCCCTGCTCGACGTGCAGCTCGACGAACGCGCCGACGCGGGCCAGGGCGCGGTCGTCGCGGCCGAGCCCACCGGGGTCCCGCCCGGCCGCGGTCAGCGCCTCGGCCAGGCTCGTGCCGTCGCCGTCGACGAGGCCCAGCGCCCGCTGCGCCGGCAGCGCGCCGGTGAGGACCCGGGAGCCGGCGCAGGCCACCCCGAAGCGGGCGCCCTCCTCGTCGCCGAAGGCGACCACCCCGACCGGCCGGGACGGGGCGACACCGGCTGCCCGCAGCCCGTCGACCGCGGCCAGCGCCCCGACGACGCCGAGCGGGCCGTCGAACGCCCCGCCGTCGGGCACGGAGTCCAGGTGCGACCCGACCACCACCCCGGGGCGGCCGGCGGCCACCGCGGCGTCGGGGTCGCCCCACCAGGCCCACTGGTTGCCCGCCCGGTCGACGTCGAGGTCCAGGCCGCGCTCGGCGCAGGCCCCGGCGAACCACTCCCGCAGCGCGGCGTCCTCGCGGGTCCAGGCGAAGCGGGAGTAGCCGCCGGTCGCGCCGGACCGGCCGACCGGCGCCAGCTCCGCCCACATCCGGTCGAAGCCGGCGGAGGCGGCCCGCTGCGCGTCCGGCGCGGTCACCGGCCCGCCGTCGGGACCCGCACGCCCCCCTCGGGGTGCTCGGCGAGCGGACCGGTGTCGTTGCCGTACTCGGGGGCGTCGCCGGAGTCGATGTGCCGCAGGACCCCCGTGCCGGGGTCGTTGGTGAGCACCCGCTCGATCTTCTGCCCGGCGAGCGCGGTGCCGTCGGCGACGGTGACCTGGCCGGCGTGGACGGAGCGGCCGATGCCCACGCCGCCGCCGTGGTGGATCGACACCCAGGACGCGCCGGAGGCGGTGTTGACCAGGGCGTTGAGCAGCGGCCAGTCGGCGATCGCGTCGGAGCCGTCGGCCATCCCCTCCGTCTCGCGGTAGGGGGAGGCGACCGACCCGCAGTCGAGGTGGTCGCGGCCGATGACCACGGGGGCCGACAGCTCGCCGGAGGCGACCATGTCGTTGAAGCGCACCCCGGCCTTCTCCCGCTCGCCGTAGCCGAGCCAGCAGATGCGGGCCGGCAGCCCCTGGAAGGCGACCTTCTCCTGCGCGGCGCGGATCCACCGGTGCAGGTGGTCGGCGTCGGGGAACAGGTCGAGGACGGCCTCGTCGGTGGCGCGGATGTCGGCGGGGTCGCCGGACAGGGCCGCCCACCGGAACGGCCCCTTGCCCTGCGTGAACAGCGGCCGGATGTAGGCCGGCACGAAACCGGGGAAGGCGAAGGCGCGGCCGAAGCCGCCCTGGCGGGCCTCGTCGCGGATGGAGTTGCCGTAGTCGAAGACCTCGGCGCCGGCGTCCAGGAAGCCGACCATCGCCTCGACGTGCCGGGCCATCGAGGCCCGCGCCCGGTCGGTGGACTCCTCGGGCTTGGTGCGGGCGAGGTCGGCCCAGTCGGCGAGGTCGATCCCCTCGGGCAGGTAGGAGAGCGGGTCGTGCGCGGAGGTCTGGTCGGTGACGACGTCGGCCGGCACCCCCCGCCGGAGCAGCTCGGGGAGCACGACGGCGCAGTTGCCCACCAGGCCCACCGACAGCGGCACCCGGTCCCGCCGGGCCCGCTCGCAGCGGGCGACGGCCGCGTCGAGGTCCTCGGCGACCTCGTCGAGGTAGCGCTGGGCGACCCGGCGGTGCAGCCGCGCGGGGTCGACGTCGACGACGAGGCAGACGCCGCCGTTGAGCGTCACCGCCAGCGGCTGGGCACCGCCCATGCCGCCGCAGCCGCCGGTCACCGTCAGGGTGCCGGCGAGGGTGCCGCCGAAGCGCTTGGCGGCCACCGCGGCGAAGGTCTCGTAGGTGCCCTGCAGGATGCCCTGGGTGCCGATGTAGATCCACGACCCGGCGGTCATCTGCCCGTACATGGTCAGCCCGAGCTGCTCCAGCCGGCGGAACTCCGGCCAGGTGGCCCAGTCGCCGACCAGGTTGGAGTTGGCGAGGAGCACCCGCGGCGCCCACTCGTGGGTGCGCAGCACCCCGACGGGCTTGCCCGACTGCACGAGCATCGTCTCGTCGTCGCCGAGCTCGCGCAGCGTGGCGACCATCGCGTCGAAGCTCGCCCAGCTGCGGGCCGCACGCCCGGTGCCGCCGTAGACGACGAGGTCGTCGGGCCGCTCGGCCACCTCGGGGTCGAGGTTGTTCATGAGCATCCGCAGCGGCGCCTCGGTCTGCCAGGAGCGGGCGGTGCGGGTGGTGCCGCGTGCGGCACGGACGGGGCGGGCGCCTTCCACGGTGGTCGTCCTCTCGGGTCGGGGGCGGGTCAGGCGAGGGGGCCGGTGACCGACTCGGCGGCCGCGACGGCGCCGCCGCCGGCGACGAGCGCGACGACGGCGTCGATCTCGGGGGCGAGGAACCGGTCGGTGCCCGGTCCGGCGACGTGCTCCCGGACGGCGGCGAGCACCGCGGCGGTCGCCGGCGCCGGGGTCAGCGGCGCGCGCAGGTCGAGCGCGCGGGCGGCGGTGAGCAGCTCGACCGCCAGCACCCGGGTCAGCCCGTCGAGGGCGCGGCGGAGCTTGCGGGCCGCCGACCAGCCCATCGAGACGTGGTCCTCCTGCATGGCGCTGGAGGGGATGGAGTCGACCGACGCCGGGACGGCCAGCCGCTTGAGCTCGGAGACGATCGCCGCCTGGGTGTACTGGGCGATCATGTGCCCGGAGTCGACGCCCGGGTCGTCGGCCAGGAACGCCGGCAGGCCGCCGTTGCGGGCGACGTCGAGGAGGCGGTCGGTGCGCCGCTCGGCGATCGAGGCCAGGTCGGCCACGGCGATGGCGAGGAAGTCCAGCACGTAGCCGACCGGGGCGCCGTGGAAGTTGCCGTTGCTCTCGACCCGCCCGTCGGCGGTGACCACCGGGTTGTCGACGGCGCTGGCCAGCTCGCGGTCGGCGACCGCCGCGGCGTGGGCCACGGTGTCGCGGGCGGCGCCGTGCACCTGCGGCGAGCAGCGCAGCGAGTAGGCGTCCTGCACCCGGGTGCACCCGGGGCCGCGGTGGCTGGCCACGATCGGGGAGCCGGCGAGCAGTGCCCGCAGGTTCGCCGCGCTGTCGGCCTGGCCCGGGTGCGGGCGCAGCGCCTGCAGGTCGGCGGCGAAGACCGCGTCGGTGCCCAGCAGCGCCTCCACGCTCATCGCCGCGGTGACGTCGGCGACGCGCAGCAGCCGGCGCAGGTCCGACAGCGCCAGCACCAGCATGCCGAGCATGCCGTCGGTGCCGTTGATCAGCGCCAGGCCCTCCTTCTCCGCGAGGACGAGCGGCGCGATGCCGGCGGCGGCCAGCGCCTCCGCGGCCGGGCGACGCCGCCCGTCGGCGTCGCGGACGTCGCCCTCCCCCGTGGCGGCGAGCGCGCAGTGCGCCAGCGGCGCGAGGTCGCCCGAGCAGCCCAGCGAGCCGTACTCGCGGACCACCGGGGTGAGGCCGGCGTTGAGCATCGCGGCGTACGTGCGCACGGTCTGCGGCCGGACGCCGGTGCGGCCGGTGGCGAGCGTGGCCAGCCGCAGCACCATCAGCGCGCGCACCACCTCGCGCTCCACCTCCGGGCCGGACCCGGCGGCGTGTGAGCGCACCAGGCTGCGCTGCAGCTGCGCCCGCCGCTCGGCCGGGATGTGCCGGGTGGCCAGCGCACCGAAGCCGGTCGAGACCCCGTAGTGCGCGACGACGTCGTCGGCCAGAGCCTCGACCACCCGGCGGCTCGCGGCGACCGCCCGCTCGGCGTCGGGGTGGAGGGCGACGGCGGCACCGTCCCGGGCGACGGCGACGACGTCGGCGGCGCTGAGCGGGCCGGTCCCGACGCCGATCGGGACGGTGGTGGTCGTGCTGGCGGTCACCCCGTCATGGCACGCCACCGCGCCCGTCCTCCGACAGACTCGCGCGGGAGATACCGTCTGGGATCACAGACGTTGCGACGAGGGGGTGCCGGTGACGCAGGTGCCCGCGGCACGGCAGGTGCTCGAGATCCTGCGGTTCCTGGCCGACCAGGCCGGGCCGGTGCCGGCGGCGGCGCTGGCCCGCGAGCTCGGGCTGCCCCGCTCGACGACGTACCACCTGCTCGGGGAGCTGACCGCGACCGGCTTCGTCGTCCACCTGCCCGACGAGCGCCGGTACGGCCTGGGGGTCAGCGCCTACGAGCTGGGCAGCGGGTTCACCCGGCAGGCGCCGCTGCAGCGGCTGGCCCGGCGGCCGCTGTCGGAGCTGACCGACCGCACCGGGCACACCTCGCACCTGGCGGTCCTGCACGGCCGCGACGTCGTCTACGTCATCGAGGAGCGGGCCCGCGGGCGCGCGCCGCTGGTCACCGACGTCGGCGTCCGGCTGCCGGCGCCGCTGACCGCCAGCGGCCGGGCGGTGCTCGCCGCCCTCCCGCCGGCCGCCGTCCGCGCGCTGTTCCCCACCGCGGACAGCTTCGTGCTGCGCAACGAGCGCGGACCCGACTCCCTGTCGGCGCTGCGCCGCCTGCTGGCCGAGACGCGGCGCCGCGGCCACGCGCTGGAGGAGGGCGAGGTCACCGCCGGCTTCGCCTCGGTGGGCACCGCGGTGCTGGACCACTCCGGGCACCCGATCGCCGCCGTGGCGCTCACCTTCCCCGAGCACGAGGTGCCCGACGAGGACGGGCGGCGGCCCCTGGCCGCCCAGGTCGCCCGCACCGCGGGGACGATCAGCCGGCTCATCGGCGGCTGACCGGCTGCCCCTCCGGCGCGGGAGCCCGTGCGGTCGTCCACGGCGCCGGGGACCGACGGCGACCGGTCGCTCCCGCGAGGACACCGGCGTGACGCACCGGTGACGCCACCCCTCCTACGCTCCCCGCCACCCCGCCGCCGGTGACGCGGCGGGGCGGATCAGGTCCCGGCACGGACGGGCGTCCGCCCGTCGGCGGGACCGGCCCCCTGGCAGGTGAGGAGACCGATGATGGACACCCCCTCGGACGACCCCCGGGACGGGACGGCCGGCGCCCCGGACGCGTCGGACGCCGTGGTGTTCTTCGACATCGGCGACACGCTCGCCGCCGTCCGGGTCGCCCCCGGCGGGGAGGAGATCGAGAGCATGACCCCCTTGCCGGGGGTGCTGGACGCCATGGCGACGCTGCATCGCGCCGGGGTGCGGATGGGCGTGCTCTCCGACCGCGGCCGGGTGAGCGAGGCGGAGGTGCACGCGGCACTCGAGCGGGCGGGGCTCGCCGCCTTCCTCGACCCGGCGCTGGTCCTCTACGGCCGGAAGGACTCGACCCGCGTCTTCGAGCAGGCCGCCGCCGCGGCCCGGTCGACGGTCGGCGGGAGGCTGCGGCGGCTGCTCTTCGTGGGCGAGGACGCGACGGAGCGCTCGCACGCCGCGGCGGCCGGCTTCCGCGTCTGCCCCTACGTCGTCCTCGCGCCCCGGGTGCTGCTCGCCGGCTCACCGCTGCGCTACACCCGGATCACGGTCCCGCCGGGCACGACCGGCTGGCAGGACCTGCTCCGCCACCACCCCGTCGTGCCGCTGCACCTGACGGGCGGCAGCAGGCCGCAGCTCTACGCGGTCACCGACACCGGCACCGCGCTGGCCCTGGACGACCTCGGCTTCCGCGTCGACCGGCTCGGCGGGGACGAACCGGCGACGAGCGACCTCTACCTGCTCCGCGACGACGGCCGCGACCCCGGCTCCCCGGGCGGGGGCGCGGGGTCGGTGGCGGAGCTCTTCGGGCAGGAGCGCGACGACGGCCTGGTGCTGTCCTCCACCGACGAGGGCCTGGTCGTCGCGCTGCCCGCGGGTCGTTCGGTGGAGCACCTGCACGTCGGGCGGCCCCGCCACGGGCACAACCTCAAGCTGACCGCCCAGCCGTTCCTGCTCGCCGACAGCGGGGACCGGCCGGCTGCCGAGTCCGCTGCCGAGTCCGCTGCCGAGTCCGCTGCCGAGTCCGCCGCCGAGCCGGCCGGTCCGGAGCCCGCCGGGGCCCGGCTCAGCCCGCAGGAGGCGGACGTCGTCGTCGGGGTCGTCACCCCCGAGCGGATCCGGGAGCAGGTCGAGCGCTACAGCGGCGCCGGCCCCCTCCCCGACGGGACGACGCTGGTGAGCCGGCACGTCCTGCACCCGGACAACCAGCGCGCGGTCAGCGGTCTGGTCACCGACCTGACCGCCCTGGACGGAGGCCGGCTGACCGTCCGCACCCACCGGTTCAGCCACGCCGGGCGCAGCTACCGCAACGTCGAGGCCACGCTGCCGGCCCGGGGGATGTCCGGCACGGTGCTGCTCACCGCGCACCTGGACTCGACGGCGTCCCGCGACCCCGGCTTCCGGCCCGAGGTCGACGCGGCCCCCGGGGCCGACGACGACGCCAGCGGGATCGCGGCGGTCCTCGCCGCCGCACGGGCCGTGCTGGCGCTCGACGAGCAGGTCGGCGTGCCGCACCGGGAGTTCCGCTTCGTGCTGTTCAACGCCGAGGAACAGGGCCTGGTGGGCAGCCGCGCCTACGCGCGCGACCAGGCGGTCGCCGGCGCGCCGATCGTGGGCGTGTTCCAGGTCGACATGGTCGGGTTCGACGCGCAGGCGCCCCAGACCTTCGAGCTGCACGCCGGGTTCGGCCCGTCACGGACCGTGGAGGCCCGGTCCCTGCAGTTGACCGAACTGGTCGCCGCGGTGGCGCCCGAGGTCTCCCCCACCCTGCCCCCACCGCAGGTGTACCCCGGCCCGGACGGCGTGCCCGACCCCGCGGAGCAGCGCAGCGACCACCACAGCTTCCAGCTCAACGGCTATCCCGCGTGCCTCGCCTCCGAGGACTTCTTCGCCGGGCCCGGCGCGGGCTCCCCGCCGGCCGATCCCAACCCGCACTACCACTCGGCCGGCGACCGCACGGTGGACACGGCCTACACCGGCGCCATCACCCGCGCCATGACCGCAGCCGCCTGGATCTGCGGCACCCGATAGAGGAGGCGTGCGATGACCTTCGAGCTCACCGACGACGTCCGGGTCGACCGGGACGACTCGGGCAACGTGCTGCACCTCGAGCACTTCCAGCACCCCGTCGTCGCGGTGTCGGCGGGGCGCGCGGGCTTCGCCGAGGACGCGGCCGCCGCGGCGGGGGCGCCGACGGTGCAGGCCGCCACCCCCCAGGCACTCGCGGAGCAGTACCTGCGGGAGGTCGCCCCGGTGTACGGGCTCGACGACGCCATGCTGCCCGGGGCGGCCGGCGGCGCGGACGCCCTGCACGCCGACGACGGGACCGGCCCGGCCGAGTCCCCCGACGGCCGGCTGGAGCTGGCCGACGAGAAGGCCGTCCTCGGGACCACCGTCGTGTCCTACCAGCAGGTCGTCCACGGCCTGCCCGTCTGGGAGGCGGGCATGAGCGTCACCATGCAGGACGCCCCGCTGCGGGTCACCGCCTCCCAGAGCTCGGTGCACACCGGGATCACCGTGGACGGCGATCCGCCGGAGGACCCACCCGACCTCACCCCTGCAGCGCTCCGGCGGGCGCTGGGGCTCGGGACCGGCGCCCGGCCGCGGATCAACGGCACACCGCGCCGGCTGGTGTACGCGTTCGACCCCGACCGGCGCTACGACCCGGAGGCCGGCGCCGACACCGGCGAGGCGCTGCAGGCGCCCCCGCCGACGCTCTCCCTGCCCCCGCTGCCCGACACGCTGGAGCCGGGCAGGCACTACGTCGTCGTCGAGGTGCTGTTCTCCCTCGAGGTGGGCGGCCAGGGAGAGCTGAACTGGCGGGCGTTCCTCGAGGAGACCACGGGCGCCGTGGTGTACCTGCGGGCCTTCGTCTCGTGCGCGACCGGCCTGGTCTTCCGCACCGACCCGCTGACGGCCGGTGGGGCCGGGGTCCTGCCCACCTCCCCCTCGGCCGTCCTCAACCCCTTCCGCTCCAACGTCGTGCTGGACGGGCTGGTCGGAGCCGATCCGCAGCCGTTGGCGGGCGCCTTCGTGCGCGTCGTCGACGTGACCCCGCCGGTGGCCGCCCCGCCCTCGGCCCCCAACCCCCCGGCCGCCTTCTCCTTCGACGCGCTGGCCCGCGAGTTCGCCGCGGTCAACGCCTACCACCACTGCGACTGGCTGTTCCGCCACATGGTCGGGATGGGGTTCGACCTCACCACCTACTTCGACGGCACCAGCTTCCCGGTGCCGGTGGACGCGAGCGGCTTCGGCGACCAGGTCAACGCCCGGGCACAGGGCAACGTCACGGGTACGGGCATGGGCCGGTTCGAGTTCGGGCTGGCCGGTGGGCCGTTCCCGGCCGTGAGCATCGCCGCGGACCTGCGCGTGGTCCTGCACGAGTTCGGTCACACCGTGCTCTGGGACAGCGTCCACTCGCCGAACTTCGGGTTCGCCCACAGCGCCGGGGACAGCGCGGCGGCGGTGCTGCTCGACCCCGAGTCCTCCCTCCGCACCGACCCGGTGCGGCGGTTCGAGACGTTCCCGTGGATCCTGCCCAACCGCAACCACGGTCGTGACGTGGCGACCGGCTGGGCGTGGGGCGGGACCAACGACGTCGGCGGGTACGCCTCCGAGCAGATCCTCTCCACCACGCACTTCCGGCTGTACCGCTCCCTCGGCGGCGACGCGGCGGAGGTGGCGCGCCGGCAGCAGGCCGCCCGGCTCACCGTCTACTTGATCTACCGGGCGATCGGGTCGCTGGCCACGAACCCCGTCACGCCGACCCCGTCCCCGACCGTGTTCGTGTCCGCGCTGCAGAACGCCGACGTCGGCACCGCGGACTTCGAGGGGCACCGCGGCGGCGCCGTCCAGAAGGTCGTGCGGTGGGCGTTCGAGCGGCAGGGCCTCTTCCAGCCACCGGGTTCGCCGGTCCCGGTGACGCGGCCCGGCGCCCCGCCGGCCGTCGACCTCTACATCGACGACGGCCGGGCCGGCGAGTACCCGTACCAGCCCGTCCACTGGGAGTGCACCGACATCTGGAACCGCCTCACGCCCGATCCCGGCGCCGGGCCGCAGGACCACCAGACACCGGTCGTCGGGCAGACCAACCACGCGTTCGTCCGGATCGGGAACCGGGGCACCCAGCCGGCCACCGACGTCGTCGTCCGCGGCTACTCCGCCGATCCGGCAGCCGGGCTCTCCTGGCCGGGTGACTGGACGCCGATGGACACACCGGAGGTGACGGTCCCCGGGGCCGTCGGGCCGGGGAGCAGCACGGTCGTCGGGCCCTTCGCCTGGCGCCCCCGGGTCGCCGGGCACGAGTGCATGTTCATGGAGGTCAGCGCGCCCGGGGACCGCAGCAACACCGATCCGGCCACCTTCCTCCCGTGCGCTGCCGGGCCCACCCCGGAGTGGCGGTTGGTGCCGTTCGACAACAACCTGGCGCAGCGGAACGTCTGCCCGGTCGCCGGTGGCGGGGACGTCCGCGGGCTCCTGTCGAGCTTCGTCCGGCGCTCGTTCACCGTGAACAACCGCCTCGGCGAGACGGTGCGCACGACCGTCACCGCCACCCTCCCGGCGCTGCTGTCCGAGCGCGGCTGGGAGATCCAGGTCGGGCGCCGCCGCGACGAGGTCGCCTTCGGGCTGGCCCCGGGCGCCGAGCGGTCGGTGACGGTCGGCCTGCGGCCGGGGCGGCGCTTCTCCGCCGAGGACGTCGCGGCGGCCGACGACCGCGCCATCCGGGTGGTCGCCGTCGCCGACGGCGTGGTGGTCGGCGGGATGACCTACCTCCTGGACCCGCAGCTGACCAGGGCACCGAGCGAGCGGTCCGGCGAGCCGGGGACCGCTCTCGACGACCCGGACGTCGAGGACGCTCTCGCCGGCTCCGACGTGGGTGGTCCCGACGGAGCCGACACCGGCCCGGTGGGCGTCCCGGTGGAGACCGCGGCCGCCGAGACGGCAGCGCCCGCCACCGCGGCGTCGGCCGCCGGCAGGCTCCTGGGTGTCACGGGGCTGGACGAGGAGCTCCGGTCACGGGCGCGGCGGATGACGGTGCGGGAGGTGACCCTCGAGGTCGACCTCGACGGGCGGTGAGGCCCCGCCGGGCGGAGGGCCCGACGGGCGGGGGGCCCGCTCGGTGACGCTCCGGTGACGGGAGCCGCGGAAGCTGGTCGCGTCCGGGAGCGGGAGCCGGACGGGACCAGCGGGCGAGGACGACGGGACGCGAGCCCCGGGGTCGGGGAGAGGAGGCCGGCGACCCCCGGTGAGGAGCCACCGCCCGCGGCAGGCACCGCGCACCACCGGTGCCGGTCCGGATCCGGGGCACAGTGGGCACCTCGCCCGGACGGACCCCGAGGAGACCCATGACCGCGCACCCCGGACCCGACGACACGGCGCTCACCGGCTCGTGGCGGAAGGTGGACGCGCCGGCGTGCGCGGACCGCTACCCCGACGTCCTCACCTTCTCGACGGGCACCTACCGCGGCGCGCGCGGGCCGGAGCAGGCGGGCATCTGGTGGGACGCCGGCATCTACCGGCTCGAGGACGACCGCCGGCTGGTGCTCAGCGTCGCGACCGACGAGCTCGTCGCCTACCAGGTCCACCGCAGGGGCGACGTCCTCGAGGTCGTCGACCCCGACGGCTGCCGCTTCTCGTACCGACGGATCGCACCCCCGTAGTCCGTACGGGGCCGAGTGAGGAGGCACTCCCCATGGCCGACGGTTTCCGCGAGACGGAGCTCGAGCCGGGGACGGACGCGGTCGTCGCGAGCGTCCCGCCCGTCGTGTCGCCCGAGGTCCCGCTGGCCGCCGGGGTCCCGGTCGACCAGGACGACCTCCTGTTCCCCGACCTCGGCCCGGCCGGGGCCGGTGACGCCGGCGCGGCGACCGGATCCCCGTCGTCGGCCGGCCCGCCGCTGCGGTTCTGCCGGACGGTCCTGCGGGCCGGCTGCTACGCCCTCTCGCTGCGTCCGGCCACCTCCGCGGCCGGCTTCGAGGGCACCCTCCGGGTCGACCGGTCGGCGCCGGACGCCGGGCCGGACGGCATCATCGTCAGCGGCGACCTCTACCGGCGCCCGGCGCTGGTGCCTCCGGTGTCCCCCTCGCTGACCGACCCGCTGCCGTCCCCGCCGCCGGGGACCGTCCCGTCGGGACCGGTGTCCGTGGCCGCCGCGGCGAGCCGGCCGAGCGCGGCCGAGCCGCTCGCGCCGCCTTTCCGGCCCCGCATCCCGGTCTTCCCGCGCAACCGCTACGACTCCTACCTCAAGGTCGTGAAGGTGACGGAGTCCGTCGCGGTGCCGCCGGGCCGCCCGTGCACCGCGACCCTCGTCCTGGAGCAGTACGACTACACCGCCCCGCCGGCGGGGAGCTTCAAGGGCTCCTTCCCGGCGGCGCCCAGCAGGACGGTGACCGTGACGCTGACCCAGGCGCCCGCGCCGCCTCCCTTCGGCGGCCCGCGGTTCACCGGCCGCTGGCTCGAGGGCGGCGTGGAGCGGGGCACCGTCACCCTGTCGTGGGTGTCGCCGTTCTTCCGCCGGGCGACGGTGGAGATCGACACCCTCACCGGCGCGGTGGCCCCCCAGCCGGTGCCCGACGGCTCGGGCGGCACCGAGTACTTCGACACGATCTACGCCAAGCACGGCTGGCAGCTGACCGTCGTCCGGGGTTCGACCGACGTGCCGGTGCCGGCCGGGGTGAACCCGACGGACTGCTGGTCGTCGGGCAACCTGCACAACCTCATGACCGCCGTCCGGGACCCGGCCACGGACCTCGACACCGACTGGCGGATCCACCTCGTGGTGGTCCCGGCGAAGCTCGGCTGCTCCCGCGGCGTCATGTACGACCAGATCGGGGTCCCGCGGGAGGGGTGCGCCAGCTTCTCCGACGACGGCTACCCGTCGGGCGAGTCGGCCAACTTCGGGACCGCCGCCGACCGGAGGCAGCGCGAGGTCGCCCGGGCGTTCCTGCGCAGCGCCACGCACGAGATCACGCACACCTTCAACCAGATCCACCAGGAGCAGGAGACGACGGCCGACAACTCGATCATGACGACCACGCCGAGCGTGGCCGACGTCCTGGGCGGCCCCACGACCGGCGCCCCCGGCGTCTTCCCCGACCAGATCGCGCTGGCGGTCAACACCACGGTGCGGCACCACCTCGTGCACATGCCCGACCCCGTGCTGCGCCCGGGTGGCTGGCCGTTCTTCTCCTGGGTGGGCACCAGCCTCCCGCAGGCGACCGACCGCCAGGACTTCGACGCGTCCGAGCTCGAGCTGCAGGTGAGCGTCCCAGCGGAGAGCGTCGCGCTGGGCCAGCCGGTCGAGGTGTCCTGGACGCTCACCAACCGCAGCGGCGACCCGCTCGTCGTCCCGAGCGACGTCAGCCTGGAGGGCCTGTTCGCCACGATGACGGTCACCGACCCGTCCGGCCGGGTCCGCCCGTTCCGCCCGCTCGCCGTCGTCTGCGACGCGGCGAAGCTCGCCGAGCTGCCGCCCGGGGACTCCGTCTCGTCGTCGCACCGGGTCTTCTGGAGCACCGAGGGCTTCGCCTTCCCCCGGCCGGGTCCGCACCGGCTGTCGGTCGCCGTCACGTGGTCGGCCCGGGGCATCCCCGTCGGTGTCACGAGGGACGTCGAGCTGTTCGTCCAGTTCCCGACGACGCAGACCGACAACGACGCCGCCGCGCTGGTGCTCACCCACGAGGTCGGGATGTGGGTCGCCCTGGGCGGCGGGGCGGAGCACCTGACCGACGCCGTGGACCGCCTGCAGCAGCTCGCGGCGATGGCGCGGACCGACGCGGCGCCGCGGCTGCTGGCGGGCTACACGGGGCTGCTCCCGCGCTGAGGACGGGGCGGCGGGGATCCGGAGGAGGGCTGCGGTGACGACCGACCTCGACCTGGCCCCGCCGCCCGTGCCGCTCGGCGGCGGCAGGTCGGCCGTGCCCGTCGACGTCTCCGCCGTCACGGCGCTGCTCCGCTTCGACGGCGCGAGCCGGACGGCCACGGGCACGGCCACCCTGCGGTTCGCGACGGGGCCGGCCGCGGGCTGCCCGGTCCTCGACCTCCGCCAGACCGTCACCGGCGTCCGGCTCGACGGCGCTCCCCTGCCCCCGGACGCGGTGGTCCGCCGCGACCTCGGCGGCGGTGCCGGCGCCGAGGTCCTCGTGCTGGACCGGGTGCTCCCGGCCGGCTCCGCCCACACCCTCCGCCTGGACTACACCGTGGGCCCGCCCCAGGCCCCGGCCGGCGGATCGCACCCGCCGGCCCTGACCTGGTCGGCCGGGCCACGCCTGACGCTCAGCTTCGGCTTCACCGACCTCGCTCCCGGCCGCTACCTGGAGTCCTGGGTGCCGGCCAACCTGATCTGGGACCGGTACTCGATCGACCTGGAGCTGGTGGTCACCGGCACCGCGGTGGAGCACCGGGTCGTGACCAACGGCGCGGTCACCGCGGCCGGGCCCCACCACTGGCGGGTGGCCTTCCCGCCGCGGTCCTCCGCGCTCTCCCCGATGGTGGAGGTGCGGGCCGCGGACACGCTCACCGCGGCGACGACGACGGTCGCGTTGCCGACCGGCGGCGACCCCGTCGCGGTGGAGGTGCTCGCGCTGCGCTCCGACACCACGGTGGACCCGGCAGCCGCCGCGGCCGACGTCGCCGGCTGGCTGGCGGAGAACGCGGCCGCGGTCGGGAGGTACGTCCACGGCGGCAGGTACACCGCGTTCCTGATCCGGGGCGGCATGGAGTACGACGGGGCGTGCACCGCCTCGCGGGAGAGCCTGCGGCACGAGGTCTTCCACTCGTGGTGGGGCCGCGGGGTCACACCCGCGGCCCAGGCCGACGGCTGGTGGGACGAGGGCTGGAACGTCTACCACGACCGTGGCGGCTCGGAGGTCCGGCCCTTCGACTTCGCCGAGCCGCCGGTCACGCTGTCCCCGCGCGACCCCTACACCCGCGCGACGCCGATCGCGGCCTACAGCACCGGGGCGCGGCTGTTCGCCGGGGCGGCGGCGCTCGCCTCCCCCGCGGCGCTCACCGGGTGGATGGGTGAGTTCTACCGGGCCAACCTCGAGCGCCCCGCGACCACGGAGGCACTGGAGGCCCACCTCGTAGCGCGCTCCGGCGCGGTCGACCTCGTCGACGCGTTCCACCGCTGGGTCTACGGCCTGCCCGACCCGGCACCCGTCCCCGAGCTGTGGCTGCGCGAGGACCCGGGTGGGCGCGGGGGTGGACGGTTCTGGGACTCCCCCGACCTCTGGATCCGGCACGAGGACGACGGCGGCACGGTCCACCAGCAGCCCCGGGCCGGCCGGGACAACTGGTTCCACGCGCGGGTCCGCAACCGCGGCCGGGGCACCGCCCGGCACCTCGTGGTGACGTTCGGCCTCCGGCGGCGCCGCGGCGGCCTGCACGGCACCTGGCCCGGCGGCTTCCTCCCGGCGGTCACCGCGGCGGTCGCCTTCGAGCTGCCCCCGGGCCGGTCCACCGTGGTCCGTGCCCGGTGGCCGGCGGCACAGGTGCCGCCGGCAGGGGTGCACGTCGCCCTCGCGGCCGCCGCGCTGACCCGCGGCGGCTCCCCGCCCGCCGGCAGCCGCGTCGGGGAACGCGGCGACCTCGCGCAGAAGGACCTCACCGTGGTGCGGGCGCCCCGAGGCGCCGTGGTGCTGGTCCCGTTCGACGTGCGCGGCACGTCGGCGGGGAGGACGACCGGGCTGGAGGTCCGGCGCCCGCGGGAGCTGGCGCGCGTCGGGCTGCGGATCGCCCGGCCGCGGGCGGACGCGGTGCCCGTGACGGCCGACGACCCCCTGGCCGCCGCGCTGGAGCCGCCGGCGCGGCCGGACACGGACCGGGCCGTCCTCGTGGGCAGCGAGGACGAGCCGGCCGGCGGCTCCTTCGACCTCACCGCCGCGCTGCCGCTCCCCGAGGGGCCCCGCGCGGTGATCGACCTGCCGCTCCCGCTCGGGCCGAGCACGCTCGCGCTCCTCCTCACCGTGCCGCGCGACCTGGCCCCGGGCACGGAGGGCACCGTCGACGTGCTCCGCCGCGAGGAGTCCGGGCAGGTCGCCGGCGGGTTCGCCGTGCGGCTCGTCGTCGACCCCTGACCGGCGCGCGGGACGCTGGTCAGCGGGGCCCTCACGCGAGAGCGGGCCGGGGCCGGACACGACCGACGCGCGCGTGCGGCGCGCCTCGGTGCGGAGGCGTTCCCGCGGGAACGCCCGGCCGGAGCCTCACGGGCGTCGACGCGCCTCCGCGGACGTGGTGCGGCCCTCCGTGGGATGCACGCGGGCGGCGCCGGTCAGGTCAGCGGGCGCACGTCCGCGACGTCGTACTCGGCGACGGACGCCGACAGCATCGCCGCACTCTGGTCCTCACCGGGGCCGCTCCCCCGGAACGCCTCGACCGCGTCCCGCGACTCCCACCGCTCGTAGACGTTGACGCGGCCCGGGTCGACGAGGTCCGGGCTGAGGGCGAAGTCGAGACACCCGGTCGACCGGCGGGCCTGCTCGACGACGGCGACACAGCCGGAGAGGTACGAGTCGCGGTGCGCCGGGTCGACGTCCACGTGTCCTGCGACGACGAGCATGCTGGGTCGTCCTCCGGGCCTGGGGTGCAGTGTCACCTGGGAAGACCGGCGGAGGCCGCCGGACTCATCGGGGCCGCCACGGCTCGTGGGCGTGCGCGAGCCAGACCATCGCCGGGTCGAGCCCGCGGATCACCCGCTGGCCCTCGGTCCGCGGCTCGTCGAGCTCGCCGCCCCACACCGCCGCGTCACCGGCGATGACGACCGGACCCCCGTCCGTCTCCACGACCACCACCTGCGTGCCGGGTGTGTGGCCCGGTGCCGGGAGGAGTCGGAGCCCGGGCAGGAGCTCGAGCTCGCCGTCGACCGGCACGTACCGCACCCCGGGCGCGTCCACCCACTCGCGGATCGTGTAGTCGTCCTGGCTGCGCGCGTCGTCGAGTTCGCGGCGCTGGACGTGGATCGGCGTGCCGGTGAAGAGGTGGTTGCCGCCGCAGTGGTCGAAGTGCAGGTGCGTGTTGACGACCGCGTCGATGCCGGCGGGATCGACGTCCTGCTCGGTCCACGGACGGAGGCGGGGGTCCATGTCGGCGGCCAGCGGGTGCAACTCCTTGATGCCGGTGTCGACGAGCACGCGCCCGTCGGGATGGTCGATGACGTGCACGTAGACCGGCATCCGCTCGCCCTCGGCGAGCAGGTCGGCGACCTGCACCGGCGTGACCGTGACGGCGGCGGGTGCGTTCACCGCGCACCGACCGGAGCGGGTGTGGTCGAGGCGAGCGTCATGGGGGCTCCCTCTCCGTCTGGCGGCCGGCGGGCGACGTGCTCGGTGGGTCCGTGGCCCACCGGCGGATCGCTGCGGGTGTGGTCGCGCTGAGGCGTAGACGGTGCGCCCCGTCCCGACTCATCGGTGCGACAGCGACTCGGGGAGCGGGACGGTCGCCGTGCCGCAGGGCCGCCGACCGGCCGGGGTCCCCGACGGCGGCGGCCGGGCGGACGGTCAGGCGCTGTCGACGGCCGCTCGGAGGCTCGCGCGGAAGGCCCGGATCGCCGGGTGTCCGGCGGCGCCGCGCCGCACCCCGGTGAACAGGCGCCTGGTGGGTCGCCCGGGCAGGTGGACCAGCCGCAGGTCGGCCTCCCGGTCGGTCCAGAGCAGGTCCGGCAGCATGGCGAGGGCGTGACCGGTCTCGACCAGGTGGACGTGCAGCAGGTAGTCCGGGCTGTCGAACCGGACGTCGGGTTCGAAACCGGCGCCGCGGCACAGCGCGCGGGCCCACCGGCCCGGTGCCGAGCCGGCCGGGTCGAGCACCCACGGCGCGCCGGCGAGGTCCGCGAACGCGGTGCCCGCGTCGCTCCACCTGCCGCCCGTGGGGAGGGCCAGCCGGATCTCGTCGAGCAGCAGGTCCTCCTCGTCCACCCCGGACACCGCCACGCCGGGCTCTCCCGCGTACTCCTCGCCGAGGACGACGTCGAAGTCGTGGGTCAACAGTCCGGCGAAGGCCTGCTCGGGCTGGCGCTGGGTCATCTCGACCCGCAGCCCGGGGTGCTGCTCGGCCAGACGGGTCAGCGCCGAGGGGATCAGGGTCAGCAGCACGCTCTGGAAGGAGGCGACGCGCAGGGTGCCCCTGACCTCGGTGAGCGACGCGGTCAGCTCCGCCTCGGCCAGCTCGAGCCGCTCCAGGACGGCGTCGGTGTGCCGGACGAGGATGCGGGCCTGCTCGGTCAGCCGGACGCCGCGACCGACCCGCTCCAGCAGCCGCACGCCGGTCTCGGTCTCCAGCTGGGACAGCTGCTGGGAGATCGCCGACGGGCTGTAGGACAGCGCCCGGGCGACCTCGGCCAGGGTGCCGCGCCGCTGCAGTTCCCGGAGGAGGCGCAACCGGTGGACGTCGAGCATGCCGCCATCCTCCGACCGGTGAGCGGAGCTGACCAGTACGGTCCGGAATCGTTCGCTGGACCGCAGGACACCCGTCGTCGACGCTGAGGGTGTGCCCGACGTCGCCCCCCTCTCGTCCTCGTGAGCCCCCGCGACACCGGCAGCGGCCCGGCCGTCCTGATGGTGCTGGGCTCCTGCATCTCCCTGCAGGTCGGCGCCGCGAGTGCCGCGCAGCTGTTCCCCACGATGGGCAGCGCGGGGGTCACCCTGCTGCGGCTGCTCGTGGCCGCGGCAGTGCTGCTGATCGCGACGCGTCCTCATCTGCACCGGTGGAGCAGGCGGCAGTGGACGGCGGTGATCGCCTTCGGGCTGTGCCTGGCCGGGATGAACGGCTCCTTCTACGCCGCCATCGCCCGCATCCCCCTGGGCACCGCCGTCACCATCGAGTTCCTCGGCCCGCTGGTGCTCGCCGCCGTGCTCTCCCGTCGGGTGCGCGACGGAGCGTGGGTGCTCCTCGCGGCGACCGGCGTCGTCCTGCTCGGACTGGCCGCTTCCGCCGGTGCCGGTCCCGGGCTCGACCGGGTCGGTGTCGCCTTCGCGCTGTCGGCCGGGGCGTTCTGGGCCGGGTACATCCTCACCAGCGCCCGGGTGGGCGCCGCCGTACCCGGACAGGGCGGTCTCGCGGTCGCCCTCGCCGTGGGCTCCCTCGCCCTCGTCCCCATTGGAGCCGCCGGTGCGGCGACGGCGGTCGACCGGCCCGACCTGCTCCTGCTGGCGGCCGTCACCGGCCTGCTCGCCTCGGTGGTGCCCTACACGCTGGAGCTGTCCGCCCTGCGGCGGCTGACGCCCGGCGTCTTCGGCGTCCTGCTCAGTCTCGAGCCGGCCGTCGCCGCGCTGGCCGGGTGGCTGCTCCTGAGCCAGCCGCTCGGGGCACGCGAGGCAGCGGCCGTGGCACTGGTCGTGCTCGCCAGCATCGGGTCCACGATCTCCGCGCAACGGCCGGCCGGCGGGCTGCCGACGCCGCCGACCGACGTCGGTCGGGCTCGCCCGGTGGAGGAGGAGCGGGAGCCGCAGGTGTCGTGAGCGGACGTCCGTGAGACGCCCCTGTCGGGCGGCCGACCGAGGACACCTGGGTGCCCAGGCGTTCCCGCGGGAACGCCTGGGCGGCCGACGCTGCGTCACCTCGCTGGACGCCACCGCGCCCGTACGCCGACCGACGGATCAGCGGCTCTCGGGCTTCCGCTCACCGTGCCGGAGCCTCTCCCTGCGAGGGACCGACGGTCAGCACGCCGGGCGCTTGCTCCTACGGCCGCTCCCGCAGCAGCACGGGGCGGGCTCACCCGAGAGCCGCCGGCTGGAGGGTGGGTCGTGGAGCCGGCGGCCGTCTCGGAGCGGCCCACCGAGAGACGGGTCATCGACGCGATGCCGGCCGACCGTCCAGTCCGCGACGGGGCGACGTCAGGCCGGCGCGCCGAGCGGCGGGTGCTCGAGCACGCGGGGCCGGTACTCGACCAGCTGGATGCGGCCGTCGAAGGTGCGGTGGTCGATCATCTCGAGGGCGACGTCCGGATAGCCGTCGTAGATGCGTTCTGCGCCGGTGGCCCCGGTGATCACCGGGAACACCCCGACCCGGAAGCGGTCGACCAGGCCGGCCCGGAGCAGGGACCGGCACAGGCTGAGGCTGCCGATGGTGCTCAGCAGCCCCGGGCCGCTCTCCTTCATGGCGCGGACCGCCTCGACGGCGTCGTCGCGGACGAGCGTGCAGTTGGCCCACGTCAGCGGCTCCTCGAGCGAGGAGGAGAACACCACCTTGGACGCGCGCGTGAGCTCGTCCACGGACGCCTCCTCCTCGGGCCGGAACTCGGCCTGGCCGTCCGGGACCTCACCGGCGGCGAAACCGGACATGAGGCGGTAGGTGTTCGCGCCCATCAGGTAGGTGACCTCGGGCTGCTCGCCGAGCCAGGCGAGGTACTCCGGGCCCTCGAGGCCCCAGAACCCGGGCCATCCCTCTCCCGACGCGTACCCGTCGAGGGAGGTGATGAAGTCGACGAGGAGCTCCGCCATGGCCGTGTCCTTTCCTCGGGTGTCACGAGCTCGGACCGGCCGGGAGCCACGAACTCATCGGCCGCGCGGCGCAGCCCACGACGCTGCACCGTCCCGATCGGCCGCCGGATGGCCGGCGGCACGGCGCGGGAGGCGCGTGCGCCATCGAACGGCCCATCCGGAGTGGCCGCCCGTTCTGGTGAGGTCCCCCGGGAGGAGTGGTCTAGGGGCACCCACGCGGCATCAGCCGCTCGAGCACGGCCTCGAGGACGCCGTCCAGCTGCTCCAGCTGGGTGGCGTCCAGCGCCTCCGTGACGAGCCTGCGGACCGTGCCGACATGGCCGGGGGCGGTGGCCACCACCTTCGTCCAGCCGGCGTCGGTGAGCGTGGCGTTGGTGAAGCGTCCGTTCTCCGGGCACGGACGCCGGGCGACCCAGCCGCGGGCCTCGAGGCGCGTGACGACGTGGGAGAGCCGCGACAGCGAGCCGTGGGTGAGCAGGGCCAGGCGGCTCATCCGCATGGTCCGGTGGGGCGCTTCGGAGAGGCCGGCCAGCACGAGGTACTCGAACCAGTTGAGGCCGGCGTCGCGCTGGAGCTGGGCATCGAGCTCCTGCGGCAGCCGCACCAGCAGGACGGAGAGCTTCATCCAGACGCCGAGCTCGGCGGCGCTCAGCCAGCGCGGCTCCTCGGTCACGGCCAGATCCTAGCGAGGGTTGACGCTTCAACCGGGCAGTGCTTGGGTCTGAGTTGAAGGTTCAAGTCCCTTCACCGGAGGTCCTCATGACCCGCATCGCCGTCGTCGTCGGCACCACCCGCCCGGGCCGCAAGGCCGAGACCGTCGCCCGCTGGGTGCACCGACTGGCCCACGCCCGCGGTGACGCCGAGGTCGAGGTGCTCGACCTGGAGTCGTTCGGGCTGCCGTTGCTCGACGAGCCCCTGCCACCGTCGATGGGGCGGTACAGCCGGCCGCACACGCAGGCGTGGGGTGAGGCCGTGGCCCGCTTCGACGGGTTCGTCTTCGTCACGCCCGAGTACAACCACGGCATACCCGGGTCGCTGAAGAACGCGATCGACTTCCTCAACAGCGAGTGGGCGAACAAGTCCGCCGGGTTCGTCGGCTACGGGGTGGTGGGCGGCGCCCGCGCCATCGAGCAACTGCGTCTGGTGCTCGCCGAACTGCGCGTCGCCACCGTGCGCTCCGCGGTCTACCTCAACCTCTTCACCGACTTCGCGGACTTCACGGACTTCACGCCCGGCACGCACCAGGTGGAGTTCCTGGAGCAGACGCTCGACCAGGTCGTCGAGTGGGCGGACGCGCTGGCGCCGCTGCGCGCCGCGGCCCGGGCCGGCGCGGCGGCCTGACGGCTCCACGTCGCTCGTGCTCTGCCCACTCCGGATGGGCAGAGCACGAGCGCGGTGGGCAGAGCACCCGTCCCAGCTCGCGCCCGGGACTGCCCTCGTGAGCGAGGGCGTCGAGTTCCTCCGCGGGAGTCGACGACGGCCCGCCACCGCTGGTCCGCCGGGATGACCCGCCACACCGGGCGGTGCGGGGTGCCCGGAGCCGCCCTCGAACGCGGTCGCACGTCCACGGGATCCGCCGGACGAGCCCTAGAGACCGAGCGCGTCGAGCAGCTCCGCGTGCCCGCGCCGGCGGGCGAGGGCGAGCAGCCAGCCCTCGACGTCCTCGGTGTCCAGCCGGCCGGTGACGGGACCGGCGGCGTCCTCGGTGACCCCACGGCGCACCGTGACCGGACGCGGCCGGCCGGCCGACGGGTCGAACGTCACCACCATCCCGCCGTACCCCAGCCCGGGCGCCTCGCCCGGGGGCGCGCCCGGCGGCAGCCGGTCGAGCCGACGACCCAGCTCCTCCGCCTCGGCCGGCGTCAGCTCGAAGGTCGGGTTCGGACGGCCCGAGTAGACGAGCAGGTCGACGCGCGCACCACCGCGCGCCGGCGACCGAGGAGAACCGCTCACCAGCACCACCCCGCACCCATTCTGACGGCGGGCACGGCACCGGGACCCCCGTGACGTCAGGGTGACGGGACCGTGACGCCCTGCCCGCCATCCTCGGGTCGCAGGGCGCGGACCGGGTGCCGCGGTCGCGGGTCAGCCTCGTCGGAGCAGGCGCCCGGTGTCCCCTCGCCACCCCGCGCGACGAGGCAGAGGAGTGGATCGATGTTGCGGATCACGGCTGACGTCTTCTCGGGTCGGCAGAACCCGGTCGCCGAGGTGGGCGACGAGCGGGAGTCACGGGCGCTGCTGAGGGAGGTTCAGGGCCTCACGACGAGGCTGGCGGACGCCGATCCCCCAGGCGGTCTGGGGCCGCGGGGGTTCGTCCTCGAGACCCTCGGCGACGACGTCGCGGTCGACCCGTCCTCGGGCGCGACCAGCTACCTGTCCCTCTCCTCGCTCGGCGCGGCCGACCGCGGCACCGAGATCGCCGAGCGGCTGCTGAGCCTGATGGAGACCGGCCGGGCCCCCGCGGACGCGCCGGACACGGCGGCCCTGGACACCGACCTGCGCGACCACCTCCTGGCGCAGCTGGCCGGCGGGGGCGCCGAGTCCGTCACCGACCAGGTGGCCGCGGCGTCGGCGGCAGCGCAGGCGGAGCCCGCGGACGTGACCTGCACGATCGAGCTGGGGGTGTTCAACCCCGGCTTCTGGAACGACGACGCGACCGTCCGCCTGAACAACAACTGCTACAACTACGCGAGCAACTGGCGCACCAACACCTTCGCCCAGCCGGGCCGCGGGTGCGGGCGGATCTACACGGCGATCACCTGTCCCGAGGTGACCCGTGCGGCCCTCTGCGACGGCGTGCACCGGCGCTTCGACTGCTTCCCGGACAGCGAGAAGCCGCGCTACCTGGTCGCGCTCGTCGTCGCTCCCGGCCCCGGGTTCGTCGACTACCACTGGTTCCGCAGGCAGAGCGGCGGGTTCTGGGGCCACAAGCCCGGCGGCACCGCGGCGCGCAACACCGACAACAGCGGCGTGCTCATCACGAACCCCGAGACCGCCAACCGGGGGCCCTACACCCAGTTCTGCGGCTACTTCTACGGCTGCGACAGCCAGCGCCGGCGGATCCGCTGACCGTGCGCCGGCCGGCCCGCCGGGGAGGCCCCCGGGCGGGCCGGCCGGTGCCGGAGTCCCGGCCGGAGGAGACGGTCAGCCCCCTCCGGCCGGTGACTCCGCGGCGGGGGGTGTGTCGGCAGGACCCTCCCCGTCGGCAGGACCCTCCCCGCCGGCAGCGCCCTCGCCCTCGGCGCGGCGATCCCCGAGGAGGCGGACCTCGTCGCCCGCCACCTCGGGCGTGAGGCGCTCGACGTGCTCGTCGATCCACCCCCACGCCTCCTCGCCGTCCGGTTCCCGCTCCGGGACCCGCACCGGACCGGCTACCGACGCAGGACCGAGGCGGGGGCGACCTCGGGGGTGGGGTGCTCGACGTAGCCGCCGGTGCCGCCGATCTCCCCGATGACCTCGTGCATCCGCCCGGCCGTGAGCACGCCCATGACGGCGAGGGAGGTCGGTGACGGGAGGCTGTAGTCGTCACAGGCGTCGAGGTCCACCTGGTAGCCCAGGTCCTGCAGCGCACCTCCGGTGACCCGGCTGAGCGGGTTGGCGCCCTGGTTGACGAAGCCGGTCATCATCTCGGCGCCGAAGACGCTCTCCCGCCAGTGGCTGCCGATCGTCCCCGGCCCGAAGTCGTCCTCGATGGGCACCGGCACACCGGCGGTGCCCCCGCCCGGCGCCGCGGCTGCGAGATCGGCGAGGTCGGCGATCCGGACCCCGGCGCACGGGTCCTGCAGCCGGCCGAACTCGGCCATCGCGGTCGGCCCGGTGAACGACCACTGCGGGGTGTTGCGGTTGGCCACGAAGCCCTTCGCGCTCCACACGAAGTCGAGCATGCCGATGACGTGCCCCATCTCGTGCATGATCACGATGTCCCAGAGGCCCTGGGCCATCATCGTCGGGATGTCGGCGACGTCGAACTCCATGCCGCCGGTGATGGGCAGGAACTCGTGCGTGCTGCCGGCCGGCCGCACCAGGCGGGGCCCGGCCCGGCCCAGGACCCGGCCGGGCCCGTCGATGGACACACCGGCGGCGTCGATGCGGACGTCGTCGACGGTCGTGCCGTCGGGGAGCTGCACGTCCTCGAGGTCACCGACGATGACCTCGGCCCACCTGTCGGCGGCCGTCCGGAAGGCCTGCTTCTGCTCCTCGGTCAGGCCGCCGAGGAACCGGACCTCGATGCGGAAGGGGTCGTCGGTGTCGGCGATGCGCTTGGCGACGTCCTCCCTCGCCCTGGCCTCGTACACCTCCTCGACGTCGACCGCCTCCAGTCCCGAACCGAGTCCCGCGAAGAAAGTCGTCACTGGAACCTCCCGGTGAGGGCGTCGTCGTGCCGGTGGTCGGCAGGACGTGGACGGGACGCCGCGGGTCACCGGCGGTGCCGAGGTCCATCCCGCGCCCGCACGCTAGGAGCGCCTCGTCAACGAGCCGTCACCGAGCCGTCACCGAGCCGTCACCGCCCCGCGGTCGACGGCGGGGCCGGGCGCCTCACCCGCCGTCGTCGCCCGGCGCCCCGGCGCGGCGCACGACGTCGTCGAGCCAGTCGCGGACGGCGTCGAGCACCTCGGCGGGGGACGCCGCCACGGCGACCGTCACCTCCGGGGCCGACGTCCCCGCGGGGGTGTCCGCCTGCGTCAGCAGCCGGGCCCGGAACCGCCCGGCGTCCTCGAGCCAGACGCGGACGAGGAGCGCCGCGCTCGGGTGGTCGGCCACGTCGTGCCTCCTCCGGGTCCCGCGCAGCGTCGCGGCGCCGGCTGCGGGGACACCCGGCGCGGTCGACGTGCCGGGAGCCATGGTCGGAGGTCGTGCCACCCGGCGCAGTCCCCCGGACGGAGGACCCCCCGGGGCCGTGGGCATCACCGCCCCGCGAGAGCCGGGTGGTGTGGCGGCAGGGACCGGCGGATCCGGGGGACGTGCCGGAGCAGCCGGGACATCTCCTCGCTGGGGGGCACGCCCAGCTCGGTCTCGAGCACGGTGCGGAACAGCTCGTAGGCCCGGACCGCCTCGGCGACGTTCCCCTCGGCCAGGTGGATGCGGACCACCATCCGGTGGGCGCTCTCGCGCAGCGGTTCGGCGCGGACCGCGGCGTGGGCGGCCTGCAGCGCCTCGCCGTGGCGGCCGAGCGCGGTCAGCCGGGCGGCCACCGCCTCCAGGCCCCGCATGCGGAGGTCGCGCAGCCGCTCGCGCTCCAGCAGGACCCAGTCGTCGTACCACCCCGGGAGCAGGTCGCCGAGGAGCGCCG
Source organism: Geodermatophilus sp. SYSU D00814 (assembly GCF_054050055.1). Lineage (NCBI taxonomy): Bacteria > Bacillati > Actinomycetota > Actinomycetes > Geodermatophilales > Geodermatophilaceae > Geodermatophilus > Geodermatophilus sp. SYSU D00814. The sequence goes on from NZ_JBJGYP010000013.1 coordinate 132,094, forward strand.
CGTCGGGGAGGGCGACGTCGCCGGACGCCGTGGACGGCGTCACCGCCCGGCGCGCCCAGGCGTCGAGGTCGCGCACGTCGACCCGGACGCCGGTCGCCAGCCGCAGGGCGTCCCCGGACACCTCGACCAGGTCCGGCGCCGCCTTCCGCAGCCGCCACAGCGCCGACCGCAGGCACCCGTGCGCGTGGTCCTCGGGGAGGTCGGGCCACAGGTGGCCGGCCGTCACCGCCCGGGTCTGCCGCCGGGACAGGCACAGGTGCGCCACCAGCCGCTGCACCGCACGCGGCAGCTCGTCGGCACCCGACCGCGGGCCGCGCCACGGCAGGTCCAGCCCGAAGCCGTCGAGCAGGGTGACGGAGGCGGAGGTGCGGTCCACGTGAGGGTCCTTCCTCTCGGGACGGGCAGCGGGGACCGGGCGGTGCCGGGGTGGCGGCAGGCACCCGACACGGACGACGGGGACGGCGGCGTCGGCGGCGACAGGACCCGGCCGGGCGAGGCGGACCGCGGTGCGGCCGGGCGCGGCGCGCGGGCGCCTGCGGCCCACGCCCCGGTGGCCCGGTGGGGACGGGCGGATCAGCTGCCGGAGCGCCGCCGCGTCCGGGAGGACGGGGCGCTCCTCGAGGACGGGGCGCTCTTCGTCCGGGGAGGTCTGGGACGTCTGGGTCCGTCGACGACCGACATGGTTGCCCCCCTGGACGCACGCGTGCTCGATGCGAGAGAGCAACGCTAACCACGTCCGTGGGCCGGGACCGTACGCAGTTGTGCGTAGGCGGACGGCTGGAACGAGGTCGTGTCCTAAGGCCCTTCCTCACCGGCACCGGCGCAATACGCTCGGTCACGTGTCGCGCACGACCACGTGCTCCGCAGCGTGGCTGGCACTCGTCGGGGACATCCTGCAGGGCCGGCCCGGGGACGCGGAGTTCCCGCACCCCCAGGTGGCCGACCTGCTCCTGCGGTCCTTCGAGTCGGCCTGCTGCTCGCTGAACCACGTCGACGCCGCGTGGGTGGACCACGTCGTCCAGGGGTGGCCGGAGGGCTTCCTGCCGACGGTGCCGCCGTCGGGGATCCTCCCGAGTGCCCGGACCCAGCCGCTCATCCGCTGGCACGCGGTCACCGGCAGTGCGGCGGCCCAGATCCTCGGGCGGGTGCCCCGAGACGTGGCGCCCGCGGCCATGGTGGCGGAGTGGTCGGCGTTCGCCCGGCCGCTGGGGATCCCCCACCAGCTCTCCCTGCCGCTGTGGGTCGGCACCGGGATCGAGGCCTACGTGCTGAGCCGTCCCGACGACGACTACACCGACGACGACGCCGAGCTCGCCGGCCTCGTCCTCCCGGTGCTGGCGGTACTCGCCCGCCAGGCCCGGGTGCTCGCCGACGCACCACCGTGGCGGTGCGAGCGCGCCCGCGACACCGGCCTCACCGAGCGCGAGTTCGCCGTCCTCACCCTCCTCGGCGCCGGCCTGACCGCGGCGGCGATCGCCCGCCGCCTGCACACCTCCCCCCGGACGGTGCACAAGCACCTCGAGCACGTCTACCGCAAGCTCGGCGTGCGCGACCGGCTGATGGCGGTGCAGCGCGCCCGGGACACCGGCCTGCTGGCCACCCCCACCGCCCCCGCCAGGGCGGCGGACCCCGGAACGCTGGTCCCCCCGCCGCGCCGCGGCGACCACGCAGCGGCCGGGTCACCACTGCACGGGAGCGGCCGGGCGCGGTGACGCCTCCCGGGGCCGCTGCGCTCGCCGCGGCGGCCGTCCGCGGTGATGCTGCAGGCACCAGCCACCGCCCGGAAGGACGGAGATCCCCATGTGGGCACAGACGCTCAGCGGCCCGTTCCGCTTCGAGCAGGTCGAGGTCGACGCCCCCGACCCGGCGTCCCTGACGCCCGGGCACGTGCTCCTGGCCACCCGCGCCGGCGCCATCTGCGGCAGCGACCTGCCCAACTTCCGGGGCGGGCTGTGGCCGCACCCGGCGGCCGAGGACGGCTGGGGGGCCACCCGCGCGCCCGGCTTCCCGATGCACGAGATCGTCGGGGAGGTCGTCGCCAGCCGGCACCCCGACCACTCCCCCGGCGACCTCGTCGTGGGTTGGGCGTCGATGTTCGACGGCATCGCCGAGCTCGTGGTGACCGACGGCGACGGCCTCGCCCGCTACGACACCGGCCTGCCGCCGACCACCGCGGTCATGCTGCAGCCCCTGGCCTGCGTCCTCTACGCCGCCGAGCAGCTCGGCGACGTCTCCGGGCAGGCCGTCGCGGTGATCGGCCAGGGCCCCATCGGCCTGCTGTTCAGCTCGGTCCTGAAGGCGCGCGGGGCGTCCCGGGTGACCGGCGTCGACCCGGTGGACCGCTCCGACGTCGCGCGGGTCTTCGGCGTCGACGAGACGGTCACCGCCCGGGCCGAGCGGTGGGCGGGCCGGCTGTCCGACGCCGACCGGCCGTCGGTGGTCGTCGAGGCGGTGGGCCACCAGGTCTCGACGCTGCAGCCGGTGCTGGACGCCGTGGCACCCGGCGGCCAGGTCTTCTACTTCGGCGTCCCCGACGACCCGGTGTACCCCTTCGACATGATGACCTTCCTGCGCAAGAACCTCACGCTGCGCTCGGGGGTCACCCTGGAGCGGCGGCGGGTGCTGGCCGAGGCCGGTGCGCACCTCGCGGAGCACCCCGGGCTGCGGGACTGCTACGTCACCGACGTCCGCCCCGTCGCCGAGGTGGAGGCGGCCTTCACCGCCGCGATCTCACCGCGGCCGGGGCAGCTGAAGATCGCCGTCGACATGACCTGACGGCCGGCTCGCGTGGTCACGGGAGGACCGGCAGCGGGGGGCGGCCGGCCGGACCGCCGGGACGACAGCGCTCGCTCCCGGCGTCCCCAGGGCAGTGGGCAGCACCCACCGGTAGGCATCCGGCATCACCAGGACCACGACGGTCGGCGCCTCCAGGTGGAGGGCGCGCGAGGCGAGCGGCAGCTCGTCGAGGTGGCAGCGCGCGGCGTCGTCGTCGGACCACACCTCGATGCCGAGCACCCGGTCGCCGGAGAGCCACGTCCGGCGGTAGAGGCACGGCCCGTCGGCGCCGAGCGGGACCGGCGGCAGCACCTGCTGCAGGCCGGTGAGGTCCCGCGGATCCGCGTCGTCCCAACACAGGTGGATCACGAGCACCGACATGGGGTCCCCCTGACAGCGTCGTGGCCGGCGGGCCGGACCCTAGGCGCCGCGGCGCACGCCGTCGCTACGCAGTTCTCGCCATTGCGCCCTCGCCGGTGCCCGCGTCGTCGACGAGGACCCAGGTGGTGCGCCCGTGCAGCGGCGGGGTCTTGGTGCCGTCGGTGAACCACACCACCACTCCCCCGTGGGCCCGGCAGTGCGAGCGCACGACCCGCACGCGGCCGTCCTGCCGGCCCTTGGCCGGCCGGACCAGCGGGAGACCGAAGTCGGTGCCGACGACGTCGGTGGTGAGCACCGGCTCGCCGGTGGCCAGGCGGGAGGTCGGGAGGGTGGTCATCGGGGCCTCCGGGGGTCGCATCGAGCAGTCGAACGTGTGTTCGATCGTCCTCCCGTCCGGGGACGGACGCAAGCTCAGTCCGGCCGCGTGCCGCTGCGGGTGACGCGGATGGTCCGCGGGGTGCGGGTGGCCCGGATCGGGAGGCTCTCCCCCAGCTCGACCAGCCGCTCCACCGCGGCGTCCTTGTCCACCTGGGAGCGCAGGCCGCCGCCGGACCACTCGCAGTCGAGGTCACCGGCCGGCCCGGACCGGCCGCGCAGCCGCTCCCGGGCGTACTCCTTGTGCCGCCGGGCCTCGTTCTCCGCCGCCCGCCAGGCGTCGTAGTCGTGCACGGCGGCGACGTAGTCCTCGTCGGTGACGGTCAGCCGGGACTGGCGGGACCCCTCGCCCTCCGTCCCGGGGTCGACCGGCGGACCCCAGCAGGCATCGAGGAACGGGCACCAGTCGCACATGGTGTCCACGCCGGGCCCGAACCCGTCGCGCGGGACGGCGTCGGCGCCGTCGTCCTCGACGGTGGCGTAGACGTCGGTGAGCCACATGATCGCCTCGGCGGTCAGCGCCGGGTCGTGGTCGGCCTCGAAGACGACGTCCTCGCCCGAGTCGCGCGACAGGTAGCGGATCCGCAGCCCGTCGACGTCCTGCGCGGCCCCGGCCGGCAGCCGGCGGTCGGCGGTCTGCCCGGTGCGCAGCAACCAGGCGTAGACGGCGACCTGGAACCAGTGCCGCACCGGGACGCCGCGGGTGAGGACCCGCTCGAACCCGAACCGGGACGTCGTCTTGAGGTCCTCCACGACCGGGGCGTGCCACCAGTCGCAGCGGCCCTTGACCTGCTCGCCCCGCAGGCCCACCTCGGTGAGGCCGCCGTACTGGCGGCGCAGGGCCCGCAGCACCCCGCGGTGCAGTTCGGTGCCGATGAAGGCCTGCAGCCCGGTGCGGGTGTTGGTCGGGCGGCGGCGGGCGATCCGGTAGGCCGCACGCCGCCGGCACTCGCCGAGCTCGGAGGCGCCGATCATCCGCTGGCGGGAGCGGGCCCGGCGGCCGTCGAGGTCGCGCACCGCGGCGGCCAGGCTCGGCGCGGCCCGCCGCTCGGCGGCGCTGGGGCGGGCGGGCAGGACGGCGGTCACCGCGTCCTCCTCTCCTCGGGACCGGGGCGGGGCCGGGAGTCCGGCCCCGCCCCGGCGACTCGGCTCAGGCGACGTCCGGGCGGTCGTCGGCCGAGGCCCGCTGCCGGGCGATGACGTCGCGGACCAGCGCGGTCAGCCGCTTGGTGGCCACCTGCTCGGCCGGCCGGCCGAACCGGGTGCCGATCTGCTCCTCGGTGACGCCGAGGGCCTCCAGGCTGGCCAGCACGCCGCGGCGGGCGGCGTTGAGCCGGCGCTCCCGCGGGTCGTCCGGGGTCGCCGAGGGCTCCAGCAGCGGGTTGACCGGCGCGGCCTCGGGCTCGGGCGACGGGCGGGCGGCCGCGGCGGCGGCGCGGGCGGCCTCGACCACTGCGGCCGGCGTCTGCGGCGCGGGGGCCTGCGCGGCGGCAGGTGCCCGGCGGCGCTCCGCGGACCGGCCCGCGGCCGACGCCGGGACCGAGGCCTCGACGAACTCCTCGTGCCGGGCCTGGATCAGCTCGGCGACGGTGTAGTTGCCGCCCGGGGTCGGCACGTCGACCGACAGCAGCGCGGCGCGGTTGGCCTCGGCCCACACCTCGCGCAGCTCGTCGTCGTCCCCGGCCTCGCCGATCCGCGCGACCAGGTCGGCGAGGTCCGAGCCCCGCCGTCCGGCCGCTCCGCCGCCCGTGACCGCACCCGGCAGGCCGCCCGCGCGGGCGCCGGCGGCCTGCTCGGTCCGCTCGTGGTCGAGCAGCCCGCCGCCGTGGAAGGCGACGAGGTCGCGCACGTGCGCGGTGCCCGGGTCGCACTTGAGGGCGTCGAAGACCAGCCACTCCAGCAGCCGGCCGTTCGCCTCGCGCGCGGTGACCTCGCGGGCCGGGTCGTCGTTGGGCTTGATGCCCACGTGCACGCTGCGCGCGCCGACGATCAGCGGTCGCCGGCCGCGGCGCAGCCGCATCCACACGCTGGCCGCGTAGGGGAACTCCCGGTGGGTCTGCACCGACCAGGTCTTCTGCCCCTCGATCGGGCGGCCGTTGGCGTCGACCTCGGTGACCTCCTTGCCGCGCGCGGTCACCACGACGATGCCGGGGAAGGTCAGCAGCTCGGTCTGCAGCTTGCGCCAGCGCGCGCCGGCGTCGTTCCACAGGTTCTGGCTGATGGTGATCTCGGCGTTGGGGTCGCGCTTGAGCAGCTCGCGGTTGCGGGCGGACCTGGCGGCCCGCTCGCTGGCCCAGTCCTTCAGGCCGTCCCAGATGGCCGAGCCGGTGTCGATGCCGAGCACGACCGGCGGCTCGCCGGCGTCGGCGGCGCGGCGCGCCTCCGCCTTGACCGCCTGGACGGCGGCCAGCACCGCGGCGTAGGAGCCGTCGTGCTCGACGAGCTCGTAGCGCGCGCCGGGGATGGCGCCGTACTCGTCGCCGGCGCCCTCGTTGAGGTCGATCCAGTACAGCGCGCCGATCCTGTCGCTGGCGCTGAACTGGGCCAGCGCCCAGCTCTTGCCGGCCTTCTCCTCACCCTCCAGGAGGATGCACGGCCACGGCACGCGACCGGTGGGCTTGCGGGTCTTGAGGCCGGAGGTGGCCATGGGGGACTCCTTGTCGACACGGGGAAGATGTCGATCCGGAATCTAGGGACGGGTACCGACAGAACCGGACTGTCAAGCCGCCCCGCCGGACACGCGGGCGGGTCGTTCGCTCTCGGCGGAACGGTGACCGGCGTCCCACGGCGGCGCGGCGCGGCGGGCTGCACCGGGGACCGGCCCGCACTAGCGTTCGACAGCGTGGGCGCCACCTCCGACGACGGTCCGGGCGGGGCGCGCGACGCCGTCCTCCCGCGCCCGGCGACGCCCCACGAGCTGTGGCAGCGCAGCCAGGAGACCGCGCAGCGCCTGCAGGACGTCTACCGGCGGATCGTCGACGCCGGCAGCCCCGAGGCGTACCGGGCCGCCGCACCGGAGTTCCTGCGGCTGGTGCGCCGCTTCCTGACCCTGCGGCTGACCGCCGTCGCCACCGGCCGGCGGCTGGCCTTCGAGCAGCGGGTGCCCCCCGCCGGCAGCGTGGCGGTGGCGGCGCTCTGGGCGGAGGTGTTCTGGGCGGCGCGGGCCGCCGCGCCCGACGACGACTCCGGGGTGCTCGAGCGGGCCGACGCGTCCATCCGCGGCCTGCTGGCGTGCGCCCCGGACGACCTGGCCGACCGCTACGCCCTGACCGCCTGGTGGCTGCGGCTGCAGCAGGTCGAGGACACCTTCGCCGGCCTGGAGGTGCAGGCGCAGGCGGCGCTGGAGACCCGGCAGGAGCTGCGCGAGCACGAGCTGGAGACGCGCCGGCTGCAGGCCCGCTGACGCCTCGCGGTCCTCAGGCCGCGCCCGGCAGCGGCTGGGGGCGGCCGCGCAGCCGGCGGGCGAGCGCGGTGTGCCGCCGGCCGGAGCCGGTGGCCCGCACCGCCTGGCCGAGGGCCCGCGGGGAGCCGACGAGCACGACGAGCTGCTTGGCGCGGGTCACCGCGGTGTAGAGCAGGTTGCGCTGCAGCATCATCCACGCGCTGGTCGTCAGCGGGACGACGACGCAGGGGTACTCGCTGCCCTGGGAGCGGTGGACGGTGACCGCGTAGGCGTGCACCAGCTCGTCGAGCTCGGCGAAGTCGTAGCGGATCGTCTCGTCCTCGTCGGTGACCACGGTGAGGGTCTGCTCGACCGGGTCGACGGCGGTGACCACGCCCTGGGTGCCGTTGAAGACCCCGTTGGCGCCCTTGTCGTAGTCGTTGCGGACCTGGCTGACCTTGTCCCCGACGCGGAACACCCGCCCGCCGAACCGCTTCTCGGGCCGGTCGGGGGCGGCCGGGGTGAGCGCGTCCTGCAGCAGCTCGTTGAGCGCGGCGGCGCCGGCCGGCCCCCGGTGCACCGGGGTGAGCACCTGCACGTCGCGGCGCGGGTCGAGCCCGAAGCGGGCCGGGATCCGCCGGACGACGACGTCGACGGTGAGCCGGGCGGCCTCCTCGGCGTCGTCGGTGCTGAACAGGAAGAAGTCGTCGAGGCCGCGCACCTGCGGCGGGTTGCCGGCGTTGATCCGGTGGGCGTTGGTGACCACCCCCGAGCGGCTGGCCTGCCGGAAGACCTGCGTCAGGCGCACGTGCGGGATGGGGGTGCCCTCGGCGAGCAGGTCGCGCAGCACCTCCCCGGCGCCGACCGAGGGCAGCTGGTCGACGTCGCCGACGAGCAGCAGGTGCGCCCCGGGGGGCACCGCCCGCACCAGCTTGTTGGCCAGCAGCAGGTCCAGCATCGAGGACTCGTCGACCACCACCAGGTCGGCGTCCAGCGGCCGGTCCCGGTCGTAGGCGGCGTCCCCGCCGGGCCGCAGCTCCAGCAGCCGGTGCACGGTGACGGCCTCGACGCCGGTCAGCTCGGTCAGCCGCTTGGCCGCGCGGCCGGTGGGCGCGGCCAGCAGCACCCGGGCGCCCTTGGCCGCCGCGAGGGTGACCACCGAGCGCACGGTGAAGCTCTTGCCGCAGCCGGGGCCGCCGGTGAGGACGGCGACCCTCGCCGTCAGCGCCAGGCGCACCGCGTCCTGCTGGCCGGGCGCCAGGTCCACGCCGGTGCGCCGGCGCAGCCAGGCCAGCGCGGCGTCCCAGTCCACCCCGCCGAAGACGGCCATCCGGTCGACGTCGGCGCCGGCCAGCCGCTTGAGCCCCCCGGCGAGGGAGACCTCGGCCCGGTGGAAGGGGACGAGGTAGTAGGCCACCGTCGGCGGCTCGCCCGCGGCGCCGGGGAACTCCTCGCGGACGAGGTTGTCCTCGGCGACCAGCAGGGCCAGGCAGTGCCGCACCAGGCTCGGCGGGACCTGCAGCACCTCCACCGACTGGGCGATCAGCTGGTCCTCGGGGAGGAAGCAGTGGCCCTGCCCGGTGGCCTCGGAGAGCACGAACTGCACGCCGGCCTCGACCCGCTCGGTGCTGTCGTGCGGGATGCCGACCGCGGCGGCGATGGTGTCGGCGGTCTTGAAGCCGATCCCCCAGACCTCGGCGGCCAGCCGGTAGGGCGCGGTGCGGACGACGCCGATCGACGCGTCGCCGTACTGCCGGTAGACGCGCACCGCCAGCGACGTCGACACCCCCACGCCCTGGAGGAAGACCATCACCTCCTTGATGGCCCGCTGCTCCTCCCACGCCTCGGTGATCAGCCGGGTGCGCTTGGGGCCGAGGTTGGGCACCTCGGCGAGCCGGCCGGGCTGCTCCTCGATCACCCGCAGCGCGTCGGTGCCGAAGTGGTCGACGATCCGCTCGGCCAGCCGCGGGCCGATCCCCTTGACCAGCCCGGACCCCAGGTAGCGGCGGATGCCCTGCACCGTGGCCGGCAGCACGGTGGTGTAGTCCTCGACGAGGAACTGGCGGCCGTACTGGGGGTGCGCCCCCCACCGTCCGCGCAGCCGCAGCGTCTCCCCCGGCTGCGCGCCCAGCAGCGACCCGACGACGGTGACCAGGTCACCGCCGCGCCCGGTGTCCACCCGGGCCACGGTGTAGCCGGTCTGGGGGTTGGCGAACGTGACCCGCTCCAGCGTCGCCTCCAGGACCGACGGGGTCCGCACCTCCTGCACCCTGCCGATGGTCACACCTCCGGCGCGCGGGGGCCGGGCCACCGCTCGCGGGCCCGGGAACTGTCGGTGCCCGTCCGTAGCCTCCGCGGCGCTCACCTGAGCGCTGCACCGAACGTTACGGAGGACCGGACCATGGCCGGCGAGACTGTCATCACCGTCATCGGCAACCTGACCAGCGACCCCGAGTTGCGCTGGACGCCCTCGGGCGCGGCGGTCGCCAACTTCACCATCGCCTCGACCCCGCGCACCCTGGACCGCCAGACCCAGGAGTGGAAGGACGGCGAGGCGCTGTTCCTGCGCTGCAACGTCTGGCGGCAGGCGGCGGAGAACGTCGCCGAGTCGCTGACCCGGGGCTCGCGGGTGGTGGCGCAGGGCCGCCTCAAGCAGCGCTCGTTCGAGACCAAGGAGGGCGAGAAGCGCACCGTCGTCGAGCTCGAGGTCGACGAGATCGGCCCGTCGCTGCGGTACGCGACGGCCACCGTCGCCCGCGCGTCCCGTCCCGCCGACCGCTCCGGCGGCAACGGGCACGCGGGCGGGTTCGGCGAGGCCGCCCCCGCGGCGGTCCGGGCCGGCGCGGACGACCCGTGGGCGGCGGCCGGTGACCCCGGCGAGGAGCCGCCCTTCTGAGGTCCCGCCGTCGGGGGGGGGGGGGGGGGGGGGGGGGGGGGGCGGCCCCCCCCCCGGCCGCGGCGGGGGGGCCCCCCGCCGGGG
>NZ_JBJGYP010000014.1:0-138213 GCF_054050055.1 Geodermatophilus sp. SYSU D00814
CCCGCCCGGTCCGGCGTGCGGACCGGGCGGGCGCCCCCGTGCGGGTCGTGCGGGGCTCAGGCGCCGACGATCTCCCGCATCAGGCGGGCGGTCTCCGACGGCGTCTTGCCGACCTTGACCCCGGCGGCCTCGAGGGCCTCCTTCTTGGCCTGCGCCGTGCCGGCCGAGCCGGACACGATCGCGCCGGCGTGGCCCATCGTCTTGCCCTCGGGGGCGGTGAACCCGGCGACGTAGCCGACGACGGGCTTGGTGACGTTGGCCGCGATGAAGTCGGCCGCGCGCTCCTCGGCGTCGCCGCCGATCTCGCCGATCATGACGATCGCCTCGGTCTCCGGGTCGTCCTGGAAGGCCTGCAGGCAGTCGATGTGCGTGGTCCCGATGACCGGGTCGCCGCCGATGCCGACGCAGGTGGAGAACCCGATGTCGCGCAGCTCGTACATCATCTGGTAGGTCAGCGTGCCCGACTTGCTGACCAGGCCGATGCGGCCCTGCTTGGTGATGTTGGCCGGGATGATGCCGGCGTTGGAGCGCCCGGGGCTGATCAGGCCGGGGCAGTTCGGGCCGATGATGCGGGTCGCGCCGCCCTGGGCGTGCGCCCAGAACGAGGTCGAGTCGTGCACCGGGATGCCCTCGGTGATGACCACGGCCAGCCCGATCTGGGCGTCGACGGCCTCGATGACGGCGGCCTTCGCGCCGGCCGGCGGCACGAAGATCACGCTGACGTCGGCGCCGGTCTCCTTCATCGCCTCGGCGACGCCGCCGAACACCGGCACGCCGGCGCCGTCGAAGTCGACGCTCTGGCCGGCCTTCTTCGGGTTGACGCCGCCGACGATCGCGGTGCCGGAGGCGAGCATGCGCTGGGTGTGCTTGCGCCCCTCCGACCCGGTCATGCCCTGGACGATGACCTTGCTGTTCTCGTTGAGGAAGATCGACATCTCGTGGGTCCTGTCTGGAGAAGATGGAACGGCCCCGTTCCAGGGGCCCGCCCCGAGCCTGCGAGGGGTGGGGAGGAAGGGGGTCCTTCCCCTAGGCGGCGAGCTCGGCGGCCCGGCGCGCGGCGCCGTCCATCGTGTCCACCAGGGTGACCAGCGGGTGGGCGGCGTCGGCGAGGATCCGCCGGCCCTCCTCGACGTTGTTGCCGTCGAGCCGGACGACCAGCGGCTTGGTCGCCTCGTCGCCGAGCAGCTGCAGCGCGTGCACGATCCCGTTGGCCACCGCGTCGCACGCGGTGATGCCGCCGAAGACGTTGACGAAGACGCTCTTCACGGCCGGGTCGGACAGGATGATGTGCAGCCCGTTGGCCATCACCTCGGCCGAGGCGCCGCCACCGATGTCGAGGAAGTTGGCCGGCTTGACGCCGCCGAACTCCTCGCCGGCGTAGGCGACGACGTCGAGGGTGCTCATGACCAGGCCGGCGCCGTTGCCGATGATGCCGACCTCGCCCTCGAGCTTGACGTAGTTGAGGTCCTTCTCCTTGGCCGCGGCCTCGAGCGGGTCGGCCGCGGCGGTGTCCTCGAGGTCCTCGTGGCCCGGGTGCCGGAAGCGGGCGTTCTCGTCGAGGGTCACCTTCGCGTCGAGGGCGAGGACCGTGCCGTCGGGCGCCTTGGCCAGCGGGTTGACCTCGACGAGCGTGGCGTCCTCCTGGCTGAACACCTCCCACAGCTGCACGGCGATGGCGATCACCTGGTCGCGCACCTCGGGGGCGAAGCCGGCGGCGTCGACGATCTCGGCGGCCTTGGCGGCGTCCACGCCGACCGTGGCGTCGACCGGGATGCGGGCCAGTGCCTCGGGGCGCTCGACGGCGAGCTGCTCGATCTCCATGCCGCCCTCGACGCTGGCCATCGCCAGGAAGGTCCGGTTGGCGCGGTCGAGGAGGTAGGAGAAGTAGTACTCCTCGGCGATGTCGCTGGCCTGGGCGACCATCACGCGGTGGGTGACGTGCCCCTTGATGTCCAGCCCGAGGATGTCCTGGGCGCGGGCCCGGGCCTCGTCGGCGTCGTCGGCGAGCTTGACGCCGCCCGCCTTGCCGCGGCCGCCGGTCTTCACCTGCGCCTTGACGACGACGCGGGTGCCGATCTCCCGCGCGATCGCCTCGGCCTGGTCGGGTGTCTCGGCCACGCCGCCGGGCAGCACGGGTACACCGTGCGAGGCCAGCAGGTCACGCGCCTGGTACTCGAAGAGATCCACGGACAGGCACCGTAGCCCCCGCCCGAGCGGCCTGCCGCACCGGCGGTGGAGGGGGTGGGACGGGTCACAGCCCCCGCGACGACGCCGCTGGTCAGGGGGTCCCGGCGCCTCGCAGCGCGGCGACGACGTCGTCGGGCGGGGTGCCGTCGGGGAACCGCAGCACACCGGCGGGCAGGCCGCCGGGGTCCCCGAGGACGGCGACGGGGACGTCGCCGGCGCCGGCGGCGCGCAGCCGGTCGAGCAGGTCGGCGATCAGGTCCGGAGGCACCGCGGCCAGGCCGACGGCGTCGGCGTCCTCCTGGACGACGGTCGCGGCCAGCGGCCCGGCGGCGTCCGGCACGCCGGTCAGCACCACCTCGGCGCCGGCGTCGCGCAGCGCCCGGGCCAGCGCGACCGCGCGCGGGTCGTCCGGCCCGCCGGGCCCCGCGACGACCACCCGCAGCCGCTCGGCCCCGGTCACCCGCTCCCGGTCCGGCGCAGCCGCCAGGCGAGGAGGGTGAGCAGCGCGTAGGCGAGGCCCGCGACCAGCAGCCCGGCGCCGGGGACGGTCCACTCCAGCTCGTCGGAGGCGACGGCGTCGCGCAGGCCGGACAGGCCCGCCGCGAGCACGGTCACGGCGACGGCGAGGAACCCCCCGACGGCGGCCAGCCGCGGCCGCAGCGACGGGGAGAGCACCGACCCGAGGACGACCGCACCGGCGAGCAGCAGCCCGCCGAGCAGCGCCAGCCCCGGCCGCTCGAGCAGCGCCTGCGGGCCCTGCTGCTCGACGACGACCTCCAGGCCGGTGGCCGGGTCGTCGACGAGGCGGTCGGGGACGTCGGCGGCGGGCAGCGCCAGGCAGAGCACGGTGAGGACGCCGAGCAGCACCGCCGCGCCGGCCAGCCCCGACCGGACGGGGTCGAGGGCGCCGCGGTCCTCCATCACGGTGCGACTCCACACGGCGGCGGCACAGACGCCGGCCAGCACGGTCAGCAGGAGCGCGACGACCGCCAGCCACCAGCCGGGACCGGTCTCCACCGAGCTGGTCAGCACCCGCTCCCCGGCGAGCACCTCGACGCCGGGCCGCACCGTCGAGGCGCTGCCCCGGTACACCTCGATGAGCAGCGCGCCCAGCGCCAGCGGGCCGCCGACGCCGGCGTAGGCCAGCCCGAACCGGGGCACCCGGCCGGCGGCCAGCCCGGCTCCGACGGCGACCGAGGTGACCGGCACGACCAGGCCCACGAGGACCCCGCCGAGCCCCCCGCCGAGCGTCAGCTCGCGGTCGCCGACGACCAGGTAGGGAGGGAACAGCGCGGCCAGGCCGGCGAGGCCGGCGAGCACGAGGAGGACGCCGGCGACCCGGGCGGCGCGGGGGACCTCGCCGACGACGAGGCCGTCGGCGGGGACCGGCTGCCCGGCGGCACGGCCCGGGGCGAGCGGGGCCCGGCCGTCGGCGGCGGCGATGCCCGCGCCGCGCCGGTCGGGCCGGGCCGCGGCGGGTCGCCGGTCACCGCCGGCCGTGGCGCGCCGTGCGGTCGCGCCGCCGGCCCGGTCGTTCCGGGTGGTGCGTTCCGGGCCGGCCACGGGTCCCCCTTCGTCGTCGAGCAGTGTGGAGCGCCTCTTCGTCGAGATGTGTCACAGAACGGCGTCGATCTCGTCGAGACGCGGCATCCCGCCGTGTGACCGTCGCCACACGGGGGCATTACCGTCCTGTGAACGGAGCACAGCGGAGTGCTCCGGCCGCCGACGGGACCCCACCCGTTCCGGGCCGACGAACGGAGAGGGCACGTCCATGCACACGACCGCCGGCCCGGGGTCCCGTCCAGCGTCGCACACGGCGGCGCCCTCTCCCGGGACGTCGCGGGGCGTGCTGCGGGCGCTCGCCACACCGGCGACGGTGACCGGTGGGCTGACCGAGCTGGCGTGGGTCGGCGCGCACGTGCTCATGTACCCGCTGGGCACCTGGACCGAGGTGCTGCGGCCCGACGAGCGCTGCCGCCCCGGCGAGCAGCCGCCCGGCGTCCGCGCCCTGTTCGCCGCCGACCCGCTGGCCGCCCGCACCCCGGTCCTGCTCGTCCACGGCCTGGTCGACAACCGCTCGGTGTTCACGCTCATGCGGCGCGGCCTGCGCCGGCGGGGCTTCGCGCAGGTCTGCACCTGGAACTACAGCCCGCTGCTGGGCGACATCGCGCAGGGCGCCCGCGACCTCGGCGAGCACGTCGAGCGGATCTGCGCCCGGACCGGGCACGACCGCGTGCACCTCGTCGGGCACAGCCTCGGCGGCCTCATCGCCCGGCACTACGTGCAGCTGCAGGGCGGCGGCCGCCGGGTCGAGTCGCTGGTCACCCTCGGCACCCCGCACGGCGGGTCGGTCCTGGCGCACCTGCTGCCCACGCCGATGGTCCGCCAGCTGCGGCCGGGCTCGCCGGTGCTGCAGGAGCTCGCCGCCCCGGCACCGGACTGGGACACCCGCACGACCGCCGTCTACAGCGATCTCGACCAGCTGGTCCTGCCGACCCGCAACGGCCGGTGCGACCACCCCGACCTGCGGGCCCGCAACGTGCTCGCGCGGGGCGTGGGGCACATGTCCCTGCCGCACCACCGCGGCGTCGTCGACGAGGTGGCGGCCACGCTGGCGGGGCTGCGCCCGGTCGCCGCGCCGACGCCGGTGCCGGCGGCGGTCGCCTGACCGCTCCGCTCGCGGTCGGTCGACTCGGCGACACGCGCGGCGGCTTCCCCCGCCGCGACCTGACGGAACGTTACGGTCCGATCACGGAGCCGGTACCCACCGGCGGGCGCCCCCGGGCGCCTCCACCGCCGTCGCTCCCCCGACGGACCGCTGCACCCGGCGGCCCCCGGAGCGTGGACGAAGGGGATCTCGGTGACCGCGCTCGTGGAGCCCGCGGCCGGCCGCGCGCCGGCCGAGCCCGAGGCGACCGGCCGGATCCCCGGCCTGCGACCGGTGGCCCCGGTGCCGCCCGCCGCCGTCCTGCCGGCACGGACCACCCGCCGCGCCCCGGCCGCTCCCGCGACCGACACCCCCGCCGCTCCGCAGGCCACGACCCCCGAGGCCGGCGTCCCCGCGGCCGGCACCTCCGACGCCGGCGTCCCGGCGGCGGTTGCGCGCCGCTCCGTGCGCCGTCCCCCCGGTCGCCGCGGCGCGCTGTGGCTGGCGGCCCTGGTCGTCGGCGCGGTCGTCGCCGCCGTCCCCGGCTTCACCGGCAGCACGGCCGGTCCCGTCACCGCCAGCGCCGCCGACTACGGGCTGGGCGCCGCCGACCTCGGGTTCACCGGCGACATAGACGACGCCGGCGTCCACCAGGGCATCACCCAGGCGGAGGCCGCCGTCCGGCTGTCCGAGCTCGCCGCCTCCCGCGCCGCCCGCGAGCCGGAGACGGTCCTGCCGACGTCGGGCCGGATGACCACCTGCTTCTGCACGCGCTGGGGCTCCATGCACTACGGCATCGACCTCGCCGCCCCGCTCGGCACGCCGATCTACGCGGCCACCGACGGGGTCGTGCTGCGGGCCGGCCGCGCCTCGGGCTACGGCAACGCCGTCTACATCCAGGACGCCGACGGCAACGTGCACGTCTACGGGCACATGCGCTACTACGACGTCGCGGCCGGCGACATCGTGCACGCCGGCGACCAGATCGCGAAGGTCGGCAACGAGGGCCAGTCCACCGGCCCGCACCTGCACTACGAGATCCACCGCGGGGGCATGACCGGCCGGCCGATCGACCCCGAGGAGTTCCTCGCCGAGCGCGGCGTCACGGTGTGATCCGTCGGCCTCCGGCCGACACCGCGGCCAGGTGCCGTACCCCAGGTGCGCGGAGCCGTTCCCTGCCGCTCGTCGGGGACCCTCCGGGCCCCGCTCCTCACGGCGCCTCGCCGGGCGGCTCCAGGCTCCTCGTCGGGAGACGCTCCGCGCCCCCGCTCCTCGGGGCTAGAGCTTGACCAGCGGGGCGTAGCGCAGCACGAGCCGCTTGGTGCCGCCGGAGCCGAAGTCGACCGTGGCCTGCGCCTTGTCGCCGGCGCCGTTGACCTCGACCACCGTGCCCAGGCCGAACGCGTCGTGGCTGACGCGGTCGCCGACCTCGACGGCGATGACCGCCCGGTTGCCCCGGCCGCCGCGGAGCCCGCCCGTGGACAGCCCGGTGGCCGCCACCCGCTGCTGCGCCGACGAGCCCGTGCTCGGCGACGGCGTCGGGTCCGTGCGGGCCCAGTGCACCGTGTCGGAGGGCAGCTCGTCGAGGAAGCGCGACGGCGGGTTGTAGGCCGGCTGCCCCCAGCTGGTGCGCACCGTGGCGCGGGAGAGGAACAGCCGCTGCTCGGCCCGGGTGATCCCGACGTAGGCCAGCCGGCGCTCCTCCTCCAGCTCGCGCGGGTCGCCGAGCGCCCGCAGGTGGGGGAAGACGCCGTCCTCCAGGCCGGTGAGGAACACGACCGGGAACTCCAGGCCCTTGGCCGTGTGCAGCGTCATCAGCGTGACGACGCCGGCCTCGTCGCCGGTGACGGGGATCTGGTCGGCGTCGGCCACCAGCGAGACCTGCTCGAGGAAGTCGGTGACCGTGCCGCCGGGGTTGGCCGCCTCGAACTCCGCGGCCACCGAGATGAGCTCGTTGAGGTTGTCGACGCGCCCCTCGTCCTGCGGGTCGGTGCTCGCCTCCAGCTCGGCCAGGTAGCCGGTGCGGTCGAGGATGCTCTCCAGCAGCGCGGCCGGGCCCGAGCCGGTCTCGACGAGCCGCTCGAACTCCTCCAGCAGCGCGACGAAGTCCTGCAGCGCCTTCAGCGAGCGCGGCGCGAGCGTGGTGATCTCCGGGCACCGGCGCAGCGCGGTGGCGAACGCGATCCGCTCCCGGTCGGCGAACTGCTCGATGCAGGACTCCGCCTTGTCGCCGATGCCGCGCTTGGGGGTGTTGATGACCCGGCGCAGGCTGACGACGTCGGCCGGGTTGGCGACCACCCGCAGGTAGGCCAGCGCGTCGCGGACCTCCTTGCGCTCGTAGAAGCGCACCCCGCCGACGACCTTGTAGGGCATGCCGACGCGGATGAACACCTCCTCGAAGACACGGGAGGCGTTGTTGGTCCGGTAGA
This sequence comes from Geodermatophilus sp. SYSU D00814, assembly GCF_054050055.1. Lineage (NCBI taxonomy): Bacteria > Bacillati > Actinomycetota > Actinomycetes > Geodermatophilales > Geodermatophilaceae > Geodermatophilus > Geodermatophilus sp. SYSU D00814. Next base: position 7,264 of record NZ_JBJGYP010000014.1, read on the forward strand.
AGACGGCGATGTCCGCCGGGCGGGCCTTCCCGGCGTCGACCAGCGCGTCGATCTGCTCGGCCACCCAGGCGGCCTCGTCGTGCTCGTTCTCGGCGACGTAGCCCTCGATGAGCTCGCCGTCGCCGGCGTCGGTCCACAGGTTCTTCGCCCGGCGGCCGGTGTTCTTGGCGATGACGGTGTTGGCCGCCCGGAGGATGCGCTGGGTCGAGCGGTAGTTCTGCTCGAGCAGGATCGTCGTGGCCTGCGGGTAGTCGCGCTCGAACTCGTCGATGTTGCGGATCGTGGCGCCGCGGAAGGCGTAGATCGACTGGTCGGCGTCACCGACGACGCACAGCTCCGCCGGCGGGACGGGGCCGTCCCCCGTGCCCACCAGCTCCCGGACGAGCACGTACTGCGCGTGGTTGGTGTCCTGGTACTCGTCGACCAGGACGTGGCGGAACCGGCGGCGGTAGTGCTCGGCGACGTCGGGGAACGCCTGCAGCAGGTTGACCGTGGTCATGATCAGGTCGTCGAAGTCCAGCGCGTGCGCCTCGCGCAGCCGCCGCTGGTAGAGCGTGTAGGCCTCCTTGAGCACCTTCTCCGGCGCCGTCTCCGGGCTGAAGGACTCCTCGTCGACGAGCTCGTTCTTCAGGTTCGACACCTGCGCGGCGAGACTGCGGCCGGGGTAGCGCTTCGCGTCGAGGTCGAGGTCGCGGGCGACCATCGTCATCAGGCGCACCGAGTCGCCCTGGTCGTAGATGGTGAACGACGACTTCAGGCCCAGCTTGGCCGCCTCGGCGCGCAGGATGCGCACGCACATGGAGTGGAACGTCGACACCCACATGGCGCGGGCGCGCGGGCCGACCAGCTGGGCCACGCGCTCCTTCATCTCGCCGGCGGCCTTGTTGGTGAAGGTGATCGCCAGGACCTCGCCCGGCTGCACCCCGCGGGCGCCGAGCAGGTAGGCGATGCGGTGGGCGAGCACCCGGGTCTTGCCCGACCCGGCGCCGGCGACGATGAGCAGCGGACCGCCCTCGTGGACGACGGCCTGACGCTGGGGGCCGTTGAGCCCGGCCAGCATGCGGTCCAGTTCCCGGCCGGCCGAGCCGGGGGCGGAACGCTGGAGCGCGGCGGTTCCGGGGAGGGCCTGCTGCACGCTGCTCATAGACACACCACTGTAGTTCGGGCGGGCGACGATCCCGTCCGCCGTGGCGGTCGCGTGCGGCGCTGTGGCACACTCCCCGACGTGCTGCTCGCCACCGTCCGCTTTTACTACGGGCACCGGGTCCCGGTGTCCGTCGCCGCCGGCTGAGCAGCCGCCGCAACGAACGCCCCGGGCCCGAGGAGCCCGGGGCGTTTCTCGTTCTCGGGGTCCTCCGGCCTCCGCCGCCCCACCAGGAGACCGAGATGAGCGCCACCCTCACCCCCGCCGACGACCGGATCGCCGAGCTGCGGGACGAGATCGACGCCTGCGACGCCGAGCTGATCCGCCTCGTGCAGCGCCGGCTGGCCGTGTCGCAGGAGATCGGCGAACTGCGTCGCGCCACCGGCGGCACCCGGCTGTCGCTGTCGCGCGAGCAGCAGGTGCTCGCCCGCTTCCAGGACGCGCTCGGCCGCGACGGCGCCGCGCTCGGGATGCTGCTGCTGCGCCAGGGCCGCGGCCGCCTCTGACGGGGCCGTTCCACCAGCTCACCCGTGCCGCTGGTCGGCCGGCGGGAAGTCGGCGTGGCGGTGGACCAGCCACCAGTCGCCCTCGACGCGCCGGTACACGTGGGTCACCCGGATCGTCATGTCCCGCGGCTCCCCGCCGTCGACCCGGACGGTCCCCTGCTCGGAGCCGACGGTGTAGGCGAGGTCGCCACTGACGTCGACCACGTCGTAGCGCGGGACGAGCCGGCCGTCGCTGAAGCGGCTGCCCACCCACTCGAAGGTCCCCGTGACGGCGTGGTGGCCCCGCTCGATCGGCCCCCAGGCGCCGAACAGGGTCACGTCGGGCAAGTCCGCCCAGCAGGCCGCGTACGGACCGGGGTTGCCGGCGCCCATGGCGGCGAGGCCGTCGGCGACCCGGTCCAGGGCCCGGGACAGCGCAGGGTCCACCTCGGCTCCTCCCCCGACGGGCCGGCGCGGCCCGTCGTGCACCCGCCCCCGTGGCCTGCCAGGATCCGCCCGCCCCGTCCCCGGCGGAACCCCGGGACGCGTGTCACACCGACGCCGGCTGCGTCGTCTCCATGGACACCCCCACGGAGAGGACTCCCCGCCATGACCAAGACCCGCACCGCCCGCATCCCGCTCGACCCGCCGCGCACCCTCCTCACCCGGGTCGTGGACCGCTGGTCGCGTCGCCGGTTCGGCACGACGCTCACGCCCGCGGCCGCCATGGGGCACCACCCGCGGCTGCTGCTCACCCAGATGCGCCACGAGCAGGCGCTGGCGCGGTGGAACCGGCTGGACCCCACCCTCAAGACGCTCGCGGTCATGTCGGCGGCGGTGACGGTCGGCTGCTCCTGGTGCGTCGACTTCGGGTACTGGGTCACCGTCCAGGAGGGCGTCGACCCCGCCAAGCTGCGCGCCGTGCCCACCTGGCGCGACAGCGACGTGCTCAGCGACCTCGAGCGCCGCGTGGTGGAGTACGCCGAGGCGATGAGCACCACGCCGATGGGCGTCACCGACGAGATGGTCGCCGCGCTCCGCCGGGACCTCGACGACGCCGCCCTGGTCGAGCTGACGACGATGGTCGCCGTGGAGAACAGCCGGTCGCGCACCAACAGCGCCCTGGGGCTGCACAGCCAGGGCTTCAGCGACCGCTGCGAGATCCCGGTCCGCGCGTGAGCGACCCGCTGCCGGCGTTCGACGCCCACCGGCGCCTGCTGTTCGCCGTCGCCTACCAGATGCTGGGCAGCGTCGCCGACGCCGAGGACGCCGTGCAGGACGCCTGGCTGCGCTGGTCGGCCGCCGACCGCGGCGACGTCGCCGACCCCCGCGCCTACCTGGTGCAGGTCACCACCCGGCTGGCCCTGGACCGGCTCGGCTCCGCCCGTGCGCGACGGGAGACCTACGTCGGCCCCTGGCTGCCCGAGCCGCTGCTGACCGGGCACGGGGGCGACCCGGCCGACGACGCGGTGCTCGGCGACGAGGTGTCGCTCGCGCTGCTCGTCGTCCTGGAGAGCCTGTCCCCCGCCGAGCGCGCGGTCTTCGTGCTGCGCGAGGTGTTCGGGGTGCCCGCCGCGGAGGTCGCTGCCACCCTCGGCCGCTCGGAGGCCGCGGTCCGGCAGATCGGCCACCGCGCCCGGGAGCACGTGGCGGCCCGGCGGCCGCGCTTCGACGCCGACCCGCGGGCCCACCGCGAGGTGACCGAGCGGTTCCTCGCCGCCTGCCTGGGGGGCGACGTCGACGCGCTGCTGGCCGCCCTCGCCCCCGGCGCGGTGCTGGTGACCGACGGCGGCGGCCGGGCGCGGGCGGCGCTGCGGCCGATCACCGGCGCGGACAAGGTCGCCCGCTTCCTCGCCGCGGTGGTCCGGGAGGGGGCGTCGCTGCCGGGGCTGCGGATGGGCCTGGCAGAGGTCAACGGACGCCCCGGCGTGGTCGCGGAGACCGACTCCGGGCCCTACGTGGCGGTGTCCCTGGTGGTCACCGGCGGGCTGGTCGAGCAGGTCCTCGTGGTGCTCAACCCCGACAAGCTGGCCGGCCTGCGGAGGTGAGGCGCGGCCCGGGCGGCTCAGTAGGCTCCGCCGGGTGACCGCGCCCCCGCCCCCGGAGCCCGCCGCGCACGTCGAGCGCGCCCTCTGCGTGCTCGCCCACCCCGACGACGTCGACTTCGGCAGCGCCGGGACCGTCGCCACCTGGACCGCCGCGGGCACCGAGGTCTCCTACTGCATCGTCACCGACGGCGACGCCGGTGGGTTCGACGACACCCCCCGCGACCGGATGGGCCCGTTGCGGCAGGAGGAGCAGCGTGCCGCCGCGGCTGCCGTCGGCGTCACCGACGTCCGCTTCCTCGGCTACCCCGACGGGCGGCTGGAGCTGACCCTCGACCTGCGCCGCGACATCACCCGGGTGATCCGGCAGGTGCGGCCGCAGCGGGTGCTCACCAGCTCGCCGGAGCGGTTCTACGAGCGGATCGGCGCCAGCCACCCCGACCACATGACCGTGGGCGAGTCGACGCTGCGCGCGGTCTACCCCGACGCCCGCAACCCCTTCGCCTTCCCCGAGCTGCTGGCCGACGAGGGCCTGGCGGAGTGGACGGTGTCGGAGGTGTGGCTGGGCGCGAGCCCGCGGGCCGACCACGCCGTCGACGTCACCGACGTCGTGGAGCTCAAGTTCGCCGCGCTGAAGAGCCACGTCTCGCAGGTCGCCCACGTCGAGGACCTCGAGGGGTGGCTCACCGGCTGGATGGCGCAGACCGCCCGCCGCTTCGGCCTGCCCGAGGGGCGCCTGGCCGAGGCGTTCCACGTCGTCCACACCGCCTGACCGGCCCCGGGCGCGGAACGGGGCCGGCCCCGGAGGACCGGCCCCGCACCTCGGCTGTCAGGCGGCGTGCTGGTGGCCCAGCCCACCGCCCTCCTCGGCGAACGTGCCCTCGGGACCGGCGGGCGCCGGCAGCTCGAAGGGCCGGCCGGGGACCCGCTTGCCCGGCACGCCGTTCACGCTCTCCGTGGAGTACGCGAACGTCAGCATCGCGAAGGCCACGAGGTCGCTGTTGACCTCCAGCGCGTGCTCGCTGAGGTTGGTGATGTCGTCGCAGGCCTCGTGGTAGCACGGGTCGAACTGCTCCTCGGCCGTGCCGCCCCAGATCGCCACCTGCGCCTCGGTCTTCAGCACCTCGGCACCCGTGAACAGACCGCCCGCGGGGATGCCGGCCTCGATGAAGGCCTGGTAGTCGCTCCGGGCGTCGAACGCGGTGTCGTCGTACGGCTCGCCGACGAGCGTGTAGTACGACTCGTACACGTCCTCGATCGCCTCCGAGCCCTCGGGGATGGTGATGCCCTCCGGTGCCGGGAACGTCGACTCGTCGGCGTCATACACCATGAAGATGTAGTTGGGCGAGCCGATCATGTCGTAGTTCATGTAGAGGGCGATGCGGTCCTGCTCCGCCTGGGACAGCCCCTCGACGTAGTCCGTCGAGCCGACCAGCCCCTGCTCCTCGGCGGCCCAGAAGCCGAACCGCAGCGTGTTCTGCGGGTGCGAGTTGGCCAGCAACAGCGCCGTCTCGAGCAGCGCGGCGGTGCCGGAGCCGTCGTCGTTGATGCCCGGCCCCTCGATGACGCTGTCGAGGTGCGCGCCGGCCATCACGACGTTGTCGGTGTTCTTGCCCGGCAGCTCGGCGATGACGTTGTAGTCGGTGCGCGTCTCGGCGGGCAGGACGTGCACGTACGCCGTCGACCCCTCCGCGGCCAGCTCGACGCCGTCGGCGAAGCTGGCGCCGACCACGGGGATGCCGTGGGTGACCGGTCCGGGTGCCCCGGGAATGGGTTCGTCCACGCTGCTGGCGTCGGCGACGATGAGCTCGAGGCGGTCGGGCGCGTTGCCCTGGTTGAAGACGATCACGGCCTCGGCGCCGGCCTGCTCGGCGTAGTAGGCCTTGGTGCCGAAGAAGCAGGTGCCGCGCTGGACGAGCGCGATGTCGTTCTCACCGCTCCAGTCGATGCCGGCGAAGTCCTCGGCCTCGCAGCCGCTGGTGCTGGCGCGGTCGCCCTCGAGGTTGATGTCCACCGGGATGACCTGACCGGTCACCTCGCCGGAGCCGCTGCCGGTGAACACCCCGGTCTCGTAGTCGGCCTCGACGGGGGTGAGCTGGCGGAGCTCAGCCGGGAAGTTGAAGGTGATCTCCACCGGGTCCAGCGTCACCTCGTAGCCGGCGTCCTCGAGCAGGCCCGAGACGTAGTCGACGCTGGCCGCATATCCCTCGGTCCCGGCGGCCCGGGTCCCCGGGTACACCGGGTCCTGGCTCTTCGTGGCGATGTCCTGGAGGGCCTGGAGGTGCTCCGTGACCCCCTCCAGGGTCATGCACTCGAGGAGCTTGTCGTAGGTGTTGTTGCTGCGGTGCTCGCACCCACCGCCGCCGTGGGACCCGCCCCCGCCCGGTGCCGCGACCGCGGCGGTCGCGGGCAGTGCGAGCGCCACCAGCAACCCGCCTGCTCCCGCGGCGAGGACCCTCGTGCCGGTCCGTGCCGACCCCGTCCGTCGATCTCCCATCCCGTTTCCTCTCGTCCGGCCCGCCGGGCAGCTGTGGCCGACGGACGCGTTCCGGTCTCGGACGCGGGTGAGGATGGCCCCGGGCGGGACGGGCGGTACAGGGACGGTCGCCGACGGGTACCGGAGACGGCGCGGCCTGGGAGGACCCTGGGAGACCGCTGGGAGCCGTGCTCGCCAGCACGGATGACGGAGTGTGACGCAGGACACGCCTCGACGGTGGGTTTCACCGTCGGTCACCGCAGGAGGACGGTCAGCTGACCTCCCGGCGGCTCAGAGGAGCCGGTTGGTCGCCGCCCAGCGGGTGAGCTCGTTGCGGTTGGACAGCTGCAGCTTGCGCAGCACGTTCGACGCGTGCGACTCGACCGTCTTCACCGAGATGAACAGGCGCGACCCGATCTCCCGGTAGGTGTAGCCGCGCGCCAGCAGCTGCATGACCTCGCGCTCGCGCGCGCTGAGCAGGTCCAGCCCGGGGTCGGTGGCCGGGTCCTCCGGCTGCGCCGCCGACGGGGAGGTCGCGGCGAACGCGTCGAGCACGAAGCCGGCCAGCCGGGGGCTGAAGACGACGTCGCCCTCGGCGACCCGCTGCACCGCCGCGACCAGCTCCGGCCCGGAGATGGTCTTGGTGACGTAGCCGCGGGCGCCGGCGCGGATGACCGCGATGACGTCCTCGGCGGCGTCGGACACCGACAGCGCCAGCCACCGCACCTCCGGCAGCTCGCCGCGCAGCGCCTCGAGCACCGCGCGGCCCCCGCCACCGGGCAGGTGCACGTCGAGCAGCACCACGTCGGGGACGGCGGCGCGGATGCCGGCGATCGCGGCGTCGGCGTCGGCGGCCTCCCCCACGACGGTCACCGCGTCGCCGAGCTCGTGGCGGACGCCGGCGCGGACCATGGCGTGGTCGTCGACCAGGAAGACCGACGGGCGCTGCGGTGCGCTCACGCGGCGTCCTCGCGCGGCAGCACGAGCTCGACCTCGGTGCCCTCGCCCGGCGCGGACCGGACCGTGGCGGTCCCGCCGAGCCGGATCACCCGGGAGGTCACCGAGTCGCGCAGCCCGCGCCGGTCGGCCGGCACGGTGGCGGGGTCGAAGCCGGCGCCGCGGTCGCGGACGAACACCGACACCTGCGCCGGGGTCACCTCGGTGTAGAGGTCGGCGGAGGAGACGCCGGCGTGCTTGGCCGCGTTGACCAGCGCCTCGCGGGTGGCGGCGCCGAGCGCGGCGAGGGCGTCGTCGACCGGGGCGTCGCCGACGACGACCGGGTCGACGGTGAGCGCGTGGTCGCCCTCCACCTCGGCGACCATGTCCGACACCAGGCCCGCCCAGGTGCCGCCGGCCGCGGTCCGCGGCTCGTAGAGCCAGGTGCGCAGCTCGCGCTCCTGACTGCGGGCCAGCCGGGCGACGGCCTGCTGGTCGCCGGCGTGCCGCTGGATGAGCGCGAGGGTCTGCAGCACCGAGTCGTGCAGGTGGGCGGCGACGGCGGCCCGCTCCTCCGAGCGGATCCGCGCGGTGCGCTCCACCTCGCGCGAGTCCAGCAGGCGCCGCCAGAACGGCGCGGTGGCCAGCACCACGCCGACGAGGATGACCACGGTGGCGACGAAGCCGTTGCGGGCGGCGGCCAGCTGGCCGGTGGTGGCCAGCAGCAGCACCACGCCGATGGCGGCCAGCACCGCCCCGCCGGCCAGCACCCAGCGGACGCCGGGCCGGGCGAGGGTGCGGTCGGTGTCGAGCTGCCGCCAGATGACGGCCAGGCCGCCGGCGACCAGCAGCAGCGGGCCGATCAGCTCGCTGCTGCCCCAGGTGGCCAGGTTCGTGACCAGCACCAGCGCGCCGAGGCCGAGCAGCACCATGGCGGCGGTCTGCCGGCGGCTGGGCTGGGGGGCCACGTCCTCGCCGGTCTCGCCCAGCGGCATGAAGAACCACAGCACCGGATAGACGACGAGACCGACACCGGTCACGGCGAGCGCGAGGAACAGCGCCCGCACGAGGAGGGGGTCGGCGCCCAGGTGCGCCGCCGTCCCCGCCGCGACGCCGGCCAGCATCCGGCCCGAGCGGGGGCGCACCAGCGGCGGCCGCCCGGACGGTCCGGCGACGGCGGGGGCCGCGGCGGGCACCGGCGCGGGCGGTGCGGGCGGGGTGTCCGGGGCGGCCGGGGTGGTCGCACCGGACGCCTCGCCCACGGGGGTGGACACGGTCCTGGTCACGATGACGATCGTCGCACCGCGCGGGCCCTCCCCGGTACCGGGAGGACCCCGGACGGGCAGGACCAGGGTCGGATGGGGGCCTTCCCCGATGTCCCGCGGGCCGCGGCGTCGGCACGCTCTGTGCCATGACCGCTCCCTTCCCTCCCGAGGCCCCGCTCGTCGGCGGCCCACCCCCGCCCGGACCGGCCGCCCGGCCGACCCTGCGGCGCAGCCGCACCGACAAGGTCGTCGGCGGTGTCGCCGGCGGCCTGGCCGAGTACAGCGGCGTCGACCCGCTGCTGTGGCGGGTCGGCTTCGTCGCCCTGACCCTCGCCGGCGGCACCGGCATCGCCGTCTACCTGCTGCTGTGGCTGCTCATGCCGGCCGGCCCGCGCCACCCCGCCGCGGCAGGCGCGCCCGCCGCTCCGCCGGGGCCGCGCTCCCCCGTCGCCGGGATCACCGTCGCCGGGCTGCTGATCGTCGTCGGCCTGATGGTGCTCGTCACCCGCTACACCGGCCTCGACCTCGGTCCGCGCGGCTTCCTCGCCGGGGCGCTGCTGGTGGTCGGGCTCGGCCTGGTCGCCTCGGCCTTCAGCCGGGGCCGGGCGCCGCGCGGCGGGCTGATCGCGCTCGGCTCGGTCCTCACCCTGGCGCTGCTGTTCACCTCGTCGGTGTCGGCCTGGACCGACGGTCACGGCGGGGTCGGCGATCGCGAGTACAGCCCCGACTCGGTCGAGGAGGTGCGCGCCGTCTACGACCTGGGCGCCGGGAACATGGAGATCGACCTGGGCGGGATCGACGCCGACGACCTCGACGGGCAGGAGGTCCGCGTCGACCACGGCCTCGGCGACCTGGAGATCACCGTGCCCGAGGACGCCGACGTCCGGGTCGTCCTCGAGCAGGGCGTCGGTGAGGCGGAGCTGTTCGGGGAGACCACCGACGAGGGTGGCTACTTCCGCGCGGAGGACGGCGACGGCCGGGCCGAGCTGGTCCTGACGATCCATCACGGAGCCGGTGACCTGGAGGTGTCCCGTGCCTGACTACAGCGAGTTCCCCACCACCCCCACCGCCTGGCAGGAGCGCGCGCTCGCCGACGCCTGGCAGCACCCGAGCGCGCTGGAGGTGCCGGAGCCGCCCCGCCGTCGCCGTCCCGACCTGGTGGCCCTGGTCCCGGGCGCCGTCTTCACGGTCCTGGCGCTGGTCTTCCTCGCCGGGGTGACCCTCCCGCTGGGCTTCCTCGCCGACGGCGGCCTGCTGTGGCTGCTGCTGGTGGGCGCCGGCGTGGGCCTGCTGGTGAGTGAGCTGCGCAAGGCGCGCCGCAGGCGCTGATCCCGACGGGGAGGGACGGGACGAGGGCCCGGGGAGCGACGAGCTCCCCGGGCCCTCGTCCGTCAGCGGCGGGTCAGGTCCACGTCACCTTCGCCGACGCCTGTCCCGTCTTCTCGTAGTGCTCGACCCGGACCTCGTGCGTCCCCTCGGTCAGGGTGAGCGTCGCCGAGCCGGTGCCGCCGGTCGCCCAGCGGTCGACCTGCAGCTGGCCGTCGACGTACACGCGGATCCCCTCGTCACCGGTCGCGGTGAAGGTGTGCGGGCCGGCGGTGAAGGAGAAGACGCCGGTCCAGCGCGACGAGAAGTTGTTCTGCCCGGCCCCCGGCGGCCCGCCGGTCCCCCAGTTGCGGTCCAGCGGCGCCGCCTCGCAGCCGGTCGACACCGGGGTGCCCGACAGGGTGCGGTTGGCGAAGTACTGCGCCCGGTACTGGCCCGGTGCGCACGTGGCCCGGTACGCCGCCGTGTAGGTGACCGCGCTCGCCCCGACGGCGACCTGGTGGGTCTGCGCCCCGCCGTCGGACCAGGAGGCGAACTCCTGCAGCACCCCCGCCGACGTCTGCGGTGACGGGGCGGACAGGCTGGTGGTCGCGCCGACGATGAGCGTGGCGGTGAACGGGGTGGCCGCCGTCCTGGTCCCGAGGGTGGCCTGCAGGCCGGCGGGCTGCGTGGCCACGGTGACCTGCACCGTCCGCGGCTGCAGGTCCCGGGTCACGGTGGCCGTCCGCCCGGCCGCGTCGGTGGCCGTGAGCCGCAGCTGCAGGTACGCGGGGTACTCGTGGTCCGGGGCCGGCATGGAGGCGCCGGACACCCCCGTCCAGGTCTGCAGCGGGTGGTCGTGGCAGTCGGCGGGACAGTGCTTGAGCACCATCTCCCACTTCAGCGCGCTCGCCGGGAGCGGCTGGCCGGCGGAGTCGGTCGCCGATCCGGCGAAGGTGATCGGCTCGCCGACCTGCCAGGTGGTGCCCGCCGCCGGGGTGTTGATCTGCGGGACCGGGTTCCCGGTCGCCGCCGCGGTGGACCAGTCCAGCTTGGCGACCGCGGCGCCGCCGGTCTCGAACCACTCGACCCGCACCTGGTGGGCGCCGGCGGTCAGCGGCCGGATCCCGGTGAACGTCGTCGCCGCCTGGTCCTGCCACTGGTCGATGACCGTGGTGCCGTCGACCGCGACCCGGATGCCGTCGTCGCTCACGGCGGTGAAGGTCGTGTCGCCGGCCGCGAAGTCGAACGTGCCGGTCCAGCGGGCCGAGAAGTTGTCCGGCCCGACGCCCGCCGGGGCACCGGTGCCCCAGTCGTGGGACAGCGGCGCGGCCTCGCAGGCGGTGACCGCCGGCGTGCCGGTGAGCGTCTTGTTCGGGAAGTACTCGGCCAGGTACTGCCCCGTCGGGCAGGTCGTCGGCCCCGGGGTCGTCCCGCCGTACACGACCCGCCGGATCGTCCCGCCGTTGAGGTCGGCGTAGAACAGCTCGCCCTGCGGCGAGAGCTCGAGGTCGACCGGGCCGGCGGCGTCGGTGACGAACGGCCGCGCCTTCAGGCGGTCGGGCAGGCCGTCGGTGCCCTTGGTCATCACCCAGATGCAGTTGCGTGAGTAGTCGGAGAAGAACAGCGCGCCGTCGTACTCGGCCGGGTAGGGGCCGCCCGAGTAGAACTGGAACGAGACGCCGGAGGTCGACGAGCCGCGGGTCACGTTGCAGTTGTCGTTGGCGTTGAGCGGCTGCCCGTGCCGGTACGGGTAGTAGGGCGCGGTGACCGCCGACGCCCCCTGGGCGTAGAGGTCCTCGCAGATCTTCACGTTGAGCCCGTCGTAGGCGGGCTGGCGGTCGTTGCCCTCGTAGCAGGGCCAGCCGAAGTTGCTGACGCCGGAGGTCGGGGCCGCCAGGCGGTCGATCTCCTCGAAGGTCCCCCACCCGACGTCACCGATCCACAGCTCGTCGGTGCCGGGCCGCTGTGTCATGCGGAAGGGGTTGCGCAGCCCGTGGGCCACGATCCGGCGTGCGTTGGCGTCGGTAGCCGCCGCGTTGGGGTTGTCCGGCATGGCCGCGCCGGTGTCCGGGGACACGCGGATCACCGTGCCGTCGAGGGAGACCGGGTCCGCTGGGGTCCGCAGGTCCTGGGAGCGCAGCGCCCCGCCCTCCGCGGTCGGCGGGGTCATGGCCCCACCGACGCCGCCCGGCGGGTCACCGCAGGGGTTGACCGGGCTGCCGTCCTGGCCGTAGTCGGCGAAGTCGAAGCTCGCGCCGTCCCCGCCGGAGGCGTAGAGCGCGCCGTCCCGGCCGAAGACCAGGTCGCCGGTGCTGTGGCTGGGGTACTGCTGGCACCAGTCGTGGATCAGGTCCTGCTTGGTCGTCGTCGTGCCGGTGAGCGTCAGCTTCACCAGCTTGCCGCTCACCACGCAGCCGTCGCTGGTGGCCCCGGGCGGGCTCGGGCAGGGGTCGCTGTCGGCGCCCGCCGTCCCCCAGCGCGGGGCCGTCCCGCCGACCGGCCCGTCGAAGGTGTAGAGCGCGTAGAGGTAGGGCCGGGTCGGGAACCCGGGGTCGACCGCCAGCCCGAGGAGGCCGCGGTCCCAGAAGTTGTGCACCTCGGTGCGCAGGTCGGCGACCTGGGTGGGGCTGGTGTCGCCCACGCCGTCGAACACCTGGATCGTGCCGCGCTTCTCGGCGACGAAGACGCGCCCGTCGGGGGCGAAGCGGACCGCCGTCGGGTTGACCAGGCCGCTGAAGGCCGTGGTGTCGCTGAACCCCGGCTGGGGGGCGGCCGCCGCCGGCGTCGCCGACGGCAGCACCACCGCCAGGCACGCGGAGAGCACCAGGAGCAGGGCCGCGGCCAGGACCCCCGCTCCACGTCCCGTCCGCCGTGCGCGTGCAGCCCAGCCGTCCATGGCGATCCCCGTGTCCCTCCGGGCCCTCCCGCGGGGCCGGGTGCGGGGACGCTAGGCCGCGCCGGAGCCAGTCAGGCGGGGCCGCCGACACGCCGACGGTGCTGTGACCTGCGCCACAAGGCGTGGCGTGACGCCGCGTGCCCGCCGGACGACGCCGGACCGCTGACGGCCCGGGGCGCCTACTCCCACTCGATGGTGCCCGGGGGCTTGCTGGTGACGTCGAGGACGACCCGGTTGACCTCGGCCACCTCGTTGGTGATCCGGGTCGAGATCCGGGCCAGGACGTCGTAGGGCAGCCGGGTCCAGTCGGCGGTCATCGCGTCCTCGCTCGACACCGGGCGCAGCACGACCGGGTGCCCGTAGGTCCGCCCGTCACCCTGGACGCCGACCGACCGGACGTCGGCCAGCAGCACCACGGGACACTGCCAGATCTCCCGGTCCAGCCCCGCCGCGGTGAGCTCGGCCCGGGCGATGGCGTCGGCCCGCCGCAGCACGTCGAGCCGCTCCTGGGTCACCTCGCCGACGATGCGGATGCCCAGACCCGGGCCGGGGAACGGCTGGCGCCACACCATCGCCTCGGGCAGCCCGAGCTCCAGGCCGACGGCGCGGACCTCGTCCTTGAACAGCGTCCGCAGCGGCTCGACGAGGGTGAACTGCAGGTCCTCGGGCAGCCCGCCGACGTTGTGGTGGCTCTTGATGTTGGCCGTCCCGGTGCCGCCGCCGGACTCGACGACGTCGGGGTAGAGCGTGCCCTGCACGAGGAAGTCGACGCGCTCGCCGTGCTCCCTCGCGTCACCGACGACGTCGAGGGCGGCCTGCTCGAAGACCCGGATGAACTCCCGGCCGATGGTCTTGCGCTTCTCCTCCGGGTCGGCGATCCCGGCCAGCGCGCCGAGGAACCGCTCCCGCGCGTCGACCACCCGCAGGTCCACCCCGGTGGCGGCGACGAAGTCCCGCTCGATCTGCTCGGTCTCGCCCTCGCGCATGAGGCCGTGGTCGACGTAGACGCAGGTCAGCCGGTCGCCGATCGCCCGCTGCACCAGGGCCGCGGCGACGGCGGAGTCGACGCCGCCCGACAGCGCGCACAGCGCCCGCCCCTCGCCGACCTGCGCGCGGATCCGCTCGACCTGCTCGTCGACGACGTTGGCCGCGGTCCACGTGGGCTCGAGGCCGGCGATGTCGAACAGGAAGTGCTCGAGCACCGTCTGCCCGTGCGCGGTGTGCCGCACCTCCGGGTGGAACTGCACCCCGGCCAGCCGGCGGTCGACGTCCTCGAAGGCGGCCACCGGCGCACCGGTGGAGGTCGCGGTGACGGTGAACCCGGGCGGCGCGAGGCTGACGGCGTCGCCGTGGCTCATCCACACCGACTGCTCGACCGGCAGGTCGCCGAAGAGCCGGCCGCCGGTGGTGACCGTCAGCGGGGTGCCGCCGTACTCGCGGTCGCCGGTGTGCGCGACGGTGCCGCCGAGGGACTGCGCCATCGCCTGGAACCCGTAGCAGATGCCGAAGGCCGGCACGCCGCCCTCGAACAGCGCGGGGTCGACCTGCGGCGCCCCGTCGGCGTACACGCTGGAGGGTCCGCCGGAGAGCACGATCGCCGCCGGCTGCCGCTCCAGGATCTCCTCGACGGGTACCGACGACGGCACGATCTCGGAGTAGACCCCGGCCTCGCGGATGCGCCGGGCGATGAGCTGGGCGTACTGCGCGCCGAAGTCGACGACGAGGACGGTCGGGAAGTCCATCAGTCGGGACGACCCCCGAGGACGAGGTCCACGCGCTGGAACTCCTTGAGGTCGCGGTAGCCGGTCTTGGCCATCGTGCGGCGCAGCGCCCCGAAGAGGTTGGTGCGGCCGTCGGAGGTCTCGGCCGGCCCCAGCAGCAGCTGCTCCAGCGACCCGCGGGCCGGCACCGGCGCCGAGGTGCCGCCGCGGGGCAGCCGCGGGTGGGCGGCGACCGAGTCCCACCACACGCCGGCGGCCGGGGCCTCGCGCGCCGCCCGCAGCGGCTCGCCGATCTGCACCGCGTCGGCGCCGCAGGCCAGCGCCCGGGCGATCGCGCCGCTGGTCTCGATCCGGCCGTTGGCGATGACGTGCACGTACCGGCCGCCGGTCTCGTCGAGGTAGTCGCGGCGGGCGGCCGCGGCGTCGGCGATCGCGCTGGCCAGGGGCACCCGGATGCCCATGACGGCGTCGCCGGTGGAGAAGCTGTCGGCGCCCACGCCGACGATCACGCCGGCCGCGCCGGTGCGCATGAGGTGCAGCGCCGTCGTGTAGTTGGCCGCCCCGCCGACGATGACCGGGACGTCGAGGTCGGCGATGAACGACTTGAGGTTGAGCGCGGCACCCTGGGTGGTCACGTGCTCGGCGGAGACGATCGTGCCCTGGATGACCAGCAGGTCGACCCCGGCGGCGAGCACGGTGGGGGCGAGCTGCTCGGTGTGCTGCGGCGAGACCCGCACCGCGGTGGTCACGCCGGCGTCGCGCATCTCCTTGATCCGGGCGCTGATGAGGTCGGGCTTGACCGGCTCGGCGTAGACCTGCTGCAGCAGCGACACCGGCGGCGGGGCCTCGGCGGCGGCGTCGCGCAGCTGCCGGTACACCGGCAGCGGGTCGTCGTAGCGGGTCCACAGCCCCTCGGCGTTGAGCACGCCGAGACCGCCGGCCTGCCCGACGGCGATCGCCGTCGCCGGGCTGACGACGGCGTCGCTCGGGCTGGTGACCAGCGGGATCTCGAAGCGGAAGGCGTCGATCTGCCAGGCCGTGGAGACGTCGTCGACGTCGCGGGTGCGGCGGGAGGGCACGATCGAGATCTCGTCGAGGTCGTAGCCCCGGCGGGCGAACCGGTTCATGCCGATCTCGACGGTGTCACGGGCGGGCATGGTCAGCGCCCCCGGTAGTTCGGCGCCTCGACGGTCATCTGGATGTCGTGCGGGTGGCTCTCGGTCAGCCCGGCCGCGGTGATCCGGATGAGCCGGCCGCGCTCCTGCAGCTCGGCCACGGTGGCGGCACCGGCGTAGCCCATCGAGGCGCGCAGCCCGCCGACGAGCTGGTGGGCCACGGTGGCCAGCGCCCCGCGGTAGGGGACCTGGCCCTCGATCCCCTCGGGGACGAGCTTGTCGTCGGAGAGGACGTCGTCGGCGAAGTACCGGTCGCGGCTGAAGGACTGGTTGCCGCGCTTCTGCATCGCGCCGAGCGAGCCCATCCCGCGGTAGGTCTTGAACTGCTTGCCGTTCATGAACACCAGCTCGCCGGGGGCCTCCTCGACCCCGGCGAACAGCCCGCCGATCATCACCGTGTCGGCGCCGGCGACGAGGGCCTTGGCGATGTCGCCGGAGTACTGCAGGCCGCCGTCGGCGATGACCGGCACGCCGGCCGGCCGGCACGCCCGGGCGGCCTCGTACACGGCGGTGAGCTGGGGTACGCCGACGCCGGCGACCACGCGGGTGGTGCAGATCGACCCCGGCCCGACGCCGACCTTGACCGCGTCGACCCCGGCGTCGACCAGCGCCTGCGCCCCGGCGCGGGTGGCGACGTTGCCGCCGACCACCTGCACGCCGCCGTCGCCGCCGAACTCCTTCCGCACCCGGGCGACCATGTCGAGCACCGCCCGCTGGTGGCCGTGGGCGGTGTCGACGACGAGCACGTCGACCCCGGCGTCGACCAGCAGCCCGGCCCGCTTGAAGGCGTCCTCGCCCACGCCCAGCGCGGCGCCGACGACCAGCCGGCCGTCGGCGTCCTTGGTGGCGTTCGGGTACTGGTCGCGCTTGACGAAGTCCTTGACCGTGATCAGCCCGCGCAGCCGGCCGGAGTCGTCGACGATCGGCAGCTTCTCGATCTTGTGCTGGGACAGCAGCCGCAGCGCGGTGTCGGCGTCGACGCCCACCGGCGCGGTGACCAGCGGCATCCGCGTCATGACGTCGCGCACCAGCCGGTGCTGGTCGGTCTCGAAGCGCATGTCGCGGTTGGTGACGATGCCGACCAGCACGCCGTCGTCGTCGACCACCGGGGCACCGGAGATGCGGTAGCGGGCCGAGAGCGCGTCGACCTCGGCGAGGGTGTTGTCCGGCGAGCAGGTGACCGGGTTGGTGACCATGCCGGCCTCGGAGCGCTTCACGAGGTCGACCTGGCCGGCCTGCTCCTCGGCGGCGAGGTTGCGGTGCAGCACGCCGACGCCCCCTACGCGGGCCATGGCGATCGCCATCCGGGCCTCGGTGACGGTGTCCATCGCGCTGGAGACCAGCGGGACGGCGATCCGGATGCCGCGGGTCAGCCGGCTGCTGGTGTCGACCTCGGCGGGGACGACGTCGGACTCACCGGGGATGAGCAGGACGTCGTCGTAGGTCAGGCCGAGCGGGGCGAACTCCGCCGGCAGCTCGGGGCGGTGCCCGTCAGGTGCGTGGTCGTCGGGCTGCATGGTCGCCGCCACCCTCTCGGTCGGATCAGCCCCCCGCCGGGTGCGCGGGAACCGTCCTCGATCGTAGGCCGGGCCGCCGGAGGCCCGGGACGCCGCCGGGAGGTGCTGGGCGTGGGAACGGGAGGTGGGGGCGGCTACCGTGTCCTGCGGACGTGCGGGCCCCGCGCGCCCGTGCCGAAGCGAAGCGCCGCCAGCACGAGGGAGGAGGCACCGTGAGTCCCTTCGACGACTCCCCGGACCCCGGCCGCACGCCGTCGGACCCGCCACCGCTGACCATGGAGGAACGGGCCGGCGTCCTCGACGACCTGGCCGAGCTCGAGGTCTTCCGGACGCTGCTCGAGCCCACCGGCATCAAGGGCATCGTCGTCGACTGCCCCGACTGCGACGAGGAGCACCACGTCGACTGGGCGCTGATGCAGGCCAACCTGCGCCAGCTGCTCGAGGAGGGTCAGACCGGCCGGCACGAGCCGCCCTTCGACCCCGACCCCGACGACTACGTCAGCTGGGACTACGCCAGCGGCTACGCCGACGGGGTGGCCGCGGTCGCCGAGCGCGAGGAGCCCGGCGGCTGAGCAGGGCGACCGCCCACGACGTGCCGAGGGGCCCCTCCGGTGTGCGGAGGGGCCCCTCGGTGCGTCCTGGTGCCGGTCAGCTCATCATGCCGCGGCGGAATCCCGTCGCGACGGCCTCGGCGCGGTCCTTGGCGCCGAGCTTGCGGAACAGCCGGCGGGCGTGGGTCTTGATGGTGTCCTCGGACAGGTAGAGCTCGCGGCCGATCTGGGCGTTGCTCTTGCCCTGGCTCATGCCGGTGAGGACCTGCATCTCCCGCATCGACAGCGCCACCGGGGGCGCGGTCTCGCGGACCGTCGAGCTCACGGCGCGCGGCCCGGCGCCGTTGAGCGGCGTCGCCCACGCCGGCGCGGGGGCGCCGACCGAGGCCAGCGGGACCGGCGCGCTCACCGTGTGCGGCGGGCGGCCGTCGGCGCGCAGGCCGACCCGGGACAGGCCCAGGCCCATCTCCAGGGCGCTGGCGTCCCAGCGCAGGTAGCCCCGGGCGCCGACCGCGACCGCGGCGCGCACCGTCTCGGCGTCGTCGGGGGCGCCGAGCACGAGCACCGGGACCGACGGGTGGGTCCGGATCACCTGGGTGGCCACGGTCAGGCCGGTGTCGACGGCGCGCTGCGTGCCCACCAGGAGCACGTCGGGCTGCCGGGTGGCCAGCCGCTGCACGAGCGCGACGGCGTCCCCGACGACCTCGACCCGGCCCACGAACGGCAGGGCCACCAGGCGGGCGGCGACGTCGTCGCGGACCCGGCGGCGCTCGTCGTACACCCACACGGTCGTGGCACCGTGCCCGGGCCCACGCATCCTGTCGTCGATCACGCGTTGCTCCTCGTCTCCCCCGTCCGGGCGGTCGCCCGGGTCACTCGACCCGCGTAACGGCGGGGCCGGTGATCACCTTGACCGGCGGTGGGGACGCAGGACAGCCGTGCTCACCCTGCGGAGGGAGAGGACAGCCGGGAAAATGCCGATCCCGGTTGTGTTTGGCGCCACCGACCCTCGGGCACCGGCCCACGTGCAGCCGGACCGCCCCCTCCGGCTCGCACTGAGCCGAGGAGGACCAGATGGCCGACATCCGCCGACTGCCGACGCCCGTGGCCGAGGTCTGGGACTGGCAGTTGCACGGCGCCTGCCGTGGAGAGAGCACGGCCCTGTTCTTCCACCCGGACGGCGAGCGCGGCCCCGCGCGGGCCCGTCGCCAGGCCGCCGCGAAGGCCGTCTGCGGCAAGTGCCCCGTCGTCGAGGCCTGCCTCAAGCACGCCCTCGCCGTCCGCGAGCCCTACGGCGTGTGGGGCGGCATGAGCGAGGAGGAGCGGGCCCGGCTGATCGCCGCGGAGCCCGCTGCCGTCGCCGCCGGGGTGTAACCACCCCCTCAGACACCGGAGGGCCGGTCCAGCAGCTGCTGGACCGGCCCTCCGTCGTGTGTGCGCGACCGCCCGTCGACGGGCGTCCTCCCTCACCGCGCGGCGTCCTCCCCCACGGTGGGCCGTGAGGGAGGACGCACCACGATCAGGTCCCCTGATCGTGGCGCGCCCCCCGCGTCAGTGGCTGTGGCCGTGCCCGTGCGAGTGGCCGTGGGTGTGGTGCCCGGCCCCCGCGTGCTCCTCCTCCTCCGGCGCCTCGACGACGGCGGAGTCGGTGGTGAGCACCATCGCGGCGATCGACGCGGCGTTGCCCAGCGCGGCCTTGGTGACCTTGACCGGGTCGATGACGCCCTGGGCGGCCAGGTCGCCGTACTCGCCGGTCGCGGCGTTGAAGCCCTGGCCGGCACCGAGGTCGCGGACCCTGCTGACGACGACGCGGCCCTCGAAGCCGGCGTTGTCGGCGATGCGGGCCAGCGGGGCCTCCAGCGCGCGCTGCACCGAGCGGGCGCCGGTCAGCTCGTCGCCGGAGAGCTCCAGCGCGTCGACCGCGGCGGCGGCGTGCACCAGCGCGGAGCCACCGCCGGGGACGACGCCCTCCTCCACCGCGGCACGGGTGGCGGCGATGGCGTCCTCGATGCGGTGCTTGCGCTCCTTGAGCTCGACCTCGGTGGCCGCGCCGACCCGGATCACGCCGATGCCGCCGGCGAGCTTCGCCAGCCGCTCCTGCAGCTTCTCGCGGTCCCAGTCGGAGTCGGTGGACTCGATCTCGCGGCGGATCTGGGCGACCCGGTCGCCGATCGCGCCGGCCGTGCCGCCGCCGTCGACGATCGTGGTGGTGTCCTTGGTGACGGTCACCCGCCGGGCGGTGCCGAGCACCTCGAGGCCGACCTGGTCGAGCTTGAGGCCGACGTCCTCGCTGACCACCTGGCCGCCGGTGACGATGGCGAGGTCGGTCATGAAGGCCTTGCGGCGGTCGCCGAAGTAGGGCGACTTGACCGCGACGACGCGGATCGTCTTGCGGATGGAGTTGACGACGAGGGTGGACAGCGCCTCGCCCTCGACGTCCTCGGCGACGATCAGCAGCGGGCGGGCGCCGTTGCCGAGCACCTGCTCCAGCAGCGGCAGCAGGTCGGCCAGCGCGCCGATCTTGCCCTGCACGAGCAGGACGAGCGCGTCCTCGAGGACGGCCTCCATCGCCTCCTGGTCGGTGATGAAGTAGGGCGAGAGGTAGCCCTTGTCGAACTGCACGCCCTCGGTGACGTCGAGGTCGGTCGACATGGTGGAGCTCTCCTCGACGGTGATCACACCGTCCTTGCCCACCTTCTCCATCGCCTCGCCGATCAGGGCGCCGACCTCGGCGTCCTGGGCGGAGATGGTCGCGACGCCGGCGATGGCGTCCTGCTCCTCGACCGGGGTGGCGACCTCGTCGAGGGCGGCCGAGACCGCGTCGACGGCGGCGCGCATGCCGCGGCCGAGCGCCATCGGGTTGGCGCCCGCGGCGACGTTGCGCATGCCCTCCTTGACCAGCGCCTGGGCCAGCACGGTGGCGGTGGTGGTGCCGTCGCCGGCGACGTCGTTGGTCTTGGTCGCGACGTTCTTGGCCAGCTGGGCGCCGAGGTTCTCGTAGGGGTCCTCGAGCTCGACCTCGCGGGCGATGGTGACGCCGTCGTTGGTGATGGTCGGGGCGCCGAACTTCTTGTCGAGGACGACGTTGCGCCCGCGCGGGCCGAGGGTCACCTTGACGGCGTCGGCGAGCTTGTCGACGCCGCGCTCGAGCGAGCGGCGGGCGTCCTCGTTGAACTTGATGATCTTGGCCATGGGGCCCTTCCGATCAGGGTCGCTGCGGGGGAGACGACGACCGCCCCGGGGCCCGAGGGAGTCGGGTCGCCCGGGGCGGTCGGTCAGTGCTGGTGGAGCGAGGTCACTTCTCCACGACGGCGAGCAGGTCGCGGGCGGAGAGCACCAGGTACTCCTCGCCGGCGTACTTGACCTCGGTGCCGCCGTACTTCGAGTAGATGACGACGTCGCCGACGTTGACGTCGAGCGGGACGCGGTTGCCGTTGTCGTCGATGCGGCCGGGGCCCACGGCGACGACCGTGCCCTCCTGCGGCTTCTCCTTGGCGGTGTCCGGGATGACCAGGCCGGAGGCGGTGGTGGTCTCGGCCTCGTTGGCCTGGACGACGACGCGGTCCTCGAGCGGCTTGATGGTGACCTTGGTAGCGGTCGTCACGGGGTGACGCCCCCTTCGGGATCGGACGGCTGGTGGTCTCACATGCTGTGGCACGGGGGCCGGGCCTGCCGTCGCGGGGGTCAGGCGCCTGCCCGTGTCGATTGGCACTCTACCCACGAGAGTGCCAGCCCCTCAACCGGGTCCGCCGCCCGGGCGACCCGGCCCTGGGGGAGGCTGGCCCGGTGCCCGCCGACGACCTGGTCCGCCTCCGCACCCCGGAGGGCGCGGCGGCCACGGCCCGGGCCGCCGCGCTGCTGGCCGAGGGGGTCGACGTCCTGGCCGGCGTGGCCCGGCTGCGCGCCGAGGTCGGCCCGGAGCTGGCCGGGCCGGCGTGGGAGCTGGCCCGGCTGCGGGCGCGGGCCAGGCCGGTGTTCGGCGCCGACGCCGACCGGCTGTTCCTCACCGCCGGCACCCTGGAGCAGGCCGGCCGGCCCGAGCTCGCCGCCCGCCGCGCCGCCCGGCTGCTCGCCGACGGCACCGACGCCGCGGCCGACCTCGGCTGCGCGGCCGGCACGGACACGATCGCGCTGGCCCGGGCCGGGGCGCGGGTGCTGGCCGTCGACCGCGACCCGGTGGCACGGGGACTCACCGCCGCCAACGCGGCGGCGCTCGGCGTGGCCGACGACGTGTGGGTGGTGGCCGGCGACGTCGTCGAACTGGTGGAGGCCGCCCGCGGTGGTGAGGTCGCCGGCTGCGGCGCCGCCGTCCTCGACCCCGCCCGGCGGGCCGGCGGACGACGGCAGCTCGACCCCGACCGCTGGTCGCCGCCGTGGTCGACGGTGGCGGCCCTGCTCGAGCGGGTGCCGCGGTCGGTGGTCAAGGTGGCGCCCGGGCTCGACCACGGGCGGGTGCCCGAGGGGATCGAGGCCGAGTGGGTGTCGGTGCGCGGGTCGATCGTCGAGGCGCTGCTGTGGGGCCGCGCCGTCTCGGCCACCTGGCGGCGGGCGACGGTGGTCCGCGACGACGCCGTCCACGAGCTCACCGCCGACGCCGACCCGGGACCGGCCGCCACCGGACCGGCCGGCGGCTGGCTGCACGAGCCCGACCCCGCCGCCATCCGCTCGGGCCTGGTGTCCCTGGTGGCCGCCGACCTCGGGGCGACGCTGGTCGACCCGACGATCGCCTACCTGACCTCCGGTGCGCCCGCCGACTCCCCCTGGGTCACCTCGTACCGGGTCGACGAGGTGCTGCCGTTCAACCTCAAGAGGCTGCGCGCACTGCTGCGGGCCCGCGGGGTGGGCCGGGTCGTGGTGAAGAAGCGCGGGTCGCCGATCGAGCCCGAGACGCTCGCCCGGCAGCTCCGCGGTCCGGGCGCCGGCACCGCGACCGTCGTCGTCACCCGGGTGGCCGGCGCCCCCACCGCGCTCGTCTGCGGCACCGGACACGGATAGGCGCGGTCGGCCTACCCGACGATCTTCCAGTACGAGTCCTTGCGCCGGATGCGGCCGTCGTCGGCGAGGTCGAACAGGTCGCACCCGCGCACCCGGACCTCCTCCCCCGCCGTCGTCGTGCCCGTGAGCAGCCACCGCGAGACCGCGTGGTCCCCGCAGGTCCAGTGCTCGTCCTCGCCGTAGTGGACGTCCGGGATGCCGCTGAACCGGGCCGCCAGCCCCTCCCGCACGGCGGCCGGGCCGCTGAAGCGCGTGCCCCACGGATCGGCCCCGCGGGGGGTCTCCAGCACGCAGTCGTCGGTGAAGAACCCCATGATCCGGTCGAGATCGTGCGCGTTGAAGGCGGCCACGAGCTCCCGGAGCGCTGCCTCGTCGGTCATGCGCGGCAGTGTGCTCGCGCGCAGCCGCCGGGTCAGCGGCTGACGACGTCGACCGGCAGGCTGCTGTCGGCGCCGAGGTCGGGCTCGGACGGCGCGACGCCCGACGCGACCAGCCGCGACCCGAGCGCGGCGACCATCGCGCCGTTGTCGGTGCACAGCCTCGGGCTGGGCACCCGCAGCACGATCCCGGCCGCGGCGCAGCGCTCCTCGGCCAGCGCCCGCAGCCGCGAGTTGGCCGCCACTCCCCCGCCGAGCACCAGGTGGTCCACGCCGTGGTCGCGGCAGGCGCGCACCGCCTTGGCGGTGAGCACGTCGGCCACCGCCTCCTGGAACGACGCCGCGACGTCGGCCACCGGCACCGGCTCCCCGGCCCGGCGGCGGGCCTCGACCCAGCGCGCGACGGCGGTCTTCAGCCCGGAGAAGCTGACGTCGTAGGGCGCGTCGCGGGGGCCGGTGAGGCCGCGCGGGAAGTCGATGGCGGCCGGGTCGCCCTCGCGGGCCGCGCGGTCGATCGGCGGGCCGCCGGGGAAGGGCATGCCGAGCACCCGGGCGACCTTGTCGAACGCCTCGCCGGCGGCGTCGTCGATCGTGCGGCCCAGCGGGGTGACCTCGCGGGCGAGGTCGGGCACCAGCAGCAGCGAGCTGTGCCCGCCGGAGACCAGCAGCGCCAGCGACGGCTCGGCCAGCCGGCCGTGCTGCAGCTCGTCGACGGCGACGTGCGCGGCGAGGTGGTTCACCCCGTACAGCGGCTTGTCCAGCGCCAGCGCGTACGCCTTGGCCGCGGCCAGCCCGACCAGCAGCGCACCGGTCAGCCCGGGCCCGGCGGTGACGGCGACGGCGTCGACGTCGGACGGCGCCACCCCGGCCTCGGCCAGCGCGCGGTGCACGGTCGGGACCATCGCCTCCAGGTGCGCCCGGGAGGCGATCTCCGGTACGACGCCGCCGAAGCGCTCGTGCTCGGCGATCGAGGTGGCCAGCGCGTCGGCGAGCAGGGTGTGCCCCCGGACGACGCCGACGCCGGTCTCGTCGCAGGAGGTCTCGAAGCCGATCACCAGCGGCTCGGTCACAGCAGTTCCCTCTTCATCACGACGGCGTCGGTGTTGCTCGGCTGGTAGTAGCGCGGGCGCCGGCCGATCTCGGTGAACCCGCGCCGCCGGTAGAGCCCCTGCGCCACGTCGTTGTCGGCGCGGACCTCCAGCAGCACGACCGGGCTGCGGCGGTCGGCCTCGGTGAGCAGGGCGTCGAGCAGCAGCGCCCCGATGCCCTCGCCCTGCCGGTCGCGGGCGACGCCGATGGTCGCGACGTGCGCCTCGTCGTCGTAGGCGATCAGCCCCGCGTAGCCGACGACGGTCCCGCCGTCCTCGGCGACCAGGTAGTGGCGGGTGTCGGTGCGGGCCAGCTCGTCGCGGTACATCGCGCGGGTCCAGGTGTCGGGCGCGAAGAGCTCCTCCTCCAGCGCCAGGACGGCGTCGAGGTCGGCCAGCCGCATCGGCCGCAGCCGCGCCGTCATGCGCTGGTCACCGGCTTGAACGACGTCGGCGGGACGGCGTCGGGACGGCGCAGGTAGAGCGGCACGAGCGGCCCGGCCGACGCGGGGTCGGCCAGCGGCCCGGCCGCGGCGCGCAGCAGGCCGGCCGTGGTCACCTCGGCCGGCTCCACCGGGGCGCCCAGCCGCTCGGTGAACCGCGGGTCGCCGACCAGCGGCCCGCTGAGGTCCGCGTCCTCGGGACGGACGACGCCGGGCCCGTCCACCCGCGCACCCCCGGCGTCGTAGGTGGCCCAGTAGACCTCCCTGCGCCGGGCGTCGGTGACCACCGTGCGCGCTCCCGACCCCACGGCGTCCAGGGAGCACACGCCGACCGCCGGGACGCCGCGCGCGTCGGCGAGCGCCGCGGCGGTGACCACCCCGACCCGCAGCCCGGTGAACGGCCCGGGGCCCAGCCCGGCGACGACGGCGTCGACGTCGGCGAGCGCGAGGCCGGCCGCCGCGAGCACCTCCCGCACGGTGGGGACCAGCAGCTCGGCGTGCCGGTTGCCCGAGGGGACGGCGCGCTCGGCGAGGACCTCGGCGTCCCCTGCGGCGGAGCGGCGGGCGACGCCGGCGACCAGCGTGGGGGTCGCGGTGTCGAGGGCGAGGACCAGCACGACCGTCGAGGTTAGTCGCGCGGGTGTCCCGGCTCCGGACGACGGCGGTCAGGTGCCGGGGGCGCGGCCGGCCGGCGGACGACGTCGGCCCAGGCGGGTGGGCCAGGTGCCGCCGCGGGAGGTCCGCGGCGGTCACCCGGCGCAGCTCGTCGTGCGCGTGGGGCTGCAGGTTGCGCGGCTCGCCGTCCCAGGCGCGCACCGCCCACAGCGCGAGGTGCAGGTCCGCGTCCTCGACGGCCGGCACCCGGTCGGCCTGCAGCGGGGTCACGCCGAGCTCCTCGGACAGCTCCCGGGCCGGCGCGGCCGGCTCGTCCTCCCCCGGGCTCGAGGTGCCCGCCCGGGAAGTCCCACGCGTCGGGGTACCAGCGGCGGGCCGCTCACACGCCGACCTCGTAGACGATCTCGAGGCCGTCGTCGGGGTCGACCTCCCGGCCCACCTCGACGAAGCCGAACGGCCGCGCCACGGCCTGCGACGCGACGTTGTCCGGGGCGATCGAGAGCCGGACCACCCGCACGGCCGGGTCCGCGCGGGCGCGGTCGAGCAGCGCCACCAGCGCGGCCCGCGCGTACCCGCGGCGCCGGTGCTCGGGCAGCACGGCGTAGCCGATCTCGACCGTGCCGCGCTCGTCGGGCGGGCCGTGGAACCCGGCGCGGCCGACGGCCAGCCGCCGGTCCGGGTCCCAGACCACGCCGGTCACCCACTCGGCCACCGCGGGGTCGGCGGCCACCTGCGCGGCCCGCATCCGCCACACCGGCGCCCAGTCGGGATCGGCGAAGGCCGGCGGCAACGGCACCGGGCTCGCCGCGTTCGCCGCAGGGAGGTCGCCGTCGGCCAGGGCGGCGAACACCGGGCCGGACAGGGCCAGCACCTCGACCCGGAGCACGGCCGCGAGGCTAGACCTGCCGGTCGGGCGCCGCCCCGGCGAGGCAGCCGTCGGTCGTCCCCTCACGCCCGGCGCTGCGCCCAGCGCAGCAGGTCGACGTCCGCGCCGAGCTCCCGCCGCAGCCGGGCCAGGTCCCGCGGCGTGGGGTCCACCACGTGCGGGACGCGGGCGGCACGCAGCAGCGGCAGGTCCGAGGCGCTGTCGGAGTAGGCGTGGTCCACCGGCAGCGCGACCCCGGCGGCCCGCAGCGCCTGCAGCTTGCCCCGACCCCGCGCGGGGACCGTGCGGGACGGCAGGCCCCAGCGCGTGCGGCGCAGGTCGGAGGCGACCACCTCGACCTCGCCCAGCCCGATGACCCGGCACACCTCGACCGCCAGCGGCACGGGGCAGGCGGTGGCCACGACGACCCTGTCGCCACGGTCGAGGTGCCCGCGGAGCCGGGCGACCGCGGCCACGGCGGCGCGACCGCCCGCGACGCCGGCGTGCTCCCCGGCGAACGAACGGGCGGCCGCGGCGAAGGCCTCGGCGTCGAGGCCCACCGCGGCCAGCCACACGAGCCAGCGCTCAGCGGACACGCGCACCGGACCGAGTCCGAGCGCCGGCAGCCACACCGGCGCAGTGAGCAGCGCCGCGGCCAGCCGCAGGGGGTGCCCCGCCAGCAGGGAGCGGAGGAAGGCGCCGAAGGAGTCCCCGGCGACGAGCGTGCCGTCCAGGTCGAAGACGACGGTCTGCCGCCGGCCGGCAGCGGTCACCGGGCGCCGTCGAGCCGGGTCTCCCAGCCGGGGCCGCGCGGGACGAGGACGGCGGTGCGGACGTCGTCGTCGCGGCGGTCCAGGCGGACCTCCAGGTGCTCGTCGGCGAGCTGCTCGACCAGCCCGGCGCCCCACTCGACGACGGTCACCGACTCCTCGGTGGAGGCGTCGAGGTCGAGGTCGTCGACGTCGGCGGCCGCGCCGAGGCGGTAGGCGTCGACGTGCACCAGCGGCAACCGCCCGCCCCGGTGCACGCGGGCGATGACGAACGTGGGCGAGGTGACCGGCTCGGCGACCCCCAGGGCGGCGCCCAGGCCCTGGGTGAGCGCGGTCTTGCCGGCGCCCAGCGGGCCGGTGAGCACCACGAGGTCGCCGGGCCGGACGACGGCGGCCAGCGCCGCGCCCAGCGCCCGGGTGTCCTCGACCGTGGGCAGGACGTGCGCGCGCCTCACCGCAGGCTCGCCGCGACGGAGGTCAGGTCGGCCAGCAGCCCGGCGCGGGGCGCCCCGTTCGGGCCGAAGCGGATGGCCGCCGACGGGTGGTAGGTGGCCCAGACGGCGCGGCCGTCGACGTCGTGCGGGCGGCCGCGGGCCTCGCCGAGCACGGTCCTCGGCCCGAGGAACCACTTCGCCGACGACAGCCCGAGGGCCACCACGACCGGCGGGTCGAGCAGCTGCAGCTGCCGGCGCAGCCAGCCGCTGCAGCGGGCGACCTCCGGCGTCCTCGGCGTGCGGTTGCCCGGTGGGCGGCACTTGACGACGTTGAGGACGGCGGCCTCGGCGCGGTCCAGCCCGGCCTCGGCGAGCAGCAGGTCCAGCAGCTGCCCGGACTTCCCGACGAAGGGCCGGCCGGTGCCGTCCTCGGTCGCGCCCGGCGCCTCGCCGACCAGCGCGAAGCGCGCCCGCCCGCGCGCCGGGGGGTCGCCGACGACGACGTGCTGGCGGCTGGCGGCCAGCTCGGGGCAGGCGACGCAGGGCGTGGCGGCCGCGGCCAGCGCGGCCCAGTCGGCGGCCGCGGCGGCGGTGCGGGCGACCTCCTCGGCGGTGGCGTCGGACCGGGGCGGACGGGGGGCGGCCACGGCCCGACCCTACGGCGGGCGGGCGGGCGGAGCCCGGGGGCTTCCGCGCCCGCCCGCGTCCTGTCACCGTTGGCCCGAGCCCCCGCGCCGGGAGGAGCCGCCATGACGCAGCAGCCGGACGTCTACGACGTCGCCTGTCTCGCCGGCGGCCCGCACCGGGTGGTCGACACGGCCCTGGTGGCGCTGGTCGTCACCGGCCGGGTCCGCGCGGTCGCCCCCGGGGAGCTGCAGGTGCTCGACCCGCGGCGGCGCCACCCGGTCGAGGCCGCCGTCCTCGACGCCGTCGGCGGCCGGGGGCGCCGCTCGGTGGAGACGGTGCGGTGGCGGGCCCTGGCCGACGAGCGGGTCACCGGCATCGCCCGGTGGCTGCGCGGCCGGCGGCTGCTCGGTCGCTTCGGACGGCTGACCGCGGCGGGGCGCCAGGTGCTCGAGCGGGCCCGCGCGGCCGACGTCGGGCCGGTGCTGCACGTCGCGCTCGACGGCCGGGAGCGGCTGACCGACCCCGAGCTGCGCGCGGCGGTGCTGGAGCCGCCGCGCCGGCCGGTGCTGGCCGGCAGCGGGGTCTCCCCGTGGGTGCTCTCCTACGCCGACGGCTGCGACGTCGCCCAGCGGACCCGCGACCGGCTGCTGGCCCGCGGGGCCGACGGCCGGCTCTAGGCTCCCGGGACCCGGCCCGCGGTCTCCGCCGCCACCCGGCGCACCAGCCGGCCCAGCGCGCGGGTGACCTCCTCGGGCTTCTCCAGCGGCACGAGGTGCCCGGCGTCGGGCACGACGACGTACTCGACGGTCGGGCCCTCCCCGCCGAGCAGCTCGACGAGGGTGCCGCTGTGCGCCGGCGGGATCATCGAGTCCGCGTCCCCGGTGAGCACCAGCGTGGGCACCCGCCGCAGCGGCGCGAGGGCACCGGTCTGGTCGAGGCCGGCCAGCGCCGGGTAGAACTCCGCGATCACGTCGACCGGGGTGCCGGCGATCATCGCGTCGACGTAGCGGCCCAGCCGCGGGTCGACGTCGGTGGAGGCGAACGACAGCGACCAGGTGGCCGCCGAGACGACGTCGGCGGCCAGCCGGCGGGTGCGCTCGGCGAAGGCCGGCCGGCGCCGCATCGTCCAGGCCGCGACCGGGAGCACCGCGGCCCGCACGCGGGTCAGGAACTCTGGCAGGCCGAAGTCGAGGTCGGCGAGGTTGCCGCTCGACGTCGACACCAGCGCCACCCCGGCCACCTTCGTGCCGAACAGCTCCGGGTGGAGGTCGGCCAGGCCCATGACGGTCATCCCGCCCATGGAGTGGCCGACGAGCACGACCGGCCCGGTGGGCACCCGCGTCTCCAGCACCGTGGCGAGGTCGCGGGCGAGCTGCTCGATGGTGGAGTTCTCCGCCGGCCCGCGCGAGGAGGCGCCGTGGCCGCGGTGGTCGTAGAAGACCAGCCGGGCCGCGGGCCGGTGACCGTTGGCGGTGGCCAGCTCGGCGCCCAGCGCCCGCCGCTGGAAGGTCCACGACGCCATCGACAGCGTGTAGCCGTGCACGAAGACGACGGTCAGCGGCGCGTCGAGCGGGCCGACCTCCTCCACCGCGAGCAGCACGCCGTCGTCGGCCTGGACCAGCGCGGTGCGGTCGGCCTGCCGCGAGGCCGGGCCGAGCGGGTCGTCCTCGCGCAGTTGCGCGTCGCTGGCGCCCTCGGGGAGCGCGCCGCCCGGCGCGAGCCGCTCCGCGCGCACCCGGCGGGTGGCGATCCGGGCCACGGCGACGCCGACGGCGGTGGTGGCCGCCGCCAGACCGACGACGGCGCCGGCGACCCCGACGGCCGGGTGCCGCTCCAGCGCCCCGGCCAGCCCGGGTCGTGCCGTGCCGGTGCCGCGTGCCATCAGACCGCCCCCGCCGACCCGACGTACCGGCGGGTGAAGCGCCCGCCGACGCGGGTGACCAGCTCGTAGTGGATGGTGTCGAGCGCGTCGGCCCACTGCTGCGCGGTGGGCTCGCCGCCGTCGCCGGGACCCCACAGGACCACCGCGTCGCCCGGCGCCACCGCGGCGTCGTCGACGTCGAGGACGAACTGGTCCATGCACACCCGCCCGGCGATGACGCGCTGGGCGCCGCCGGCGAGCACCGGCGCGCGGTTGCCGGCGGCCCGCGGGACGCCGTCGGCGTAGCCGACCGGCACCAGCGCCAGGGTGGTGTCGGTGGCCGGCGCGTAGGTGTGGCCGTAGGAGACGCCGGCGCCGGCCGCCACCCGCTTGGTCAGCGCGACCCTCGCCCGCACCGTCATCGCCGGCCGCAGGCCGTGGACGGCGGGGTCGCCGCCGAGCGGGTCGAGCCCGTAGAGGGCGATCCCGGGGCGGACCATGTCGTACCAGGTGTCGGGCAGCGCCACCGTGGCCGCGGAGTTGGCCAGGTGCCGGCGGCCGTCGAGCCCGGCGGCGCGGGCGAGGTCGACGGCCTCGTCGAACAGGCGCACCTGGGCGCCGATCGTGGGGTGGGTGGGGGCGTCGGCGTAGGCCATGTGGCTCCACAGCCCCACGACCTCGACCTCGCCGGCGTCCTGCGCGCGGGCGGCCGCGGCGACCAGGCCGGGCCAGTCGGCCATCGTGGCGCCCTCGCGGGACAGGCCGGTGTCGACGAACAGGTGCAGCCGGGCGGTGCGGCCGGTGGCGCGGGCGGCGTCGACCACCTCGGCGAGCCCCCACTCCGCGTTGACCGACACCTCGACCTCGGCGGCCAGGGCGGGGGCGAAGTCGGTGCCCGGCGTGTGCAGCCAGGCCAGCAGCGGCGCGGCCACCCCGGCCGCGCGCAGCGCCAGCGCCTCCTCCAGCACGGCGACGCCGAGGGCGTCGGCGCCGCCGGCGAGGACCGCGCGCGCGGCGGGCACCAGGCCGTGCCCGTAGCCGTCGGCCTTGACCACGGCCATGAGCGGCCGGCCGACCCGCTCGCGCAGCGCGGCGGTGTTCGCCGCGATCGCGTCGAGGTCGACGACCACCTCGGCCCGGGGTGTGTTCACACCCCCGAGTGTCCCAGGCCGGGACCGCGGACCCGTTGCACCGCCTCGGGGAGCCGCCGCACCAGGTCGCCGGCCACGATCGGGCCCCGCTGGGCGGCGACCTGACCGGCGCGGCCGTGCAGGTGCGCGGCGGCCGCGGCGGCCTCGGCGGCGCGCGCACCGGTGGCCAGCAGCGAGCCGAGGATCCCGGACAGGACGTCGCCGCTGCCGGCGGTGGCCAGGTCCGACGTGCCGGTCGCGTTGACGAACGCCGTCCCGTCGGGGGCGGCGACGACGGTCGCGTCGCCCTTGAGCAGGACGACGGCGCCGAGGTCGGCGGCCAGCCGACGGGCGCTGCCGATCCGGTCGGCGCCCACCGGCTCGCCGAAGCGGGCGAACTCGCGGTCGTGCGGGGTGAGCACGGTGGGCGCGCTCCGCCCCCGGACCAGCTCCGGCTCGCGGGCGGCCAGCGTCAGCGCGTCGGCGTCGACCACGACGGGCAGGTCGGTGGCGAGCACCTCGGCGAGCACGCGGCGGGCGTCGTCGTCGGTGCCCGCGCCGGGGCCGACCACCCAGGCCTGCACCCGGCCGGCCTCGCCGGGTCCGCCGTCGGTGACGATCACCTCCGGCCAGGCCGCGCGCACGGCGTCGCCCGCGGGGCCGGCGTGGCGGACCAGGCCGCAGCGCGTCCGCAGCGCCGCCCCGGTGCACAGCACGCCGGCGCCGGGGTAGGCCGCCGAGCCGGCGACGACGCCGACCACGCCGCGGGAGTACTTGTCGTCGCTCGGCCCCGGTGGCTCCAGGTGGACGGCGACGTCGGCGTCGGTGAGCTGGTGGGCGCGGGCGGGCGCGAGGTGGGGGCCGAGGCCGATGTCGACCAGGTGCACCGTGCCGGCGTAGCCGCGCCCCTCCCCGACGACCAGCCCGGGCTTGACCGCGCCGAAGGTGACCGTGTACAGCGCGGGGAAGGCCGCGCCCTCGACCGCACCGGTGTCGGCGTCGACGCCGCTGGGGACGTCGACGGCGACCGTCAGCCCGGGTCCGGTGGCGGCCCGCTGCGCCAGCCGCGCCGCCTCGGGGCGCAGCCCGCCGCGGCCGCCGATGCCCACGATGCCGTCGAGGACGAGGTCGGCGCGGTCGAGCCCGTCGTCGCCGTCGGGGCCGGTCACCCGCCCGCCGGCGCGGCGGAGCGCGGCCAGGCCGGCGGGGTGGGCGCGGGCGGGGTCGAGGAGGACGGCGGTGACGCGGGCGCCGCGGGCGGCCAGGTGCGCGCCGGCGAACAGCGCGTCGCCGCCGTTGTTGCCGCCGCCGACGAGCAGCGTGGCGCGGGTGCCGTGGGCCCGGCCGAGCAGGCGCAGGCAGACGGTGGCCAGTCCGGTGGCCGCGCGCTGCACGAGCGCGCCCTCGCGGGTGGCGGCGAGCAGCACGTCCTCCGCGGCGCGCACCTCGGCGACCGTGGACAGGCCGATCACGGCGCCCCCTCGCCGACGACCACCGCCGAGGCGATCCCGCCGTCGTGGCTCAGCGACAGGTGCCAGCGGGTGATGCCCAGCTCCGCGGCCCGGGCGGCGACCGTGCCGCGGACGGCCAGGTGCGGCCGGCCGTGGTCGCCGACGGTCACCTCGACGTCGTGCCAGCGCAGCGCTCCTGGCGCGCCGAGTGTCTTGGCCACCGCCTCCTTCGCGGCGAACCGCGCGGCGAGCGACTCGGCGCTGCGCTCCGTGCCGCGCGGGGTGGTCTGCTCGGCCTCGGTGAACAGCCGGTCGCGCAGGCCCGGGGTGCGGACCAGCGACTCGGCGAAGCGGGTCACGGGGACCACGTCGATCCCGACCCCGACGATCACCGGGTCAGTCTGCCGTGCCGCTGCGTCGCCCGCCGTCCTGGCCCACCGCAGCGCGTCCTCCCGCACCGCAGCGCGTCCTCCCGCACCGCAGCGCGTCCTCCCTCGCGGTGCACCGTGCGGGAGGACGCGCCACGATCAGGTCACCTGATCGTGGCGCGGCCTCACTCGACGGTGACGCTCTTGGCCAGGTTGCGCGGCTGGTCGACGTCGAAGCCGCGGGTGTCGGCGATCTCGCAGGCGAGGATCTGCAGCGGCACCGTGGTCACCACCGGCGCGAGCAGGGTCGGCGTCCGGGGCACGCGGATGAGGTGGTCGGCGTAGGGGACGACGTCCTCGTCACCCTCCTCGGCGATCACGATCGTGCGGGCGCCGCGGGCGCGGACCTCCTGGATGTTGGAGACCACCTTGCCGTGCAGCAGGCTGCGGCCCCGGGGCGACGGCGCGATGACGACGACCGGCGTGCCCTCGTCGATCACCGCGATCGGGCCGTGCTTGAGCTCACCGGCGGCGAAGCCCTCGGCGTGGATGTAGGCGAGCTCCTTGAGCTTGAGCGCGCCCTCGAGGGCCACCGGGAAGCCCACGTGCCGGCCGAGGAACAGGATGGTGTCGGCGTCGGCCAGCGAGCGGCCGAGCTCGCGCACCGGCTCCATCTGGGTGAGCACCTGCTCGACGGCCTCGGGCAGCTTCTGCAGCTCGGAGACGATCGCGGCGACCTCGTCGGCGTACTTGATGCCGCGCACCTGGGCGAGGAAAAGGCCCACGAGGTAGCAGGCGACGATCTGCGCCAGGAAGCTCTTCGTCGAGGCGACGGCGATCTCCGGGCCGGCGTGCGTGTAGAGCACGGCGTCGGACTCGCGCGGGATCGTCGAGCCGTTGACGTTGCAGATGGCCAGCACGCGGGCCTTCTGGTCCTTGGCGTGGCGCAGCGCCATGAGGGTGTCCATCGTCTCGCCGGACTGGCTGATGACGACGACCAGCGTCGAGCGGTCCAGCACCGGGTCGCGGTAGCGGAACTCGCTGGCCACCTCGACCTCGACCGGGATGCGGGTCCAGTGCTCGATGGCGTACTTGGCGATCAGCCCG
Organism: Geodermatophilus sp. SYSU D00814; assembly: GCF_054050055.1. Lineage (NCBI taxonomy): Bacteria > Bacillati > Actinomycetota > Actinomycetes > Geodermatophilales > Geodermatophilaceae > Geodermatophilus > Geodermatophilus sp. SYSU D00814. Next base: position 40,914 of record NZ_JBJGYP010000014.1, read on the forward strand.
GCGTGGTAGCTGGTGCCGCAGGAGACGACGAAGACCTTGTCGACGTCGCGCAGGTCCTGGTCGGACAGCCGCACCTCGTCGAGGACCAGCTCGCCCTCGTCGCCGAGCCGCCCGAGCAGGGTGTCGGCGATGGCGTGCGGCTGCTCGGCGATCTCCTTGAGCATGAACCAGTCGTGACCGCCCTTCTCGGCGGCCGCGGCGTCCCAGTCGACGGTGTAGGCGGTGGGCTCGGCCGGGGCGCCGTCGAAGTCGGTGACGGTCAGCCCGCGGGTGCGGTCGATCTCGACGACCTGGTCCTGGCCGAGCTCGCGGGCCTCGCGGGTGTGCGCGATGAACGCGGCGACGTCGGAGCCGAGGAAGTACTCGCCGTCGCCCACGCCGACGACCAGCGGGCTGTTGCGGCGGGAGGCGACCAGCGTGTCGGGCTCGTCGGCGTGCGCGGCGACCAGGGTGAACGCACCCTCCAGCCGGCGGCTGACCGCGCGCATCGCCTCGGCCAGCCGGCCGGCGCCCTCGGGCTGCCGCTCGTAGGCGGCGGCCAGCAGGTGGGACACGACCTCGGTGTCGGTCTCCGAGCGCATCTCGACGCCGGCGGCCTCGCACTCGGCCCGCAGCGCGGCGAAGTTCTCGATGATCCCGTTGTGGATCACGGCCACCCGGCCGTCGGCGGACAGGTGCGGGTGGGCGTTGCGGTCGGTGGGGCCCCCGTGGGTGGCCCACCGGGTGTGCCCGATGCCGATCGTGGACTCGGGCAGCGGCGCGTCGGCCAGCACCTTCTCGAGGTTGGCGAGCTTGCCGGCCTTCTTGGCCGTGGCCAGCTCCCCGGAGTCCGGGCCGCCCACGCGGACGGCCACGCCCGCGGAGTCGTAGCCCCGGTACTCCAGCCGCCGCAGGCCCTCGAGGACGACGTCCAGGGCGTTCTTGGGGCCGACGTAGCCGACGATGCCGCACATGTGCACCGAGGGTACCGGCGGAGGTGGACCGATCCGTCCCTCCGAGGTGTGAGACGTACCGGCCGTCCCAGCCGCCTCACCGGCTGTCAGCCGACGGCGGCGACGACCTCGGCGAGGCGCCGGGCGACGGCGTCGGCGTGCTCCTGGGTGGGCGCCTCGACCATCACCCGCACCAGCTGTTCGGTGCCCGAGGGGCGCAGCAGCACCCGGCCGTCGTCGCCGAGTTCCTCCTCGGCGGCGTTGACCGCGGCGGCGACGGTGTCGCTCTCCACGACGGCGATGCGGTCGCGGACCGGCACGTTGACCAGCGTCTGCGGCAGGCGCTGCACCACCGCGGCGAGCTCGGCCAGCGGCGCCCCGGTGACCGACATGCGCGAGAGCAGCGCCAGCCCGGTGAGCAGGCCGTCGCCGGTGGTGGCGTGGTCGAGGAAGACCAGGTGGCCGCTCTGCTCCCCGCCGAGGGACAACCCGCGGGCGCGCAGCGCCTCGAGCACGTAGCGGTCGCCGACGGCGGTGGTGTGCACCCCGATGCCGGCGTCGCGCATGGCGTGGTGGAAGCCGAGGTTGCTCATCACGGTGGCGACGACGGTGTCCTGCGCCAGCGCGCCGCGCTCCTTGAGGCCGAGCGCGCAGACGGCGAGGATCGCGTCGCCGTCGACGACCTCGCCGGTGGCGGTGACGGCCAGGCAGCGGTCGGCGTCGCCGTCGTGGGCGATGCCGAGGTCGGCGCCGGTCTCCCGCACGGCCTGCGTCAGCGGGCCCAGGTGGGTCGAGCCGACGCCGTCGTTGATGTTGCGGCCGTCGGGCTCGCCGCCGATGACGGTGACCTCGGCGCCGGCGCGGCGGTAGACGTCCGGCGCGCAGGTGGCCGCCGAGCCGTGCGCGCAGTCGACGACCAGCCGCAGCCCCGCGACGGGCGCGGGCAGCGTGGCCAGCAGGTGGGCGGCGTAGTCGGCGGCGCCGCCGGGCAGGTCGCGGACCCGCCCGATCTCGGCCCCGACGGGCCGGTGGCCGGCCGCGTCGCCGGCGAGCACGGTCGACTCGATCGCCGCCTCGACCGCGTCGGGCAGCTTGTGGCCGCCGCGGCTGAACAGCTTGATGCCGTTGTCGGGCATCGGGTTGTGGCTCGCCGAGATCATGACGCCGAGGTCGGCGCCGGTCCCGGCGGTGAGGAAGGCGACGGCCGGGGTCGGGAGCACGCCCACGCGGAGCACCTCGGCGCCCGCGCTGGCCAGGCCCGCGACCACGGCGGCCTCGAGCATCTCCCCGCTGGCGCGGGGATCACGGCCGACGACCGCGACGGGACGCGAGGTCCCGTCGCGGTCGGCGAGCACACCGGCGGCCGCACGGGCCACCGAGAGGGCGAGCTCCGGCGTGAGGTCGGCGTTGGCCCGACCCCGGACGCCGTCGGTCCCGAAGAGGCGACCCACGGCGGTGCCGGTCAGCGCTTCGAGTACTGAGGCGCCTTGCGGGCCTTCTTCAGGCCGTACTTCTTGCGCTCCTTGACCCGCGCGTCGCGGGTGAGGAAGCCGGCCTTCTTCAGGGCGGGACGGTCCTCGGCCTCGACCTCGATGAGGGCGCGGGCGATGGCCAGGCGCAGCGCGCCGGCCTGGCCGGTGACGCCGCCGCCCTTGAGCAGGCCGACGACGTCGTACTGCTCGGCCTTCTCGAGGGTCACCAGCGGCTCGCGGACCAGCTGCTGGTGCACCTTGTTCGGGAAGTACTGCTCGAGGGTGCGGCCGTTGAGCTGGAACTGGCCGGTGCCGGGCACGAGCCGCACGCGGACGACGGCCTCCTTGCGCCGGCCGACGGTCTGGACGGGACGCCCCTCGGCGTCGGTCACGGTCGTCACGGGCGTGGTCACTGGGCCACCTGCTTGATCTCGAAGGTCTTCGGCTGCTGGGCGGCGTGCGGGTGCTCGGGGCCCGCGTACACCTTCAGCTTCTTGAGCATCTGCCGGCCGAGGCTGTTGTGCGGCAGCATGCCCTTGACGGCGCGCTCGACGACCCGGTCGGGGTGCGTGCGGATCTGGTCGCCGACGTTGATGGCCCGCAGGCCGCCCGGGTAGCCGGAGTGCCGGTAGGCGGTCTTCTGGTCCCGCTTGGAGCCGGTCAGGGCGACCTTGCCGGCGTTCACGACGACGACGAAGTCGCCGACGTCCACGTGCGGTGCGAACTGGGGCTTGTGCTTGCCGCGCAGCAGGGTCGCGATCTGGCTGGCGAGTCGACCGAGCACCACGTCGGTGGCGTCGATGACGTGCCAGACCCGGTCGACCTCGCCGGGCTTGGGTGAGTACGTGCGCACGGCGCTCGTGTCCTCCGTCGTCGTCGGGGCGGCTGGTGGGATCGCCTCACCGAGCACGGGAGACGGAGCGGCGCGCGCGCACCAGCCGGCGGCCGCGCACCAGCCGACGACGATACCAGCCGGTCCGCCGCGGCCGGCCGGCCGCCCGGGAGCCCGCGGCGGGCGGCGACCGGGCTCAGCCCACCCGGCGCAGCTGCCCGGTGGAGACGTCGTAGACGGTGCCGCAGACGTCCTTCGACAGCAGGAACGGGCTCTCCTGCAGCAGCCGGATCGACTCGCGGACGTCGTCGTCGGGGTCGCTGAAGGTGCGGGCCGGCCACGGCGGGCGGGCGCCGGTGGCCTGCTCGACGAGGTCGGCGAAGGCGGCGTCGTCGGTCTTCTGCAGCCCGCAGTCGGTGTGGTGGACCAGGACGATCTCCCGGGTCCCCAGCAGGTGCTGGGAGATCGTCAGCGAGCGGATGGTGTCGTCGGTGACCACCCCGCCGGCGTTGCGGATGACGTGCGCGTCGCCCACGTCGAGCCCCAACAGCGGGAACAGCGGCATCCGGGAGTCCATGCAGGCGACCACGGCGACCTTGCGCGCCGGCGCCACGGGCAGTTCGCCCGGGAAGCGTCGCGCCCACTCCTCGTTGGCGGCCAGCATCCGCTCGTACTCGGCCACGTCGGCACCCCTCTCGTGCAGGCACAGGAAGCTCTCCGCACGTCTGCGGCGCGCGGACCCGGGAAGAGCTTCCTATGCCGCGGACCGGCGGGCACGCGCGACCCGGGTCGACGGGCCCGCCAGCCGGGTCCGCGGCCATCGGCCAGGATGACCGGGTGCGCACGGTCGAGGAACACCAGGCGGTGGTGGCCGCCCTGCTCGCGCCCCTCGGCGAGGAGGAGGTGCCGGTGGCCGCGGCGCACCGGCGCGTGCTCGCCCGCGACGTGCCCGCCGCCGTCCCGCTGCCCGGCTTCGACAACTCGGCGATGGACGGCTACGCCGTCCGCTCGGCGGACGTCGCGGCGCTCCCCGTCCGGCTCCCCGTCGCCGACGACATCCCGGCCGGCCGCACCGGCGTGCTCCCGCTCGCCCCGGGGACCGTGCAGCGGATCATGACCGGAGGGCTGCTCCCGCCCGGCGCCGACGTCGTCGTGCCCGTCGAGCTCACCGACGCCGCCACCGACGTCGTCGAGATCCGCGACGCCCCCACCGCCGGCACCCACCTGCGCCGGGCCGGGGAGGACATCACCGCCGGCACCGTGGCGCTGGAGGCCGGGAGCCCGCTCGGCGCCGCGCAGCTCGGCCTGGCCGCCGCCGTCGGGGCGCGCACGCTGTGGGTGCGCCGCCGGCCGCGGGTGCTGGTGCTGTCCACCGGCAGCGAGCTGGTGGAGCCGGGCGAGCCGCTGCTGCCCGGGCAGGTCTACGAGTCCAACTCGCTGCTGCTGTGCGCGGCGGTCGAGGACGCCGGCGGCACCGCCCGGCGGCTGCACTTCGTCCCCGACGACGTCGACCAGTTCCTCGCCACCGTGCGCGCCGAGCTGGCCGACGCCGACCTGCTGGTCACCAGCGGCGGGGTGAGCGCCGGTGCCTACGAGGTGGTCAAGGACGCCTTCCGCACGCTGGGCACCGTCGAGTTCGTCAAGGTGGCGATGCAGCCCGGCGGGCCGCAGGGCGCGGGCACCGTCGACGGCGTCCCGGTGGTGACGCTGCCGGGGAACCCGGTGAGCTCGTTCGTGTCCTTCGAGGTCTTCGTCCGCCCCGCCCTGCGCCGGGCGCTCGGCCACGCCGCCCCCGGCCGGCTGCGGGCGCCCGCCGAGCTCACCGCGCCGCTGCGCTCCCCCGCCGGGCGGCGGCAGTTCCTGCGCGGTCGCTACGACGCCGGCCGCGTCTCCCAGGTGGGCGGGCCCGGCTCGCACCTGGTCGCCCACCTCGCCCGGGCCAACTGCCTGGTCGTCGTCCCCGAGGACGTCACCGAGCTGCCCGCGGGCGCTGCGGTCGACGTCGTCCTGATCGAAGGAGCACTGCAGTGAGCGACCGGCTGACGCACGTCGACGAGACGGGCGCCGCCCGCATGGTCGACGTCTCCGCCAAGCCCGTCACCGCCCGCGAGGCCACCGCCGCCGGGCGGGTGCTGGTCAGCCCCGAGGTGGTGGCGCTGCTGCGCGACGAGGGGGTCCCCAAGGGCGACGCGGTGGCCGTCGCGCGGATCGCCGGCATCGCCGGGGCCAAGCGGACGCCGGACCTCGTCCCGCTGTGCCACCCGATCGCGCTGCACGGCGTGACGGTGGACGTGACCGTCGCCGACGACGCCGTCGAGATCACCGCGACCGCGCGCACCGCCGACCGCACCGGCGTGGAGATGGAGGCGCTGACCTCGGTCGCCGTCGCCGGGCTCACGGTGATCGACATGGTCAAGGCCGTGGACCCGCGGGCCGCCATCACCGACGTGCGGCTGCTGGCCAAGTCCGGCGGCAGGAGCGGGGAGTGGCGGCGGTGACCCTCCCCGAGGGCGCGCGGGCCGTCGTCGTCACCGCCTCCAACCGGGCCTCGGCCGGCGTCTACGACGACCGCAGCGGGCAGGTGCTGGCCGAGGGGCTGCGCGAGCTCGGGTTCGCCGTCGAGGGGCCGCACGTGCGCCCCGACGACGTCGACGCGCTGGTCGCCGTCCTCCGCGAGGCGGTCGCGTCCGGGGCCGACGTCGTCCTCACCACCGGCGGCACCGGGCTGTCCCCCACCGACGTCACGCCCGAGGCCACCCGTGCGGTGGTCGAGCGGGACGCGCCGGGGCTGGCCGAGGCGGTGCGCCGCTACGGGGAGGGGGAGGTGCCGACGTCGGTGCTCTCCCGCGGCGTCGCCGGCACCGCGGGGCGGACGCTGATCGTCAACCTGCCCGGCTCGACCGGCGGCGTGCGCGACGGGCTGGCGGTGCTGGGGCCGCTCCTCCCCCACGTGGTGTCCCAGCTGCGCGGCGGCGACCACCCGCGGCCCTGAGCGTGTGCGCCGGCGCCGTGTTCCCGGCCCGGGAGCGCGGCGTGGGCGCACCCGCTCGGCGTCAGTCGGGCAGGACGAGGCGGTCGGAGCGGGTGTAGACGTTGCAGCCGTCGCCGCGCAGGAAGCCGACCAGCGTGATGCCCACGTCGGCGGCCAGCTCCACCGCCAGCGACGACGGCGCCGACACCGCGGCCAGCACCGGGATCCCGGCCATCGCCGCCTTCTGGGTCAGCTCGAAGCTCGCCCGCCCGCTGACCATGAGCACGTGCCCGGACAGCGGCAGCCGGCCCGCGCGCACCGCGTCGCCGACCACCTTGTCCACCGCGTTGTGCCGCCCGACGTCCTCGCGCAGCGCCACCAGCTCACCGTCGGCGGTGAACAGCCCCGCGGCGTGCAGCCCGCCGGTCCTGCTGAACACCTCCTGCGCCGCGCGCAGCCGGTCGGGCATCGCCAGCAGGGTCGCCAGCTCCAGCCGGGTGGCGTCGGCGGCGACGTCGTGGCGGGTGCGGGTGCGGATCGCGTCGATGCTCGCCTTGCCGCAGACGCCGCAGGAGCTCGAGGTGAGGAAGTTCCGGTCCAGCGCGGTGGCCGGCGCCTCGACGCCGGCGGCCAGGTCGACGTCGACGACGTTGTAGGTGTTGCGGCCCTCGTCGTCGACGGAGTTGCAGTAGCGCAACCCGGCGACGTCCTCGACTCCCCCGATGACCCCCTCGGTGGCCAGGAAGCCGTGCACCAGGTCGAAGTCCGCGCCGGGCGTGCGCATGGTGACCGCCAGCGGCGTGCCGTCCAGCCGGATCTCCAGCGGCTCCTCCGCGGCCACCGTGTCGGGCCGGGTGGTGCGCACGGGGCCCCGGATGCGCAGCACGGGGGTGCGGCTGGTGACTCGTCCCACGATCAGCGACGGTACCCAGGCCCGACCCCTACGGTCGCTCCGTGACCGCAGCGGACCCGCTCCCGCCCTACGCGGCGGTGGTGCTCGCCGGCGGCCGCGCGGCCCGGCTCGGCGGCCGGGCCAAGCCGCAGCTGCTGGTCGGCGGCCGCACGATGCTGGCCGCCGTGCTCGACGCCGTCGCCGACGCCGGCCCGCGGGTCGTCGTCGGCCCGCCGCAGCCGGTGCCCGACGACGTCGTCGTGGTGCGCGAGCAGCCGCCCGGCGGCGGCCCGGTCGCCGCGATGCGCACCGGCGTCGCCGCCGTCGACACCGACGTGGTCGCGGTCCTCGCCGGCGACCTGCCGTTCGTGACCCCCGCGCTGGTCCGGGAGCTGCGCGGGCTGCTCACCGGCGACGGCGTCCTCGTCGTCGACGACGCCGGCCGCGACCAGTACCTGCTGGGGATCTGGCGGACGGCGGCGCTGCGGCGCGCCCTCGCCGGCGCGCGCGGTCCCGTGCCGGTGCGCCGGGTGCTGGCCGCGCTGTCGGTCACCCGTCACCGGCCCGGCCGGCGGCCCGGCACGCCGCCGCCGTGGACCGACTGCGACACCCCCGCCGACCTCGCCCGTGCCCGCGCGGCCGCCGGCGAACTGGGCTGGGGGTGACCGCGCCCGCCGGAGGGTGGTAGGACGGCGCCATGCGCGTCGCCATCGCCGGTGCCCACGGACAGGTCGCCCGCCGCCTCGGCCGGCTGCTGAGCGGCCGCGGGGACACCGTGGTCGGGATCGTCCGCAACCCCGACCACGCCGCCGACCTGGAGTCCGACGGCGTCACGCCGGCCGTCCTGGACCTCGAGTCCGCCTCGGTCGACGAGGTCGCCGAGGCCGTGCGGGGAGCCGACGCCGTCGTCTTCGCCGCGGGCGCCGGCCCGGGCAGCGGCGCGGCCCGCAAGCACACCGTCGACCACGCCGCCGCGGTGCTGCTCGCCGACGCCGCCGAGCGCGCCGGCGTCCGCCGCTACCTGCTGGTGTCCTCGATGGGCGTCGAGCAGGCCCGGCAGGGGACGCCGAAGGGCATGGACCCCGTCTTCGCCACCTACCTGCAGGCCAAGCTGCGCGCCGAGGACGTGATCCTCCCGCGCACCGCGCTGGACACGGTGATCCTGCGGCCGGGACGGCTCACCGACGACCCCGGCACCGGGCGGGTCACCCTCGACCACGGCGTCGAGCCCGGCGACGTCCCGCGCGACGACGTCGCCGCCGTCCTGGTCGCACTGCTCGACTCCGGGAAGGCCGACGAGGTGGTCGAGCTCGTCGGCGGCTCGACGCCGATCGAGGAGGCCGTCGCGGCGCTGCCGTGACTCAGCTGCGCAGCGCGCGGGTGACCTGCACGCGGGCCGCCAGGTCGGCGTCGGCCGGGTAGTCGACGCGCAGCAGCGTCAGCCCGCCGGGCGGGGCGACGGCGACCTCGTCGGCGCGCCGGGCCCGGGTCAGCAGGGCGGCCGGCCACCCGGGCTCGCGGCGGCCCTCACCGACGGCGAGCAGCGCCCCCACGAGGCTGCGCACCATCGAGTGGCAGAAGGCGTCGGCGGAGGCCTCGACGGTCACCACGTCGCCGTCGCGGGCCACGCCCAGCGCCAGGAGCGTGCGGATGGTGGTCGCGCCCTCGCGGCGACGGCAGAACGCGGCGAAGTCGTGCCGGCCGAGCAGCAGCTCGGCGGCCGCGTCCATGGCACCGGCGTCGAGGCGCCGCGGCCAGCCCACCGTGTCGGCCCGGCGCAGCGGCGACGGGCCGCCGTCGGCGTCGGTGAGGCGGTAGGCGTAGTGCCGGGCCAGCGCGGCGAAGCGGGCGTCGAAGCCCGGCGGCGCCTCGGTGACGGCGCGGACGGCGACGTCGGGCGGCAGGACGCCGCGCAGCCGGCGGACCAGGCGCCCGGCCTGCGCGACCCACGCGTCCCGCGGCACGTCGGCGTGGGCGACCTGCCCGGTCGCGTGCACGCCGGTGTCGGTGCGGCCGGCGACGGTCAGGTGCACCGGCGTGCGCAGCACCGTCGTCAGGCCGGCCTCGAGCTCGGCCTGCACGGTGCGCCGCCCGGGCTGGCGGGCCCAGCCGGAGAAGCCGGTGCCGTCGTAGGCGAGGTCGAGGCGGAGACGGACGAGCCCGCCACCGGTGTCGGTGGCGGGCTCGTCCGTCGGGTGGTGGCTGCTCAGCGAGCGCTCACCGGGGGTCGGGCGCGGACTCGCCGCCCGGCGAGAGCGTGCCGGAGGTGGCCGCGTCGCCCAGCTCGGCGGCCTCGATCTCCGCGGCGGCCGCGCGGGCCACGTCCGGCGGCAGCGTCGGGTCGTCGACGACCGCGGCGTTCTCCCGCTGCGGCTCCGGCCGGACGTCGCTGTCGTCCTGGCGGTCGCCGTCGGGGCTGAACACGTCGGTGACGACCTGCTGCGCCTCGGGGTCGACCTCGCCGGCGGTCACGGCCGGGGAGGTGTCGCCCCCGGGGCCGGTGGTCTCGCCGGCGAACGTCGCGCCCTGGTCACCGCCGCTGGCGGGGACGCCGACGGCGCCGGCGTTGCCGCCCTCGCCGGGGCGCTCCGCGCTGGTCACCGGGTGCCGCCGGGGGCCGCGCCGTCGCCCGGGGTCTCGGCGTCGCCGGGAGTCTCGGCGTCGGCGGCGACGGTCTCGGTGGCGTCGGCGGTGGCCGCGTCGTCGGCGTCGGTGGCCTCGGCCCCGCCCTCGGCGGCAGCCACGGCCTCGTTCTCCGACGCGAGGGTGTCCGACTCCTCGGTGGTGTCCGCGTCGGCGCTCGGGGTGTCGGCGTCGGCGGCCTCGATGGCGTCGGCGGTGACCTCACCGGAGGCCGACGCCGCGCCGGCACCGGAGGCGAAGCGGGTGCCGCGGGCGCGCTCGGCCTCGCCGACGGCCTGCTGCGCGACGGTCAGCGCCTCGACCAGCTCGATGACGGCCATGGGCGCGTTGTCGCCCTTGCGCGGGCCGACCTTGGTGATGCGGGTGTAGCCGCCCGGCCGGTTCTCGAAGCGGGGGCCGATCTCGGCGAACAGGTGGTGGACGACGTCCTTGTCCCGGATGACCGTCATGACCTGACGGCGGGCGTGCAGGTCACCGCGCTTGGCGAAGGTCACCAGCTTCTCGGCGAACGGACGCAGCCGCTTGGCCTTGGCCTCGGTGGTGGTGATCCGCCCGTGCTCGAACAGCGAGGTGGCCAGGTTGGCCAGCATCAGCCGCTCGTGCGAGGGGGACCCGCCGAGACGGGGGCCCTTGGTGGGGGTGGGCATGTCGGTCCTTCCTCAGGCGGCCGGGCGGGCGCTGCCGGCTGCGTCCAGGTGCTGCTGTGCGTTCGTGCTCGGTGTGGCGGGGCCCGGTGTGGTGGCCGGGGAGCCCTCGGCCGGGCGGTGGGGTACCCCGCCGCCCGGCCGGTGCAGCGTCAGAGCTGCTCGGTCTCCTGGTAGGAGCCGTCGTCGTACTGGACCTGCCCGTACTCGGTGCCGTACTCGCCGGTGCCGTGGTAGGCGTCGGTCTCGTAGCCCTCGTCGTAGCTCTCGACGGAGGTCGGGATGAACCCGGGCGGGCTGTCCTTGAGCGCGAGGCCCATGGCCGCCAGCTTCATCTTGACCTCGTCGATCGACTTGGCCCCGAAGTTGCGGATGTCGAGCAGGTCGGCCTCGGAGCGGGTGACGAGCTCGCCGACGGTGTGCACGCCCTCGCGCTTGAGGCAGTTGTAGGACCGGACGGTGAGGTCCATGTCCTCGATCGGCATCGAGAAGTTGGCGATGTCGGCGGCCTCGGCCGGGCTGGGGCCGACCTCGATGCCCTCGGCGTCGACGTTCAGCTCGCGCAGCAGGCCGAACAGCTCGACCAGCGTGGAGCCGGCGGAGGCGATGGCGTCGCGCGGGGCGATCGACGGCTTGGTCTCGACGTCGACGACGAGGCGGTCGAAGTCGGTGCGCTGCTCGACGCGGGTGGCCTCGACGGCGTAGGTGACCTTGAGGACCGGCGAGTAGATCGAGTCGACCGGGATGCGGCCGATCTCCTGGCCGGGCTGCTTGTTCTGCGGGGCGGGCACGTAGCCGCGGCCGCGCTCGACGACGAGCTCGATCTCCAGCCGGCCCTTGCCGTTGAGGGTGGCGATGTGCAGGTCGGGGTTGTGCACCTCGACACCGGCCGGGGGCGCGATGTCGGCGGCGGTGACCTCACCGGGGCCCTGCTTGCGCAGGTACATGGTCACCGGCTCGTCGGAGTCGGAGCTGACGACCAGGCCCTTGAGGTTGAGGATGATCTCGGTGACGTCCTCCTTGACCCCGGGCACGGTCGTGAACTCGTGCAGGGTGCCCTCGATCCGGATGCTGGTCACGGCAGCACCGGGGATCGACGACAGGAGGGTGCGGCGCAGGGAGTTGCCGAGGGTGTAGCCGAAGCCGGGCTCCAGCGGCTCGATGACGAACCGCGAGCGCTGCTCGGTGAGGGTCTCCTCGGTCAGCGTGGGTCGCTGTGCGATGAGCACGGTGGATCTCCTTCACTGTCCTCCGGCGCCCGCCATATGACGCCGTGAGGGGGGTGGTGCAGGCCCCGGCGGACATCGGTCCGCCCGCCGGGGCCGGGTGGTGCTGTCGTGCTGGTGGTGCTGCGAGCCCTTACTTGGAGTAGAGCTCGACGATCAGCTGCTCCTGGACCGGGGTGTCGATCACCTGGCGGGCCGGGACGCTGTGGACGACGGCGCGCAGCTGGCCGCTGATGACCTCCAGCCACGGCGGCACGGGCCGCTCGCCGGCGCGGGCCTGGGCGATCTCGAAGGGCACCATCCGCCGCGACTTCTCGGCGACCTCGATGATGTCGTTCGCGCTCACCCGGTAGGACGGGATGTCGACCTTGCGGCCGTTGACCCGGATGTGGCCGTGCTTGACCAGCTGGCGGGCCATGTCGCGGCTCTCGCCCCAGCCGGCCCGGTACACGACGTTGTCCAGGCGGGACTCGAGGATCTGCAGCAGGACCTCACCGGTCTTGCCGGTCTTGCGGTTGGCCTCCTCGTAGTAGCCGCGGAACTGCTTCTCGAGGACGCCGTAGATGCGGCGGGCCTTCTGCTTCTCGCGCAGCTGCAGGAGGTACTCGCTGTCCTTGCTGCGGCCCCGGCCGTGCTCGCCCGGCGGGTAGGGCCGGATCTCGATCGGGCACTTCGGGGACTCGCACTTGCTGCCCTTGAGGAACAGCTTCATCTTCTCGCGCCGGCACATCCGGCAGTCGGCTCCGGCGTAACGGGCCACGTCAGGTACTCCTCGTTCGTCTCGTCAGTGGCCGGTCAGACCCGGCGGCGCTTCTTGGGGCGGCAGCCGTTGTGCGGCTGCGGGGTCACGTCCTGGATCTGCCCGACCTCGAGGCCGGTGGCCTGCAGCGAGCGGATCGCCGTCTCACGGCCGGAGCCGGGGCCCTTCACGAAGACGTCGACCTTGCGCATGCCGTGCTCCTGGGCCTTGCGCGCGGCGTTCTCGGCGGCCATCTGGGCGGCGAACGGCGTCGACTTGCGCGAGCCCTTGAAGCCCACGTGGCCGGCGGAGGCCCAGCTGATCACGTTGCCGGTCGGGTCGGTGATCGACACGATCGTGTTGTTGAACGTGCTCTTGATGTGCGCGGCGCCGTGGGCGACGTTCTTCTTCTCCTTGCGGCGGACCTTCTTGGCGCCGGCCGCGGCACGAGCCCTGGGAGGCATCTCTCTCCGGTTTCCTTCTGATCAGTGGCCAGGTGCAGCACGTCGCGCGCCGTCGCTCCCGCCCTCACGGGTCGCTGCGACGGCGCGCTGACGGCCTTACTTCTTGCCGGCCTTCTTCTTGCCGGCGATGGTCTTGCGCGGGCCCTTGCTCGAGCGCGCGTTGGTGCGGGTGCGCTGACCGTGCACCGGCAGGCCGCGGCGGTGCCGCAGACCCTGGTAGGCGCCGATCTCGATCTTGCGGCGGATGTCCGCGGCCACCTCGCGGCGGAGGTCACCCTCGACGCGGAAGTGCTCGTCGATGTAGTCGCGCAGCTTCAGCAGGTCCTCGTCGCCGAGGTCCTTGACGCGCAGGTCCGGGCTGACACCGGTCGCCGCCAGGGTCTCCTTGGCGTGCGCCTTGCCGATCCCGTAGATGTAGGTGAGCGCGATCTCCATCCGCTTCTCGCGGGGCAGGTCGACGCCGGCCAGTCGTGCCATGTCTCAGGTACTCCCTCAGCCCTGCCGCTGCTTGTGGCGGGCGTTGTCGCAGATGACCATGACCCGGCCGTGCCGGCGGATCACCTTGCACTTGTCGCAGATCTTCTTCACCGACGGCTGGACCTTCACCTGTGCCGCCCCTCATTCCTGTCGATCGATGGCCGCCCGCACGGCACCGGGAGGTGCCCCGCGTCGGCGGCGGTCACTTGTAGCGGTAGACGATGCGACCGCGTGTCAGGTCGTAGGGCGAGAGCTCCACGACGACGCGGTCCTCCGGCAGGATGCGGATGTAGTGCTGGCGCATCTTGCCGCTGATGTGGGCGAGCACCCGGTGCCCGTTCTGCAGCTCGACCCGGAACATCGCGTTGGGCAGCGGCTCGACGACGCGACCCTCGACCTCGATGGCCCCGTCCTTCTTCGCCATGCCCGACACGGCCTCCCTGACTCGGTGGTGCTGGTGGTGTGGTGCTGGAGTCGCGTGCGACCATGCCGGGGCCGGCAGGTCGCGCGCGGTGGTTGCAGACCAGGTGGTGCAGACGCTCTCGCGAGGGCGCCCCGCGCCGTGCGGCCACAGCACGACGACAGAGCGGCGCGAACGCCGTCGTTCACTGTACCCCGCTGCGACGGACCGCTCCAACCCGGCCTCGGTCACAGCGGAGACCCGGCGGAGGGTCCTCCCTCAGGTGCGGGGCGTGATCCCGAAGGGGGCCAGCCCCGCGACGCCGCCGTCCTCCGCCGTCAGGACCCAGGGCCCCTCGGGGGTGATGGCGACGGTGTGCTCGAAGTGCGCGGCCCGCGACCCGTCCTTGGTGACCACGGTCCAGCCGTCGTCGAGCTCGACGGTGGCGGGGTCGCCCACGGTCACCATCGGCTCGATGGCCAGCGCCAGGCCCGGCACCAGCCGGGGACCGCGACCGGGCCGGCCGTAGTTGAGGACGTGCGGGTCCTGGTGCATCTCGGTGCCGATCCCGTGGCCGCCGTAGTGGTCGACGATGCCGTAGGGGTGCGACTCCGCGGTGATCGCCTGCTCGACGGCGGCGCTGATGTCGGTGAGCCGGCCGCCGGCGACCGCCCGGGCCAGCCCCGCCCACATGCTCCGCTCGGTGACGGCGATGAGCGCGGCGTCCTCGGTCGACGGCGGGCCGACCGTCACGGTGACGGCGGAGTCCCCGTGCCAGCCGTCGAGGATGGCACCGCAGTCGATGGAGATGTTGTCGCCCTCGGCGAGCACCCGCCCCGGGTCCGGGATGCCGTGCACGACCTCGTCGTTGATCGAGGCGCAGATGCTGCCGGTGAAGCCGTGGTAGCCCAGGAACGAGGGAACCGCCCCGGCCGACCGGATGGTGTCTTCGGCGATGGCGTCGAGCTCACCGGTGGTCACGCCCGGCCGGACGGCGGCGCGCACGGCGCCGATCGCCCTCGCGACGACGAGGCCGGCGCCGCGCATGAGCTCGATCTCCTGCGGCGTCTTGATCTGGATCATGCGTCCACTCCACTTCGCCAGCAGCGGGAGGCGGGTCAGGATCCCGGCCGACATGCGCGGCGCCGCCCCTCAGCTGTGGTCAGACCGTCCGGGCTGCCCGAGTGCGGTCATCACGCGCGCGGTGACCTCCTCGATGGTGCCGATCGCGTCGATGCGCGACAGCAGCCCCTCGCCGTCGTAGAACCCCGACAGCGGTGCGGTCTGTTCCCGGTAGACCTCCAGCCGGTGCCGGACGGTCTCGGGCCGGTCGTCGTCGCGCTGCACCCACTCCCCGCCGACGAGCATCCGCCGGCCGGAGAGCCGGCGCACCAGCTCCTCCTCCTCGACGACGAGCTCGATCACGCGGTCGAGGTGGTGGCCGAGCTCGTCGAGCGAGCCGCGCAGCTGCTCGGCCTGGGCGATGGTGCGGGGGAAGCCGTCGAGCAGGAAGCCCGCCTTGGCGTCGGGCTCGGCCAGCCGGTCCTTGACCATGGCGACGGTGATCTCGTCGGGGACGAGGTCGCCGGCGTCCATGTAGACCTTGGCCTCGAGCCCCAGCTCCGTCTGGCCGCTGACGTTGGCGCGGAAGATGTCGCCGGTGGAGATCGCCGGCACGCCGAGCTCGCCGGCGATGATCTGCGCCTGGGTCCCCTTGCCGGCTCCCGGAGGGCCGAGCAGCACGATGCGCACTACTTCAGGAACCCTTCGTAGTTGCGCTGGTTGAGCTGCGTCTCGATCTGCTTGACCGTCTCCAAGCCCACTCCCACCATGATCAGCACTGCCGTCCCGCCGAACGGGAAGTTCTGGTTCGCCCCCTGCTGGGTGATCGACAGGAAGAAGTTGGGCAGCACCGCGACGATACCGAGGTAGATCGACCCGGGCAGGGTGATCCG
Organism: Geodermatophilus sp. SYSU D00814; assembly: GCF_054050055.1. Classification (NCBI taxonomy): domain Bacteria; kingdom Bacillati; phylum Actinomycetota; class Actinomycetes; order Geodermatophilales; family Geodermatophilaceae; genus Geodermatophilus; species Geodermatophilus sp. SYSU D00814. The sequence continues at coordinate 56,561 of NZ_JBJGYP010000014.1, forward strand.
GGACAGCACGTACTGCAGGTACTCGGCCGTGGGTCGGCCGGGGCGGATGCCGGGGATGAAGCCGCCGTAGCGCTTCATGTCGTCGGCCCGCTCCTCGGGGTTGAAGGTGATCGACACGTAGAAGTACGTGAAGAACACGATCAGGCCGAAGTACAGGGCCACGTGCACCGCGTTGCTCTGGTCGATGACGTAGTTCTCGAAGAACTGGCGCACCGGGCCGGTCTCGTCGCCCTGCAGCTGGGTGATCAGCTGCGGCAGGTAGAGCAGCGACGAGGCGAAGATGACCGGGATGACGCCGGCCTGGTTGACCTTCAGCGGCAGGTAGGTCGACGTCCCGCCGTACATCCGGCGGCCGACCATGCGCTTGGCGTACTGGACCGGGATGCGCCGTTGCGCCTGTTCGACGTAGACCACCGCGCCGATGATCAGCAGCGCGAACGCGCAGACGACGGCGAAGACGACGCCGCCGCGGGTCTGCAGGATCGAACCGCCCTCGGCCGGGATGCGCGCGGCGATCGAGGTGAAGATCAGCACGGACATGCCGTTGCCGATCCCCTTCTCGGTGAGCAGCTCGCCGAGCCACATGATCACGGCGGTACCGGCGGTCAGCGTGATGACCAGGACGACCGTCGTCCAGACGCTCTCCGACGGGATGATGTCCTGCTGGCAGCCCGGGAAGAGCTGGCCGCTGCGGGCCAGGGCGATGATGCCGGTGCTCTGCAGCACCGCCAGGGCGATCGTGAGGTAGCGGGTGTACTGGGTCAGCTTCTGCTGCCCCGACTGCCCTTCCTTCTTCAGCTGCTCGAACCGCGGGATGACCACCACCAGCAGCTGCACGATGATGCTGGCGGTGATGTACGGCATGATCCCGAGCGCGAAGATCGACAGCCGCAGCAGCGCCCCACCGGAGAACAGGTTCACCAGCGAGTAGACGTCGCGCTGACTGCCGGCCTGCGCCTGCTCGAGACAGCTGTTGATCGCCTCCACCGAGACGCCCGGCCCCGGGACGGCGGCACCGAGCCGGTACACGGCGATGATCGCCAGGGAGAACAGCAACTTTCGCCGGAGGTCTGGCGTCCGGAACGCCGCGGCGAACGCCTGCAGCACGTGCCCTCCCCTTATCGGTCGGACGAGGTTAGCAACGACGGAGGGCCGCCCTGCGCCCCACCACGCGGGAGTCCGCGGCGGGGGCGCTGCAGCGAGGCGGCGGCCGGCCCGTCGGGAGGACGGGCGGGGAACAGCAGACGACCCCCGGGGCTGGTGGTGCGGCCCCGGGGGTCGTCCGTCGTTCAGATGCGGGTGGTGCTGCCCCCGGCGGCGGCGATCTTCTCCGCGGCGGAGGCGGAGAAGGCGTGCGCGTGCACGGTGACCTGGACGCCGCCCAGCTCACCGGTGCCGAGGACCTTCACCGGCCGGCCGCGGCGGACCGCGCCGGCGTCGGCGAGCGTGTCGGGGTCGACGTGCCCGCCCTGGGGGAACAGGGCCGCGATCCGGTCGAGGTTGACGACCTGGAACACGACCTTGTTCGGGTTCTTGAAGCCGGACATCTTGGGCAGCCGCATGTGCAGCGGCGTCTGACCGCCCTCGAAGCGCGCGGAGGTGTTGCCGCGCGCGCCGGTGCCCTTGGTGCCGCGACCGGCGGTCTTGCCCTTGGAGCCCTCACCACGGCCGACGCGCGTCTTGGGGGTGTGGGCGCCCGGGGCCGGACGCAGGTGGTGGATCTTGATGGTCATGAGGGGTCCCTGCTCAGATCTCTTCGACGGCGACGAGGTGCGTCACCGCGGCGACCATCCCGCGGATCTCGGGACGGTCCTCCTGCACGACCGTGTCGTTGATCCGCTTGAGGCCCAGCGAGCGCAGCGTCTGCCGCTGGTTGGGCTTCGTGCCGATCGCCGACCGGACCTGGGTGACCTTCAGCTGCGCCATGTCAGACCCCCTGACCGGCACGCGCCCGCAGCATGGCGGCCGGGGCGACGTCCTCGAGGGGCAGCCCGCGACGGGCAGCGATCTCCTCGGGGCGGACGAGGTCCTTCAGCGCCTGCATGGTGGCGTGCACGATGTTGATCGGGTTCGACGAGCCGAGGCTCTTGGACAGCACGTCGTGGATGCCGGCGCACTCCAGGACGGCGCGCACCGGACCACCGGCGATGACACCGGTACCGGGGCTGGCCGGCTTGAGCAGCACGACGCCGGCCGCCGCCTCACCCTGCACCGGGTGCGGGATGGTGCTGGCGATGCGCGGCACCTTGTAGAAGTGCTTCTTGGCCTCCTCGACGCCCTTGGCGATCGCCGCGGGCACCTCCTTGGCCTTGCCGTAGCCGACACCCACGGTGCCGTCGCCGTCGCCGACGATCACCAGCGCGGTGAAGCTGAAGCGCCGGCCGCCCTTGACGACCTTCGAGACGCGGTTGATGGCCACCACGCGCTCGATGTAGTTGCTCTTCTCGGCGGGTGCGCCACCGGGCCCCCGCCCGCCGTCACGACGGTCGCGGCGGTCGTTGCCGCCGCCGGCGCCGCCGCCGCGTCGCTGTGGTCCTGGCATCAGACGTCCCTCTCGATCTGCTCGTCGGCCGGGGCACCGGCCGCCTTCGGGGTCAGGCTCTTCATCAGAAGTCCAGCCCGCCCTCACGTGCGCCGTCGGCCAGCGCGGCGATGCGGCCCTGGTAGCGGTTGCCGCCGCGGTCGAAGACGACCTTGGTGATGCCCGCGGCCTGGGCGCGCTCGGCGACCAGGGCGCCGACCCGGCGGGCCAGGGCGGACTTGTCGCCCTCGGCGCCGCGGAGGCCGGCGTCCAGCGTCGAGGCACTCACCAGGGTACGGCCGACGGTGTCGTCGACGACCTGGACGTGGATGTGCCGCGAGCTGCGGTTGACCACCATGCGCGGCCGCTCGGCGGTGCCGCCGACCCGCTTGCGCAGCCGGTTGTGGCGGCGCAGCCGCGAGACGCGGCGGCGCGTGCTGATGTCGGTGCCGACGGGCGCGTGCGCCCGGGCCACCTTCGCCCCGCTCTGTGAACTGGTCTGTGCCATCACTTACCCGTCTTCCCGACCTTGCGCTTGACGACCTCGCCCTGGTAGCGGACGCCCTTGCCCTTGTACGGGTCAGGCCGGCGCAGCTTGCGGATGTTGGCGGCCACCTGGCCGACCTGCTGCTTGTCGATGCCGGTGACGCGCAGGCGCGTGGGCGACTCGACCGTGAAGCTGATGCCCTCCGGGGCCCGCACGGGGACCGGGTGGCTGTAGCCGAGGGCGAACTCGAGGTCGGTCCCCCGGGCCTGCACGCGGTAGCCCACGCCGACGATCTCGAGGGTCTTGGTGTAGCCCTCGGTGACACCGGTGATCATGTTGGCGATCAGGGTGCGGGACAGGCCGTGCAGGGCCTTGCTCTCGCGCTGGTCGTCGGGGCGGGTGACGGCCAGGACGCCGTCCTCGCCGCGGGCGACGGTGATCGGCGCGGCGACGGTGTGGGACAGGGTGCCCTTGGGGCCCGTGACGTTGACCGTCTGCCCGTCGATGGCGACGTCCACGCCGCTCGGCACCGGAATCGGCAGTCGTCCGATCCGTGACATCTCGCTCGCTCCTCTTACCAGACGTAGGCGAGGACTTCCCCGCCCACGCCCTTCTTGGTCGCCTGCCGGTCGGTCAGCAGCCCGGTGGAGGTGGAGATGATGGCCACCCCGAGGCCGCCGAGCACCTTCGGCAGGGCGTTCGACTTCGCGTAGACCCGCAGGCCCGGCTTGGACACCCGGCGCACGCCGGCGATGCTGCGCTCGCGGTTGGGGCCGTACTTCAGGTCGACCACCAGCTCCTTGCGGGTGGTGCCGTCCTGCTCGACCTCGTCGACGCGCCAGCCGGCGATGTAGCCCTCCTGCTGGAGGATCTCGGCGATGTGCGTCTTGAGCTTCGACGAGGGCATGCGCGCCGAGTCGTGGTAGGCCGTGTTCGCGTTGCGCAGCCGCGTGAGCATGTCCGCGATCGGGTCGGTCATCGTCATGGGTGTCGTGCCTCTCTCGCCGCGGTTCCGCACGCGTCCCTCGCGTGGGCCTCTCGGCGATCCATAAGTGGTGACGTGCTGGAACGGCCCCGCTGCAGGGTCCCGCGCCGAGCGTGCGAGGCGTGGGGGCAGCGGGGTCCTTCACCAACTCGACTTGCTCACACCCGGCAGCTCGCCGGCGTGGGCCATCTCCCGCAGGCAGATCCGGCACAGGCCGAACTTGCGGAAGACCGAGTGCGGACGACCGCACCGCTGGCAGCGGGTGTAACCGCGGACCGCGAACTTGGGCTTGCGGGCCGCCTTGTTGATCAGCGCCTTCTTGGCCATCTGTCTGTCTCCTCGGCCCGGCTCAGCGGATGGTGGTGACGACGGGCTGGCCGGCGAACGGGAAGCCCAGGAGGCGCAGCAGCTCGCGACCCTCCTCGTCGTTGGTCGCGGTGGTGACCAGCGTGATGTCCATGCCCCGCGGACGGTCGATCTTGTCGACGTCGATCTCGCGGAACATCGACTGCTCGGTCAGCCCGAAGGTGTAGTTGCCGTGCCCGTCGAACTGCTTGGCGTTCAGGCCGCGGAAGTCGCGGATGCGGGGCAGGGCCAGCGCCAGGAGCCGGTCGAGGAACTCCCACATGCGGTCGCCGCGGAGGGTGACCTTGGCACCGATGGGCATGCCCTCGCGCAGCTTGAACTGGGCGATCGACTTGCGGGCGCGGACCACGGCCGGCCGCTGGCCGGTGATGGCGGTCAGGTCGCGCACCGCGCCGTCCATGAGCTTGGCGTCGCGGGTGGCCTCGCCGACGCCCATGTTGACGACGATCTTCGTCAGCCGCGGGATCTGCATGACGTTCTCGTAGCCGTACTCCTGCTGGAGGGCCGGCACGATCGACTCGCGGTAGTGCGCCAGCAGGCGCGGGAGCTCGCGGGTGGGTGCAGTCATCGTCAGAGGTCCTTACCGGTCCGCCGCGACACCCGGATGGTGCGGCCGTCCTCGTCCTTGCGGTGGCCGACCCGGGTCGGCGTCCCCTCGGAGTCGATCACCATCACGTTGCTCACGTGGATGGGAGCCTCCTGGGTCACGATCCCGCCCTGCTGGGCGCCCCGCTGGTTGGAGCTGATGCGGGTGTGCTTCTTGATGCGGCCGACGCCCTCGACGAGGACCTTCTGCAGCTGGGGGTAGGCGGCGATGACCCGGCCCCGCGCGCCCTTGTCCTTGCCGGCCAGGACGACGACCGTGTCGCCCTTCTTGACCTTCATGGAGGGGGCCTTCTTCTTGGTGTCGGTCTTCTTGGTGGCGGCCATGGTCAGAGCACCTCCGGGGCCAGCGAGATGATCCGCATGAAGCGCTTGTCGCGCAGCTCGCGGCCCACGGGGCCGAAGATGCGGGTCCCGCGCGGGTCGCCGCTGTCGCGGATGATCACCGCGGCGTTCTCGTCGAAGCGGATGTAGGAGCCGTCGGGACGCCGACGCTCCTTGGCGGTGCGGACCACGACGGCCTTGACGACGTCGCCGCGCTTGACGCCGGCACCCGGCAGCGCGTCCTTGACGGTCGCCACGATGACGTCACCGATGCCCGCGTAGCGTCGCCCGGAGCCGCCGAGCACCCGGATGCAGAGGATCTCCTTCGCACCCGTGTTGTCGGCGACCCGCAGCCGCGACTCCTGCTGGATCACGTGCTACTCCCAATCTCGGTGGTGACAGCCGGGCCGGAACGGTGAACCGGCTGTCCGGTTCCCACGTGCGGACGCACCGGCAGCGGATGGCTGCCGGTGCGTCCGACACGGGTACCGGGATGTGGCGCTCACCCGGAGGGGCGCCAGTCGTCCAGGGTACCCGGTCCCCGGACGTCCCACGAGGGGCCGTCCGTCACAGGACAGGGACGCCCGGACCCCTTACTTCGCCTTCTCGACGACCTCGACCAGTCGCCACCGCTTGGTGGCCGACAGCGGCCGGGTCTCCATGATCTGCACGCGGTCGCCGATGCCGGCGATCCCCTGCTCGTCGTGGGCCTTCAGCTTGCTGGTCCGGCGGATGACCTTGCCGTAGAGGCCGTGCTTCACGCGGTCCTCGACCTCGACGACGATGGTCTTGTCCATCTTGTCGCTGACCACGAGGCCCTCGCGGACCTTGCGGTACCCGCGGCCGGCCAGGCCGGGACCGCTGGCGACGGCGGTGTTGTCGGGCTCGCTCATGCCACACCCTCGTTCGGGGCGGCCGAGAGACCCAGCTCGCGCTCGCGCATGATCGTGTAGATCCGGGCGATGTCGCGGCGGACGGTCTGCAGCCGCCGGTTGTTGTCCAGCTGGCCGGTGGCCACCTGGAACCTCAGGTTGAACAGCTCTTCCTTGTGCTCACGCAGCCGCGTGGCGAGCTCGTCGGCCGAGAGCTCGCGCAGCTCCGGAGCGGTCAGACCGGCAGCCATCACACCTCTCCTTCACGCGTGATGAAGCGGCACTTCATGGGCAGCTTGTGGATGGCGCGGCGCATGGCCTCGCGGGCCACCGGCTCGGCCACACCGGAGAGCTCGAAGAGCACCCGGCCGGGCTTCACGTTGGCGACCCACCACTCGGGCGAGCCCTTGCCGGAACCCATGCGGGTCTCGGCCGGCTTCTTGGTGAGCGGACGGTCCGGGTAGATCGAGATCCACACCTTGCCGCCACGGCGGATGTGCCGCGTCATGGCGATACGGGCCGACTCGATCTGCCGGTTCGTGACGTACGCCGGCTCGAGGGCCTGGATGGCGTACTCGCCGAAGTTGATCTGGGTGCCGCCCTTGGCCCGGCCGGTGCGGTCGGGGTGGTGCTGCTTGCGGTGCTTGACGCGCCGGGGGATCAGCACGTGTCAGCCCTCCGTCTGGGTGTCGGTGGCGGTCGCCTCGGCCGCCGCGGTGCCCTCGGGACCCGCGACCTCGGCAACGGTCGTCTCGGGCGCGACCTCGCCGGAGGTCACGGCCACGGTGCTGTCGGCGGTGTCCGGACCGGTCGCCGGCGCCCCGGAGGACTCGGCCGCGGCGCGGCCGGCCTCGGTGCCACCGGCGGTCGTGCCGCTGGAGCCCGACCGGCGGGGGCGCTGCGGGCGCTCGCGGCGCTGCTGCCGCGCGGCCAGGGCCTCGAGGGCCTCGCGCTCGGCACGCGAGCCGCTGACGTCGCCCTTGTAGATCCACACCTTGACGCCGATGCGGCCGAAGGTGGTGCGGGCCTCGTACAGGCCGTAGTCGATGTTCGCGCGCAGGGTGTGCAGCGGCACGCGCCCCTCGCGGTAGAACTCCGACCGGCTCATCTCGGTGCCGCCGAGGCGCCCGGAGCACTGCACCCGGATGCCCTTGACCTGCGGGCTGCGCTGGGCCGACTGCATGGCCTTGCGCATCGCGCGGCGGAAGCTCACCCGGCTCGACAGCTGCTCGGCCACGGCCTGCGCCACCAGCTGGGCGTCGGCCTCGGGGTTCTTCACCTCGAGGATGTTGAGCTGCACCTGCTTGCCGGTCAGCTTCTCCAGCTCGCCGCGGATGCGGTCGGCCTCCGCGCCGCGGCGGCCGATGACGATGCCCGGCCGGGCGGTGTGGATGTCGACGCGGACCCGGTCACGGGTGCGCTCGATCTCCACCTTCGAGATGCCGGCGCGCTCCATGCCCTTGGTCATGAGCTTGCGGATGGCCACGTCTTCCTTGACGTAGTCCTTGTAGAGCTTGTCGGCGTACCACCGGGACTTGTAGTCGGTGGTGATGCCCAGGCGGAACCCGTGCGGGTTGACCTTCTGACCCACTAGCGGGTCCCTCCCCTCGTGTTGGCGCGCTGCTGCGTGCCCTGCTGCTGGCCGGTCTGCTGCACGGCGGGGCCGGACTGGCCGGTGCGGCGGCGGGCGGTGCGGGACTTGCCGGCGAGCTCGGCGCTGGAGCCGACCTCGCTCACCTCGACGGTGATGTGGCTGGTCCGCTTGTTGATGCGGTAGGCCCGGCCCTGCGCCCGCGGACGGATCCGCTTGAGCGTGGGGCCCTCGTCGACGAACGCGGCGCTGACGACGAGCGCGGCCGGGTCCAGCCGCAGGTTGTGCTCGGCGTTGGCGACGGCACTGGCGACGACCTTGGCCACCGGCTCGCTGGCGGACTGCGGGGCGAACCGCAGCAGCGCCAGGGCCTCGTCGGTGGGCAGGTAGCGGATGAGGTCCACCACCCGGCGTGCCTTCATCGGGGTGACGCGGACGAAGCGGGCGGTGGCCCGCGCGACCTGCGTCTCCTCTCCCAGCTGGGAAGTCATCTCGTGTCTCTCTCTCCCGGGACCGTGCTCAGCCCCGCCGGGACCGGCGGTCGTCCTTCACGTGGCCCCGGAAGGTCCGGGTGGGGGCGAACTCGCCGAGCTTGTGCCCGACCATCGCCTCGGTCACGAACACCGGCACGTGCTTGCGCCCGTCGTGCACGGCGATGGTGTGGCCGAGCATGTCGGGGATGATCGTCGAGCGCCGCGACCAGGTCCGGATGACCGTCTTGGTGCCCTTCTCGTTCTGCGCGTCCACCTTCTTGAGCAGGTGGTCGTCGACGAACGGGCCCTTCTTCAGGCTGCGTGGCATGTCTGTCGGACTCCTCTACCCGCTCAGCGCTTCTTGTTGGTGCGGCGACGGCGCACGATCAGGGCGTCGCTGGCCTTGCGCTTGCGCGTGCGGCCCTCGGGCTTGCCCTTCGGGTTCACCGGGTGGCGACCACCGGAGGTCTTGCCCTCACCACCACCGTGCGGGTGGTCCACGGGGTTCATGGCGACACCGCGGACGGTCGGGCGCTTGCCCTTCCACCGCATGCGGCCGGCCTTGCCCCAGTTGATGTTCGACTGCTCGGCGTTGCCCACCTCGCCGACGGTGGCGCGGCAGCGCACGTCGACGTTGCGGATCTCGCCCGACGGCATGCGCAGCTGGGCGAAACGGCCCTCACGGGCGACCAGCTGGACGCTGGTGCCGGCCGAGCGGGCGATCTTGGCGCCGCCACCGGGACGCAGCTCGATGGCGTGCACCACCGTGCCGACCGGGATGTTGCGCAGCGGCAGGTTGTTGCCGGGCTTGATGTCGGCCGAGGGGCCGCACTCCACCGTGTCGCCCTGCTTGAGCCGCGCCGGCGCGATGATGTAGCGCTTCTCGCCGTCGGCGAAGTGCAGGAGCGCGATCCGCGAGGTGCGGTTCGGGTCGTACTCGATGTGCGCGACCTTGGCCGGCACGCCGTCCTTGTCCGCCCGGCGGAAGTCGATCAGGCGGTAGGCGCGCTTGTGGCCGCCGCCCTGGTGGCGAGCGGTCACCTTCCCGTGGACGTTGCGCCCACCGCGGCCGTGCAGCGGCCGGACCAGCGACTTCTCGGGATGGTCGCGGGTGACCTCGGCGAAGTCGGCGACGCTGGAGCCGCGGCGGCCCGGCGTCGTCGGCTTGTACTTGCGGATAGCCATTGCTGACTCAGTTCCTCTGTCTCTGGTCCGTACGGCCCGGGCGCCTAGGCGCCGGGACCACCGAAGATCTCGATGCGGTCGCCGGGGGCGACGGAGACGATGGCGCGCTTGGTGTCCTTGCGCTTGCCCATGCGTCCGCCGCGGCTGCGCTTGCGCTTGCCCTGGCGGTTGATCGTGTTGACGGACAGGACCTTCACGTTGAAGACCTGCTCGACGGCGATCTTGATCTGCGTCTTGTTCGCCTCGGGGAGGACCACGAACGTGTACTGGTTGTCGTCCAGCAGCCCGTAGCTCTTCTCCGAGATGACCGGCGTCAGCAGGACGTCCCGGGGGTCGCGGACGCTCACTTGGTCTCCTCGGTGGCGGTGTCGGTCACGACGTCGGCGTCGTCAGCGGCGTCGTCAGCGGCGGTGTCGCCGGCGATGTCCAGGTCGGTGGTGCCCTGGCCGCGGGCCGGCTGCACGGACGGGATGGCGCCGGGGATGTCCGGCGTCGTCAGGTCCGGCTTGGCCAGCGAGACGCGGTCACCGCCGTGCGGACCGGCCACGAACTCGGCGAGCGCGGTCTCGGTGAAGACGACCTCGTCGCTGACCAGCACGTCGTAGGTGTTGAGCTGGCCGGCCTCGATCAGGTGCACGCGCGGCTCGTTGCGCAGGCTCACCCAGTTGAGGACGTCGTCGCGGTCGAGGACCACGAGCACCCGCTTGGCGGTGCTGACGGCGTCGAGCGTGGCCAGCGCGGCCTTGGTCTTGGGGGCGTCCCCGTCGACGAAGGTGGTGACGACGTGCACGCGGCCCTCGCGCGCCCGGTCGGAGAGGGCACCGCGCAGGGCGGCGGCCTTCATCTTCTTGGGCGTGCGCTGCGAGTAGTCGCGCGGCTGCGGGCCGTGGACGGTGCCACCGCCGGAGAACTGCGGGGCACGGATCGAGCCCTGGCGGGCGCGGCCGGTGCCCTTCTGGCGGTAGGGCTTGACGCCACCGCCGCTGACGTCGCCACGCGTCTTGGTCGCGTGCGTGCCCTGGCGGGCGGCGGCGAGCTGGGCCACCACCACCTGGTGCAGCAGCGAGACGTTGGCCGACGCGTCGAAGAGGTCACCGGGCAGCGTCACGCTGCCGGCGGTCTCCCCGGCCGGCGTGCGGACGTCGACCTGGCGGTCGGCGCGCGCGCCCTCGGTCACGGTCGAGCGGGTCACTGGTTGTCACTCCCCACGGGACCGCCCTTGACGGCCGAGCGGACGAGCACGAGCCCACCCTTCGGGCCGGGGACGGCACCCTTGATCAGGATCAGGCCGCGCTCGGCGTCGACCTTGTGGACGACGAGCGAGAGCGTGGTGGTCTTGACCGCGCCCATGCGGCCGGCCATGCGCAGGCCCTTGAAGACGCGGCCGGGGGTCGAGGCGCCACCGATGGAGCCCGGCGACCGGTGCTTGCGCTGCGTGCCGTGCGCGGCACCCAGGCCCCGGAAGCCGTGACGCTTCATGACACCGGCGGTGCCCTTGCCCTTGCTCGTGCCGATGACGTCGACCTTGGCGACGCCCTCGAACACCTCGGCGGTCAGCTCCTGGCCGACCGTGTACTGCGCGGCGTCCTCGGTGCGCAGCTCCACGAGGTGGCGGCGCGGCGTGACGCCGGCCTTCGCGAAGTGGCCGCCCTCGGGCTTGTTCACCTTGCGGGGGTCGATCTCGCCGAAGCCGAGCTGGACGGCCGAGTAGCCGTCGACCTCGGGGGTGCGCACCTGCGTCACCACGTTGGGGCCCGCCTTGACGACGGTCACCGGCACGATGCGGTTGTTCTCGTCGAAGACCTGGGTCATCCCCAGCTTCTCGCCGAGGAGCCCGCGGAACGTACTCGCCATGACTGGTCTCGGTCCCTTACTGGATGTTGACGTCGACCGAGGCCGGCAGGTCGATGCGCATGAGCGCGTCGACCGTCTTCGGCGTCGGGTCGAGGATGTCGATGAGCCGCTTGTGCGTGCGCATCTCGAAGTGCTCGCGCGAGTCCTTGTACTTGTGCGGCGACCGGATGACGCAGTACACGTTCTTCTCGGTCGGCAGCGGCACCGGGCCGACGACGCGCGCTCCGGTCTTCGTGACCGTGTCTACGATGCGCCGCGCCGAGGCGTCGATCGCCTCGTGGTCGTAGGCCTTCAGCCTGATGCGGATCTTCTGTCCCGCCATCGCTGTCTCTCGCTCCTGCCGATCGCTGTTCTGCTAGCTGGGGAACGCCGGGTGCGTCCGGACGTCATCCGGTCTGGCCCCAGCGGGAGGGGTGGCGGTGCACACAGGTGCACGAGCGACCACCCGAGGACGGGCGGCGGCCGGCAAGCGGCCGCCGCCCGTCGGGGGTGCTACTTGAGGATCTTGGTGACGCGACCGGCGCCGACGGTGCGGCCACCCTCACGGATGGCGAACCGCAGGCCCTCCTCCATGGCGATCGGCTGGATCAGCTCGACCGTCATCTCGGTGTTGTCGCCCGGCATGACCATCTCGGTGCCGGCCGGCAGGGTCACGACGCCGGTGACGTCGGTCGTCCGGAAGTAGAACTGCGGACGGTAGTTGTTGAAGAACGGCGTGTGACGGCCACCCTCGTCCTTCGAGAGGATGTAGACCGAACCCTCGAAGTTGGTGTGCGGGGTGATCGAGCCGGGCTTCACGACGACCTGGCCGCGCTCCACGTCCTCGCGCTTGATGCCGCGCAGCAGCAGACCGACGTTGTCGCCGGCCTGGCCCTGGTCGAGCAGCTTGCGGAACATCTCGACGCCGGTGACGGTGGTCTTGGTCGAGTTCGGGCGGATGCCGACGATCTCGACCTCCTCCGACACCTTGACGATGCCGCGCTCCACGCGACCGGTCACGACGGTGCCGCGGCCGGTGATGGTGAAGACGTCCTCGACCGGCATGAGGAAAGGCTTGTCAATCTCACGCTGCGGCTCGGGGATCGCCGTGTCGACGGCGTTCATGAGCTCCATGAGCTTGTCGCCCCACTCGGCGTCGCCCTCGAGGGCCTTGAGCGCCGAGACGCGGACCACGGGGACGTCGTCGCCCGGGAACTCGTACTCGCTGAGCAGCTCGCGGACCTCCAGCTCGACGAGCTCGAGGATCTCCTCGTCGTCGACCATGTCGGCCTTGTTGAGCGCCACGACGATGTAGGGGACGCCGACCTGGCGGGCCAGGAGGACGTGCTCCTTGGTCTGCGGCATCGGGCCGTCGGTGGCGGCGACCACCAGGATGGCGCCGTCCATCTGCGCCGCACCGGTGATCATGTTCTTGATGTAGTCGGCGTGACCCGGGCAGTCGACGTGGGCGTAGTGCCGGTTCTCGGTCTGGTACTCGACGTGGGCGATCGAGATCGTGATGCCGCGGGCCTTCTCCTCGGGCGCCTTGTCGATCTGGTCGAAGGCCGACGCCTCGTTGAGGTCCGGGTACTTGTCGTGCAGGACCTTGGTGATCGCCGCGGTCAGGGTGGTCTTGCCGTGGTCGATGTGCCCGATGGTGCCGATGTTGACGTGCGGCTTGGTCCGCTCGAACTTGGCCTTGGCCACTGGGTTCCTCTCCTCGTGGTGTCGCAGTCGTGCTGACGCTGGGGTGGGCTTGCGGGGGGCCGGGCGGGGACGTACCCCGCCCGGCGGTCACTCGCCGGTGGCCTTGGCGATGATCTCCTTGGCCACGTTCTGCGGGACCTCGGCGTACGAGTCGAACACCATGGTGTAGCTCGCCCGCCCCTGGGTGCGGCTGCGCAGGTCGCCCACGTAGCCGAACATCTCCGAGAGCGGGACCAGGGCCCGGACGACGCGGGCGCCGGAGCGCTCCTCCATCGCCTGGATCATCCCGCGCCGGGAGTTCAGGTCGCCGATGACGTCACCCATGTAGTCCTCGGGCGTGACGACCTCGACGGCCATCATCGGCTCGAGCAGGGCCGGGCTGGCCTTGCGCGCGGCCTCCTTGAAGACCATCGAGCCGGCGATCTTGAAGGCCATCTCCGAGGAGTCGACCTCGTGGTACTGGCCGTCGATCAGGGTCGCCTTGACGCCCACGACCGGGTAGCCGGCGAGGATGCCGTACTGCATGGCGTCCTGCATGCCCTGGTCGACCGAGGGGATGTACTCCCGCGGGATGCGACCACCGGTGACGGCGTTGACGAACTCGTAGGTCGGGCCGTCGCCGGAGACCTCGAGCGGCTCCAGGGTGACCTGCACCTTGGCGAACTGGCCGGACCCACCCGTCTGCTTCTTGTGGGTGTAGTCGACCTTCTCGACCGCCTTGCGGATGGTCTCGCGGTAGGCCACCTGCGGCTTGCCGACGTTGGCCTCGACGCGGAACTCGCGCCGCATGCGGTCGACCAGGATCTCCAGGTGCAGCTCGCCCATGCCGGAGATGACCGTCTGGCCGGTCTCCTCGTCGAGCTTGACCTGGAAGGTCGGGTCCTCCTCGGCCAGCTTCTGGATGGCCGTGCCCAGCTTCTCCTGGTCGCCCTTGGTCTTCGGCTCGATGGCCACCGAGATGACCGGCGCCGGGAAGGTCATCGACTCCAGGATCACCGGGTTCTGCGGGTCGCTGAGGGTGTCGCCCGTCGTCGTCTGCTTGAGGCCGACGACGGCGACGATCTGGCCGGCACCCACGCCCTCGCGCTCCTCGCGCTTGTTGGCGTGCATCTGGTAGATCTTGCCGATCCGCTCCTTGCGGTCCTTGGTGCTGTTGAGCACCGGGGACCCGGAGTTGAGCCGACCGGAGTAGACCCGGATGTAGGTGAGCTTGCCGAGGTGCTGGTCAGTCTGGATCTTGAAGGCCAGCGCCGAGAACGGCTCGTCCTCGTCGGCGTGCCGCAGGACCTCGGTCTCGCCGTCGAGGGCGGTGCCGACGATCGACTCGATGTCCAGCGGGCTGGGCAGGTAGTCGACGACGGCGTCGAGCAGGGGCTGCACGCCCTTGTTCTTGAACGCCGTGCCGGTGAGGACCGGGTTGATCTGGGCGTTGATGGTCGCCTTGCGGATGGCGGCCTTCAGCTCCTCGACGGTGATCTCCTCACCGCCGAGGTAGGACTCCATGATCGTGTCGTCGGTCTCGGCGACGGCCTCGAGCAGCTTCTCGCGGTACTCGGCGGCCTGGTCGGCGAGCTCGGCGGGGATCTCCTCGACGGCGTAGTCCTCGCCCATCTTGGTCTCACCGCGCCAGGTGAGCGCGCGCATCTCGACCAGGTCGACGACGCCGATGAAGTCGGCCTCGGCACCGATGGGCAGCTGCAGCACGGCGGGGTTGGCGCCGAGCCGCTCGACCATCATGTCGACGCAGCGGAAGAAGTTCGCGCCGGTGCGGTCGAGCTTGTTGACGAAGCACATCCGCGGGACGCCGTACTTCTCGGCCTGCCGCCAGACCTGCTCGGTCTGCGGCTCCACGCCGGCGACACCGTCGTACACGGCCACCGCACCGTCGAGCACGCGCAGGGACCGCTCCACCTCGACGGTGAAGTCGACGTGCCCCGGGGTGTCGATGATGTTGATGTCGTGGCCGTTCCAGGTGCACTTCGTCGCGGCCGACGTGATGGTGATGCCGCGCTCCTGCTCCTGCTCCATCCAGTCCATCGTGGCCGCGCCGTCGTGGACCTCACCGATCTTGTAGTTGATACCGGTGTAGAAGAGGATGCGCTCGGTCGTCGTGGTCTTGCCCGCGTCGATGTGCGCCATGATCCCGATGTTGCGGGTCTTGGCGAGCTGGGCCTTGTTGTCGGCCATTCCTCACTCCTCTTCGTCTCTGGTCCGCGTGCGGGTCGTCCGGGGGTGGCCCGGCGCTCCCGCCGGCGGGTGCTGGTGGACGGGGTGTGTCACCAGCGGGGGTGCGACTACCAGCGGTAGTGCGCGAAGGCCTTGTTCGACTCGGCCATCTTGTGGGTGTCCTCGCGGCGCTTGACCGCGGCACCGAGGCCGTTGCTGGCGTCGAGCAGCTCGTTCATGAGGCGCTCGGTCATCGTCTTCTCGCGGCGCGCGCGGCTGTACTGGATCAGCCAGCGCAGGCCCAGGGTGGTGCTGCGGGAGGCGCGGACCTCGACCGGGACCTGGTAGGTCGCACCACCGACGCGGCGGCTGCGGACCTCGAGGGCCGGCTTGACGTTGTCCAGCGCGCGCTTGAGCGTGACCACCGGGTCGGTGTCGGTCTTGGCGCGGCAGCCCTCGAGGGCGCCGTAGACGATCGACTCGGCGACCGAGCGCTTGCCGTCGACCAGGACCTTGTTCACCAGCTGGGTGACCAGCGGCGACTGGTAGACCGGGTCGGCGGCCAGCGGACGGCGCGGCGCGGGGCCCTTGCGCGGCATGTCAGCTCTTCTCCTTCTTCGCGCCGTACCGGCTGCGAGCCTGCTTGCGGTTGCGGACGCCCTGGGTGTCCAGCGAGCCGCGGATGATCTTGTAGCGCACACCCGGGAGGTCCTTCACGCGACCGCCGCGCACGAGCACCATCGAGTGCTCCTGCAGGTTGTGGCCGACGCCCGGGATGTACGCGGTCACCTCGATGCCACTGGTGAGGCGGACGCGAGCGACCTTGCGCAGCGCCGAGTTCGGCTTCTTCGGCGTCGTCGTGTACACGCGGGTGCACACGCCACGACGCTGAGGGGAGCCCTTCAACGCCGGGGTCTTGGTCTTCTCGACCTTGTCCTCGCGGCCCTTGCGGACCAGCTGGTTGATCGTGGGCATGGGTGGCCTGGATCTCCTACCTGCGCTGGGTCGTGCTGTGGACGGTGCTGCTGTCGTGTCGCCGGTGCCGGTCCTGCCGGGGTGTCCACCCTGGTCGCGAGCCACTCACCGGTCCCCGCGGTCGGGCGTGTCGCCGACCCCAGGACCGGCCGGTGGTCGAACCGGACGGGTCGCCCCCCGCGACTCGGCGCCGCCACCTCCGGGCGCCACCCCGCGGGGCGGCCCTCCGGGGCGGACCCGCGGCCAGGAGGACGGACCTCCGGACACCCAGGCGCACCGCGAACGGGAGCAGGCCCAGGGCACCCTGGGCACGGCTGACCACGATACCCGCGGTCCGGGAGGCGGTCAAAGCCGGGTCCCGGGCGCCCAGCGGGCGAGGCCAACCTCACGTCCGGACCGACTCGACAGGTGCAGCGGCGCGAGCCCTGCCGGTATTCCCGGCGGCCGCGCCGGGCTGTTCCGCCGGCCCGGGTGGCGAGCACTGTACCGCCCGACGGGCGGTCCGCCAGGCCCGCGACGCCGTCGGCACGGGCACCGCAGGGGCTCGCCGGGGGCCGCGGGGACGCGCGACTGTCGGTGGCGCCCCCTACGGTCGGTCGCAGCAGAGCCACTCACCGCAACGGAGGTCTCCGTGCTCATCGACTCGGCGCGCGAGCTCAAGGCGCGCCTCACCGCGCGGCTGGCCGAGGGCTTCCCCCTGGTCACCGCGAGCGACCTCGGCGGCCGGCTGTGGACGCGGCCGGCGATCGGGCTGGCCCCGGTCTCCCCCGGCCGGGCCCACCTGGCCATCCGGGTGGCGGCGGAGGCCGACGCGCGTGTGCTGCTCACCGGCCTCGAGGACGCCGTCCGCGCCGAGGTCGACGTCCGGGTGACCGGGCCGATAGTGCCCCAGCCGGCCCGCTCCCCCGGGCAGCTGCAGCGGCGCACCCGGCCGCTGGTCCCCGGGCTGTCGGTGGCGCACCCGACGGTCAGCGCCGGGACCCTGGGGGGCTTCGTCCGGCTCGGCGGCCGGCTGGCCGTGCTGTCGAACAACCACGTGCTGGCCGCCACCGACACCGGCGCGGTCGGCGACGCGGTGCTGCAGCCGGGCCCCGCCGACGGCGGCACGCCCGCCGACCGGGTGGCCACGCTGGCCGCCGCCGTGCGCCTGACCGACCGCGCCAACCGGGTCGACGCCGCGGCGGCCACGGTCGACGACGGGGTCGAGGCCGACCCGGGCGGCCTCCCGGGCGGCCCGCTCGGCACCACGGTGCCCGACGGGGTCGACCTCGAGCCCGACGAGGAGGTGGAGAAGGTCGGCCGGACCACCGGGCACACGCGCGGGCGGATCACGGCGGTGGAGGTCGACGGGGTCGCCGTCCAGTACGACGACGGCGTGCACCTCTTCGACGACCAGATCGAGATCGAGGGCCTGTCAGGGGCGTTCTCCGCCGGCGGCGACAGCGGGTCGGTGATCTGGCGCAGCAGCGACCGCGCGCCGCTGGCCCTGCTGTTCGCGGGCAGCACCCAGGGCGGGAGCACCGGCGCCGGGCTGACCTTCGCCAACCCGCTGGCGACCGTGCTGGCGGAGCTCGGGGCGGAGTGGGTCGCCTCCTGAGCGAAGTCCCCAGGTCAGGGGGATGTCGCTCCGGGCGGGGACGAGGCACCATGGGGAGGTGACCGAGCCCGCCCGTCCGCCCGGGGCCTTCCTCGCCCCGGGCTCCCGGCCGGCGGGCGCCAGCGAGGAGCCCTCGTGACAGACCGTGCCGCCGCCCGTGCCGCCAAGAGCGCCCTGGCCACCCAGTTGTCCGCCCAGCCCGGCGTCGTCGGCATCGGCCTGGCCCGGCGCGACAGCGGGTACGTCGTCAAGGTCGACGTCGCCGACTCCGACGCGGCCGGCCGGGTGCCCCGCGACGTCGACGGCGTCCGTGTGGTGACCGAGGTCGTGGGCGCCATCCGCCCGCTGCGCAGCCGCACCGCCTGAGCCGCCCCGAGCCCGGGGGACCGGCCGGGCGCACCCGCTACGGTCGCCGTGGCGCCGACGCGGGCGCCGCCGACCAGAGGAGTGCAGGTGCGCATCGGCATCCAGGCCAGTTACGCCGGGGGGTTCCAGGAGACGGCGGCGGAGATCGTCGACCTGGAGGCCGCCGGGCTCGACCTCGCGATGTGCGCGGAGGTCTACACCTTCGACGCCGTGAGCCAGCTCGGGTACCTGGCCGCCGTCACCCAGCGCGTCGAGCTGATGAGCGCGATCCTGCCGATCTACAGCCGCACGCCGGCGCTGACGGCGATGACCGCGGCCGGCCTGGACTTCGTCTCCGGGGGCCGCTTCACCCTCGGCCTGGGCGCCTCCGGCCCGCAGGTCATCGAGGGCTGGCACGGCGTCCCCTACGACGCCCCGTTGCAGCGCACCCGGGAGGTCGTGGAGATCTGCCGGCAGGTGTGGCGGCGTGACCGGCTGGTGCACGAGGGCCCGAAGTACACCGTCCCGCTGCCGGCCGACCAGGGCACCGGCCTGGGCAAGCCGCTCAAGCTGATCAACACCCCGGTCCGCGAGCGGATCCCGGTCATGCTCGCCGCGCTGGGTCCCAAGAACGTCGAGCTCGCCGCCGAGATCGCCGAGGTGTGGGAGCCGATCTGGTTCATGCCCGAGCGCGCCGACGACGTCTGGGGCGACGCCCTGCGGGCCGGGAAGGCCAAGCGCGACCCCGAGCTCGGCGAGCTGCAGGTCATCTGCGGCGTCCCGGTGGCGATCGGGGAGGACGTCGACCACCTGCACGACGCGGTGCGGCCGCACCTGGCGCTCTACGTCGGCGGCATGGGGGCCAAGGGCAAGAACTTCTACAACGACCTCGCCCGGCGCTACGGGTACGACGACGCCGCCGAGACCGTGCAGGACCTCTACCTGTCCGGACGCAAGGACGAGGCCGCGGCCGCACTGCCGGAGGAGTTCGTCCGGAAGGTGTCGCTCATCGGGCCGGAGTCCTACGTGGCCGAGCGGGTCGCCGCCTACGCCGAGGCCGGGGTCACCACCATCGCGCTGCAGCCGCTCGACGACAGCCGCGAGGGCCGGCTGCGCACCGTGGAGACCATGCGCCGCCTGGCCGACGGATAGGGCACATCTTGCGTCACGTGACACCGTCGTCGTCCGAGCTCACCTGAGCGCGTCCTGGCTCACCTCCCACGGTGAGCCAGGACGCAGCACGATCAGGTGACCTGATCGTGCCGGCACCCCCAGACGCGGGAGGGCCCCGCAGATCTCGCGATCTGCGGGGCCCTCCTCACGTGCTGCGGGGATCAGCCTCGCCAGTCGTACTCCTCGAGGCGCACGGCCTCACCGGAGCCGGCACCGAAGACGTCGGGGCTGTAGTACTGCCCGTCGTCGTACCCGGCCATCGTGTAGACGGCGGCGCGGGCCTCCTCGGTCGGCTCGACCGTGATGTTCCGGTAGCGGCTGATGCCCGTACCCGCCGGGATCAGCTTGCCGATGATCACGTTCTCCTTGAGGCCGAGCAGGCTGTCGCTCTTGCCCTGGATCGCGGCGTCGGTGAGCACCTTGGTCGTCTCCTGGAAGGAGGCGGCCGACAGCCACGACTCGGTCGCGAGCGAGGCCTTGGTGATGCCCATGAGCACCGGACGGGCCGAGGCCGGCTCGCCGCCCTCGGCGACGACGCGGCGGTTCTCGGTCTCGAACAGCGTCCGCTCGACCAGCGCACCGGGGAGGAACTCCGTGGCGCCCGAGTCGATGATGGTCACCCGCTTGAGCATCTGCCGGATGATCACCTCGATGTGCTTGTCGTGGATCGACACGCCCTGGCTGCGGTAGACCTCCTGGACCTCGCGGACCAGGTGCAGCTGCACCTCGCGCGGGCCCATGATCCGCAGCACCTCGTGCGGGTCCACCGCACCCTCGGTGAGCTGCTCGCCGACCTCGACGTGGGCGCCGTCCTCGACCCGCAGCCGCGACCGGCGCGACAGCTTGTCGTAGACGACCTCGTCGGAGCCGTCGTCCGGGGTGATGGTCAGCTTGCGGAACTGCTCGCCGTCCTCGATCCGGACGGAGCCGGCCAGCTCGGCGATCGGGGCCTTGCCCTTGGGGACGCGGGCCTCGAAGAGCTCCACCACACGCGGCAGACCGTGGGTGATGTCCTCACCCGCGACACCACCGGTGTGGAAGGTGCGCATCGTCAGCTGGGTGCCGGGCTCACCGATCGACTGGGCGGCGATGATGCCGACCGCCTCCCCGACGTCGACGAGCTTGCCGGTGGCCAGCGACCGGCCGTAGCAGGTCGCGCAGGTGCCCAGCAGGGACTCGCAGGTCAGCACGCAGCGGACCTTGACCTCGGCCACGTTGGCGTCGACCAGCGCGCCGATGAGCACGTCGCCCAGGTCCTGGCCGGCCTGCGCGACCAGCGTGCCGTCCTCGGCCACCACGTCGGCGGCCAGGGAGCGGGCGTAGACGCTGGTCTCGACGTGCGCGTCCCGGGTGAGGACCCCGTCGACCACCGTGGCGATCGGCATGATGACGCCGCGCTCGGTGCCGCAGTCCTCCTCGCGGATGATGACGTCCTGGGAGACGTCGACCAGCCGCCGGGTGAGGTACCCGGAGTCCGCGGTCCGCAGGGCGGTGTCGGCCAGGCCCTTGCGGGCACCGTGCGTGGAGATGAAGTACTCCAGCACGGACAGACCCTCCCGGAAGTTGGCCTTGATCGGCCGCGGGATGATCTCGCCCTTCGGGTTGGCCACCAGACCGCGCATGCCGGCGATCTGGCTGATCTGCATCATGTTGCCTCGGGCGCCCGAGTTGACCATGACCCAGACCGGGTTGGTGGTCGGGAAGTTGTCCACCATCGCCTGGCTGACCTCGGCCCGCGCGCGGGTCCAGATCTCGATCAGCTCGCCGCGGCGCTCGGCGTCGGTGATGACACCGCGCTCGTACTGCCGCTCGATCTGCCGGGCCTCGTTCTCGTGCCGGTCGAGGATCTCCTGCTTGGCCGGCGGCGTGACGACGTCGTCGATGGCGATCGTGACGCCCGAGCGGGTGGCCCAGCGGAAGCCGGCCGACTTGAGGGCGTCCAGGGTCGCCGCGACCTGCACCTTGGGGTAGCGCTCGGCGAGGTCGTTGACGATCGCCCCGAGCTCCTTCTTCGGCACCTGGTAGTTGACGAAGCGGTAGTCCTCGGGCAGGGCCTCGTTGAACAGCACGCGGCCCAGGCTGGTCTCGACCAGCGCCGGCGCACCCGGCGCCCAGTCGGCCGGCTGCTCCCACGCGGGGTTGACCTTGCCGTTGTCGACGCCGAACACCTCGTCGAGGCGGATGAGCGCCCGCTCCTGCAGGCCCAGGGCGCCCTTGTCGAACGCCATGATCGCCTCGGCCGTCGACCCGAAGGCCGCCGGACGCCCACCGTCGGCCTCGTACCGGCTCGGCACCAGGGTGGTCAGGTGGTACAGGCCCAGCACCATGTCCTGGGTCGGCGCGGTGATCGGGCGACCGTCGGCCGGGCTCAGGATGTTGTTGCTCGACAGCATGAGGATGCGGGCCTCGGCCTGCGCCTCGGCCGACAGCGGCAGGTGCACCGCCATCTGGTCACCGTCGAAGTCCGCGTTGAACGCGGTGCAGACCAGCGGGTGGATCTGGATGGCCTTGCCCTCGACCAGCTGCGGCTCGAAGGCCTGGATGCCCAGGCGGTGCAGCGTCGGTGCCCGGTTCAGCAGCACCGGGTGCTCGGTGATGACCTCCTCGAGCACGTCCCAGACGACGGGACGGGCGCGCTCGACCATGCGCTTGGCGGACTTGATGTTCTGCGCGTGGTTGAGGTCGACCAGCCGCTTCATCACGAAGGGCTTGAACAGCTCCAGCGCCATCTGCTTGGGCAGGCCGCACTGGTGCAGCTTCAGCTGCGGGCCGACGACGATGACCGAGCGGCCGGAGTAGTCGACGCGCTTGCCGAGCAGGTTCTGCCGGAACCGGCCCTGCTTGCCCTTGAGCAGGTCGCTCAGGGACTTCAGGGGACGGTTGCCCGGGCCGGTGACCGGCCGGCCGCGGCGGCCGTTGTCGAACAGCGCGTCCACGGACTCCTGCAGCATCCGCTTCTCGTTGTTCACGATGATCTCGGGCGCGCCGAGGTCGAGCAGCCGCTTGAGCCGGTTGTTGCGGTTGATGACCCGGCGGTACAGGTCGTTCATGTCGCTGGTGGCGAAGCGGCCACCGTCGAGCTGCACCATCGGGCGCAGGTCCGGCGGGATGACCGGCACGCAGTCGAGCACCATGCCCATGGGCGAGTTGCGCGTCTGCTGGAACGCCGCGACGACCTTCAGCCGCTTGAGGGCCCGCAGCTTGCGCTGGCCCTTGCCGTTGCGGATGGTGTCGCGCAGCGACGCGGCCTCGGCGTCGAGGTCGAAGTCGGCCAGCAGCTTCTGCAGGGCCGCGGCACCCATGCCGCCCTCGAAGTACTCACCGAAGCGGTCGCGCAGCTCGCGGTAGAGGCCCTCGTCGGCGATGAGCTGCTTGACCTCGAGCTTGCGGAAGGTGTCGAGCACCTCCTCGAGGCGGTCGATCTCCCGCTGGGCGCGGTCGCGCAGCTGGCGCATCTCGCGCTCGCCGCCCTCGCGCACCTTGCGGCGGACATCGGACTTGGCGCCCTCCGCCTCGAGCTCGGCCAGGTCGGCCTCGAGCTTCTGCTGGCGGGCCTCGACGTCGGCGTCGCGCCGGCTCTCGAGGTTGTGCTTCTCCGCGCTGATCTCGGCCTCGATGGTCGGGAGGTCGCGGTGGCGCGCCTCGTCGTCGACCGAGGTGATCAGGTAGGCGGCGAAGTAGATGATCTTCTCGAGGTCCTTGGGCGCCAGGTCGAGCAGGTAGCCCAGGCGCGAGGGGACGCCCTTGAAGAACCAGATGTGGGTGACCGGCGCGGCCAGCTCGATGTGGCCCATCCGCTCACGCCGCACCTTGGCGCGGGTCACCTCGACGCCGCAGCGCTCACAGATGATGCCCTTGAAGCGGACGCGCTTGTACTTGCCGCAGTAGCACTCCCAGTCCCGGGTGGGACCGAAGATCTTCTCGCAGAAGAGACCGTCCTTCTCCGGACGCAGGGTCCGGTAGTTGATGGTCTCGGGCTTCTTCACCTCACCGTGCGACCACTGGCGGATGTCGTCGCCGGTGGCCAGACCGATGCGGAGCTCGTCGAAGAAGTTGACGTCGAGCACTGAGTGGACCCCTTTCCCGGGGCTAGTTCTCTTCTTCTGGCGAAGTGGGGGGCCGGCCGGCCCCGGTGGTCAGGGGCCGGCCGGCAGCGGATCAGACGTCCTCGACGGACGACGGCTCGCGGCGGGACAGGTCGATGCCCAGCTCCTCCGCGGCCCGGAACACCTCGTCGTCGGTGTCGCGCAGCTCGATCGCCTGCCCGTCGCCGGACAGCACCTCCACGTTGAGGCAGAGCGACTGCAGCTCCTTGAGCAACACCTTGAACGACTCGGGGATGCCCGGCTCGGGGATGTTCTCGCCCTTGACGATGGCCTCGTAGACCTTGACCCGGCCGAGGATGTCGTCGGACTTGATGGTCAGCAGCTCCTGCAGGGCGTAGGCCGCGCCGTAGGCCTGCATCGCCCAGCACTCCATCTCACCGAAGCGCTGGCCACCGAACTGCGCCTTACCACCCAGCGGCTGCTGCGTGATCATCGAGTAGGGGCCGGTCGACCGGGCGTGGATCTTGTCGTCGACCAGGTGCAGCAGCTTCAGGATGTAGACGTAGCCCACCGAGATCGGCTCGGGGAACGGCTCGCCGGAGCGGCCGTCGAACAGCCGCGCCTTGCCGGTCTCCTGGACCATCCGGTCGCCGTCGCGGTTCGGGGTCGTCGAGCCGAGCAGCCCGATGATCTCCTCCTCGCGGGCGCCGTCGAACACCGGCGTCGCGGTCCGCGTCCCCGGGGCGGCCGACTTGGCGGCCTCCGGCAGGTTGGCGGCCCACTCGGGGGTGCCCTCGACGTTCCAGCCCTGCTTGGCGATCCACCCGAGGTGGGTCTCCAGCACCTGGCCGACGTTCATCCGGCCGGGGACGCCCAGCGGGTTGAGCACGATGTCGACCGGGGTGCCGTCCTCGAGGAAGGGCATGTCCTCCTGCGGCAGGATCTTCGCGATGACGCCCTTGTTGCCGTGGCGGCCGGCGAGCTTGTCACCGTCGGAGATCTTGCGCATCTGGGCGACGTAGACCCGGATCAGCTCGTTGACGCCGGCGGGCAGCTCGTCGCCGTCCTCGCGGGAGAACACGCGGACGCCGATGACCTTGCCGGACTCACCGTGCTTGACCTTCAGCGACGTGTCGCGGACCTCGCGGGCCTTCTCGCCGAAGATCGCGCGCAGCAGCCGCTCCTCGGGGGTCAGCTCGGTCTCGCCCTTGGGCGTCACCTTGCCGACGAGGATGTCGCCGGGGACGACCTCGGCACCGATGCGGATGATGCCGCGCTCGTCGAGGTCGGCGAGGACCTCCTCGGAGACGTTCGGGATGTCCCGGGTGATCTCCTCGGCACCGAGCTTGGTGTCGCGCGCGTCGACCTCGAACTCCTCGATGTGGATCGAGGACAGGACGTCGTCCTGCACGAGGCGCTGCGACAGGATGATCGCGTCCTCGTAGTTGTGGCCCTCCCACGGCATGAAGGCGACGAGCAGGTTCTTGCCCAGCGCCATCTCACCCTGGTCGGTGCACGGCCCGTCGGCGATGACCTGGCCGACCTCGACCCGCTGACCCTCGTCCACGACGGGGGTCTGGTTGATCGAGGTGCCCTGGTTGGAGCGGCGGAACTTCAGCAGCCGGTAGGTCTGCCGGGTGCCGTCGTCGGCCATGACGGTGACGTAGTCGGCGGTGGAGTCCTCGACCACGCCGGCCTTCTCCGCGACCACGACGTCGCCGGCGTCGACGGCGGCACGCAGCTCCATGCCGGTGCCGACCAGCGGCGCCTCGCTGCGCAGCAGCGGGACGGCCTGGCGCTGCATGTTCGCGCCCATGAGGGCGCGGTTGGCGTCGTCGTGCTCGAGGAACGGGATCATCGCCGTCGCGACCGAGGTCATCTGCCGCGGCGAGACGTCCATGTAGTCGACGCTCTCGGGGGCGAGGTAGTCGACCTCACCGCCCTTGGTGCGGACCAGGACGCGGTCCTCGGCGAAGCGGCCCTGCGCGTCCAGCGGCGAGTTGGCCTGGGCGACGACGAAGCGGTCCTCCTCGTCGGCGGTCAGGTACTCGATCTGGTCGGTGACCACGCCGTTCTCGACCCGCCGGTAGGGGGTCTCGATGAAGCCGAAGGCGTTGACGCGGCCGTAGGCCGACAGCGAGCCGATCAGGCCGATGTTCGGACCCTCGGGGGTCTCGATCGGGCACATCCGGCCGTAGTGGCTCGGGTGCACGTCGCGGACCTCCATGCCGGCCCGCTCACGCGACAGACCACCCGGGCCCAGCGCCGACAGGCGGCGCTTGTGGGTCAGGCCCGCGAGCGGGTTGGTCTGGTCCATGAACTGCGACAGCTGGCTGGTGCCGAAGAACTCCTTGATGGAGGCGACGACCGGCCGGATGTTGATCAGGGTCTGCGGCGTGATCGCCTCGACGTCCTGGGTCGTCATCCGCTCGCGGACGACGCGCTCCATGCGGGAGAGGCCGACCCGGATCTGGTTCTGGATCAGCTCACCGACGGTGCGCAGCCGGCGGTTGCCGAAGTGGTCGATGTCGTCGACGCCGTGGTCGGGCTCGCCGGCGTGCAGCCGCACGACGTACTCGATGGTGGCGACGATGTCGTCCTCGGTCAGCGTCAGGGTGGCCTGCGGCACCTCGACGCCCAGCTTCTTGTTGACCTTGTAGCGGCCGACCTTGGCCAGGTCGTAGCGCTTGGGGTTGAAGAAGAGGTTCTCCAGCAGCGCCTGGGCGCTCTCCCGCGTCGGCGGCTCACCCGGCCGCAGCTTGCGGTATATGTCGAGCAGCGCCTCGTCCTGCCCGGCGATGTGGTCCTTCTCCAGGGTGGCCAGGACCGTGGGCGACCACTGGAAGTGCTCGCGGATACGGTCCTCGGTCCAGCCCAGCGCCTTGAGCAGCACGGTGACCGGCTGGCGGCGCTTGCGGTCGATGCGGACGCCGACGGTGTCGCGCTTGTCGACGTCGAACTCCAGCCACGCCCCGCGGCTGGGGATGACCTTGGCGCTGAAGACGTCCTTGTCGGAGGTCTTGTCCAGGGTCTTGTCGAAGTAGACGCCCGGGCTGCGCACGAGCTGGGAGACGACGACGCGCTCGGTGCCGTTGATGACGAACGTGCCCTTGTTCGTCATGATCGGGAAGTCGCCCATGAACACCGTCTGCGACTTGATCTCGCCGGTGGTGTTGTTCATGAACTCCGCGGTGACGAACAGCGGCGCCGCGTAGGTCATGTCCTTGTCCTTGCACTCCTCGAGGGACGCCTTGACGTCCTCGAAGCGCGGGTTGGAGAAGGACAGCGACATGGAGCCGCTGAAGTCCTCGATCGGGGAGATCTCCTCGAGGATCTCGGCCAGGCCGCCGACGGCGGAGGCCTGCTCCTCGGGCGAGAGGGTGGCGCGCCACTCGGGGCTGCCGATCAGCCAGTCGAAGGACGCGGTCTGCAGGGCGAGCAGGTCCGGGACCTCGAGGGGCTCGGAGATCTTCGCGAACGAGACCCGGAGCGGCGCGCCGGGGATCTTCTGCTGGTCGGCCTCACCGGTGCGCGGGCCGGCCGAGGGAGTCTGGTTCTGCTGGCCGTAGCCGCCGGACTCGGTGGTGCTGGGGGAGATGCTGGTGGGGCGAGAGCCTGCCAAGATGCGTCCTTCCAAGGACCTCACGACGTGCGGGCGGTGGGTGCGGTTCGTCCTGGGTCGTCGTCGGTTTCGGCGGGGCTGTCCGCGGCGACCGGCCCGCTCGGTCGACCGGGCGCCCGGAGGATCCCGGGCACCCCAGGCGACCCGGCTCGGCGGGCAGGCAGTCAGGGGGCAGCGCAACAGAGAACCCTACCCCTGCCGACGGAGGCTGTCCACGTCGGGGGGTGAGGGGCGACCCACACCACGACCCGGGAAGGACGGCGTCCGGCAGACCGGGCGGCGTTCCGCGTCGCCATGATGCCAGCCGGGAGGGCCGGTTGTCTCCGCCACGCCGCCGGGATCCCTCCCGGGTGGCCGCGGGCCCCTCCCCGGACGCCACAGGGGCCGCCCTCCCGGAGGAGGACGGCCCCTGTGTGCGGCGGAACGCCGCGAGGTGACGCGGTGGAACGGCCCCGGCGCAGGGTCCCGGCCCGAGCGGAGCGAGGGCTGGGGGCGCCAGGGTCCTTCTACTTGACGGTGACGGTGGCGCCGGCGCCCTCGAGGGCGGCCTTGGCCTTCTCGGCAGCGTCCTTGGCGACCTTCTCCAGGACCGGCTTCGGCGCGCCGTCGACCAGGTCCTTGGCCTCCTTGAGGCCGAGCGAGGTCAGGCCGCGCACCTCCTTGATGACCTGGATCTTCTTGTCGCCGGCGCTCTCGAGGATGACGTCGAACTCGTCCTGCTCCTCGGCGGCGGGGGCGCCACCGTCGCCACCGCCACCGGCGGGGGCGGCGGCCGCGACGGCGACCGGGGCGGCAGCGGTGACCTCGAAGGTCTCCTCGAACTGCTTCACGAAGTCGGACAGCTCGAGCAGCGTCATCTCCTTGAACGCGTCGAGCAGCTCCGTGGTGGACAGCTTGGCCATGATCTCTCCTTCTGGGGTCAGTCGGTGCCGGCCGCGGCGTCCGCGGTCTCGGCGGTGTCGGTGGTGGTGTCGGCGGCAGCGGTGTCGGCGGCGGGAGCGGCGGGGCCCTCGGCGGACTCCTTCTTCTCCTGCAGCGCCGCGGCCAGGCGGGCGACCTGCGACAGCGGGGCCTGGAACAGGCCGGCGGCCTTGGTCAGGTTGCCCTTCATCGCGCCGGCCAGCTTGGCCAGCAGCACCTCGCGCGGCTCGACGTCGGCCAGGGCGGTGACCTCGGCGGGGCCGACGGTGCGGCCCTCGACGACGCCGCCCTTGACGACGAGCAGCGGGTTGGCGCGCGCGAAGTCGCGGATGGCCTTGGCGGCCTCGACGACGTCGCCCTCGATGAAGGCGATCGCGGTGGGGCCGTTGAGCAGCGGGGCCAGGTCGGCGTGGCCGACCTCGTCCGCCGCCCGCTTCGTCAGGGTGTTCTTGACGACGGCGTAGCTGCTGCCCGCACCGAGGGAACGACGCAACTGGGTCAGCTGCGACACGGTGAGCCCGCGGTACTCGGTGAGCACGGCCGCGCTGGACTTCTGGAACCGCTCGGTGATCTCGTCGATCACCGCGGCCTTCGCCTGCGTGGGCATGGGCCTCCTCTCGTCGGACGGGCGACCGCCCGTGCGCCGCACGGGGCGCGGCGATCGGGGCCCGGAGACGAGGAACGCCCCGGCGCAGGGCGCACGGGGCGAGGGACGCGGGCGGCGCAGCGCCCGGTCGATCGAACCGTCCTCCTGCGCGGGCCGCCCGGGGATCCGGGACCTTCGATCGCACGCGGACGTGCGACGACCGGCGGTCGTGGGGGGAACGCCGCCCAGCGTACACGCTGCCGGAGCGGCGCCCGTGTCGCCGTCGTCACCGGGCGGACCCCCCGGTCGAGATCACGTGATCTCGCACGCGCCAGCGCTCGTCCCGCGTCGAGATCACGGGATCTCGACGGGAGTCCCCTCGCAGACGCGCGGAGGCCCCGCAGCGCGGTGCGCTGCGGGGCCTCCGGGGACGTGCCGGTGCGGTCCCCTCGCAGGGTCCCGCCGCGAGCCGACTCAGGCGGTGGGCTCGTCCACCGTCAGGTTGCGGGTGCGGTTCGGGTCGACCGGGATGCCGGGGCCCATGGTGGTGGAGATGGTGACCTTCTTGAGGTACCGGCCCTTGGCCGCGGCCGGCTTGGCGCGCAGCACCTCGTCGAGCGCGGCGGCGTAGTTCTCGACCAGCCGGGTCTCGTCGAAGGAGGTCTTGCCGATCACCAGGTGCAGGTTGGCCTGCTTGTCGACGCGGAAGTTGATCTTCCCGCCCTTGATGTCGGCGACGGCCTTGGTGACGTCGGGGGTCACCGTGCCGGTCTTCGGGTTCGGCATGAGGCCGCGGGGGCCGAGGATGCGCGCGATGCGGCCGACCTTGGCCATCTGGTCGGGGGTGGCGATCGCGGCGTCGAAGTCCAGGAAGCCCTCCTGGATGCGCGCGATCAGGTCGTCGGAGCCGACGACGTCGGCGCCGGCGGCCTCGGCCTCGGCGGCCTTGTCACCGGTCGCGAAGACGATGACGCGGGCGGTCTTGCCGGTGCCGTGCGGCAGGTTCACCGTGCCGCGGACCATCTGGTCGGCCTTGCGCGGGTCGACGCCGAGCCGCATGGCCACCTCGACGGTGGCGTCGTACGTCGTCGGCGAGGTCTCCTTCGCCAGCCCCGCCGCCTGCAGCGGGCTGTAGAGCTTCTCGCGGTCGACCCTGGACGCCGCCTCGAGGTACTTCTTGCCGTGCTTCGCCATGGTGTGTCCTCTCCCCCGGCCCTGCGGCTCGGGGAGTCGTGTGGTCGACGGGCCTGGCGCGGCCCTCCCACGGTTGCTGTGCTCCGTGCAACGCCGGCCGGTGCCGGCGCCTTCCGTCAGCCGGTGACGGTGATGCCCATCGACCGGGCGGTGCCGGCGATGATCTTCTCGGCCTGGTCGAGGTCGTTGGCGTTGAGGTCGGCCATCTTGGTCTGGGCGATCTCGCGGACCTGGTCACGGGTGACCGTGGCGACCTTGGTCTTGTGCGGCTCGCCCGAGCCCTTCTCGACACCGGCGGCCTTGAGCAGCATGCGCGCGGCCGGCGGGGTCTTGGTGACGAAGGTGAACGAGCGGTCCTCGTAGACCGAGATCTCGACCGGGATCACGTTGCCGCGCTGCGACTCCGTGGCGGCGTTGTACGCCTTGCAGAACTCCATGATGTTGACGCCGTGCTGGCCCAGCGCCGGACCCACCGGCGGCGCGGGGGTGGCCGCACCGGCGTTGATCTGGAGCTTGATGACCGCGGTCAACCGCTTCCTGGGGGGCATGTCTTTCCTTCTTCGTGAGCGTTGTGCGTGGTGTTGGTTGGAAGGCCCCCTCGCAGGGTCCCACCCCGAGCGTGCGGGGGATGGGGCGAGGGGGTCCTCTCAGATCTTGGCGACCTGGGTGAACGACAGCTCGACCGGCGTCTCCCGGCCGAAGATGGAGACCAGCACCTGCAGCTTCTGCTGCTCGGCGTTGATCTGGTTGATGGTCGCCGGGAGGGTGGCGAACGGGCCGTCCATGACGGTGACCGACTCGCCGACCTCGAAGTCGACCACGGCGGTCGGCGCGGCGGCCGCGGCCGGCGACGCGGCCTCGGCGACCTTGGCCGCCTGCGGCGGCGCGTCGGGCACCAGCAGGTTGACGACCTCGTCGATGCTCAGCGGCGAGGGCCGCGAGGTGGCGCCCACGAAGCCGGTGACGCCGGGGGTGTTGCGGACCGCGCCCCAGGACTCGTCGTTGAGGTCCATCCGGACGAGCAGGTAGCCGGGCAGCTTCTTCCGGTTGACCTGGGTGCGCTTGCCGTTCTTGATCTCGGTGACCTCCTCGGTGGGCACCTCGATCTGGAAGATGTAGTCCTCCATGTCCAGCGACTGGATGCGGGACTCGAGGTTGGTCTTCACCTTGTTCTCGTAGCCCGCGTAGGAGTGGATGACGTACCAGTCGCCGAACTGCGTGCGCAGCGTCCGCTTGAGGGTCTCCCGCGGGTCGGCGTCCTCCGCCTCGGC
This sequence comes from Geodermatophilus sp. SYSU D00814, assembly GCF_054050055.1. Taxonomy (NCBI): domain Bacteria; kingdom Bacillati; phylum Actinomycetota; class Actinomycetes; order Geodermatophilales; family Geodermatophilaceae; genus Geodermatophilus; species Geodermatophilus sp. SYSU D00814. The sequence continues at coordinate 87,404 of NZ_JBJGYP010000014.1, forward strand.
CTCGGCCAGGGCCTCGGTGACGATCGGGTCGTGGTCGGGCGCGGGCGCGGCCAGCGGGTCGCCGACCAGGCTGTCGCGGCCGCCGCTCTCGACCAGCGGGGTGACGTCGGCGACGCCGGTGGCGGTGTCCTGGTCGGTGGTGTCGGCCGAGCTCTCGGCCGCACCGGCCGCGTCGGCGCCGGTCTCGAGGTCGACGCTGCCGCGGACGTCGAGCCGCTCGTCGTCGAGGTCGATCGCCTCGACGTCGCTGTCGGTGTCGAAGGGCTCGCGGGGGTCGGTCACGGGGATCTCTTCCTTCTCGGGTGCGGGCGGGCGCGGGGCGGTCAGCCGAAGACGGCGAGCACGCCCTGCGCGAAGAGGACGTCCAGGCCCGCGACCAGGGCCACCATGAAGGCCACGAAGAGGATGACGACCGTGGTGTAGGTGATCAGCTCGCGGCGGCCGGGCCAGATCACCTTCCGCAGCTCGGCGACGACCTCGCGGAGGAAGCGGCGCAGGTCGCGGCGCCGGCGGACCTCGTCGGTGCGGGCGCGCTGGGCGGCGGCCCGGGACCGGGTCCCGGCCCCCTCCGACCGGCCGGCCGGGCGGCTGGTGCGCTCGCGCGCCGCGCGGCGGGTGCGGGCGGTCGCGGGCTCGTCGTCCTCGTCGTCGTCGGCGGTGATCCGGCCACCCCGGCGGCGGGCCGGGGTGGGGACGACCTTGTCCTCCTCGGCCGCGGCCTCGGCGGCGATCTCGTCCTCGGCGGCCTCGAGCTCGCCGGCGTCGTCGACGCCCGGGGCCTCGCGGTCGAGCTGCTCGTCGGTCAGCTCGGCGTCGGAGGCGGCGCGGGGGTCGTCCCCGCGGCCCGGCTTCTCGTCGCTCACTGCGCCTCGCTCGCGTCGTGGTGGTGGCCGCTGCTCTCCGGCCGTCTGGTGTCGTGCTCCCCGGACCGTGCGGCACCCGGGGCGGCACCGGCCGCGGCCGGCGCTGCCGGGACACGGGGCGGTGCCGGGTCGTGCTGCCCGCCGGCGGGACCGGCGGCACGGGCAGGGGTGACAGGACTTGAACCTGCAGCCTGCGGTTTTGGAGACCGCTGCTCTGCCAGTTGAGCTACACCCCTCGGGTCCGGGACCGCGGTCCCGGACTCCCCCGGAGCGGCCCACCCGCCGGTCGGCGCGCGGTTCCCAGGAGGTCCCGGGGCACGCCGGTGGCGGGGTCGATCGCCCCAGGACAGCCAGTGTACGGGACCGCGGGCGCGGTCCGTGACCGCGCTCCGGGGACGCGCCCCGGACGGGGCCCCGGGCCGTGGCGCCGGGCCGTGGTGCCGACCGCCGACCGGGCCGCCCGGACGGCGGCCCCTCCGGCAGGATGGGTCCATGACCGCCGCCTCCCCGTCGGGGACCGCTGCCCTCTCCCCCGCCGACCGCCGCGTCTCGCGGCGCGTCGCGGCCATCACCGAGTCCGCGACGCTCGCGGTCGACGCCAAGGCCAAGGCGCTCAAGGCGGCGGGCAAGCCGGTCATCGGCTTCGGCGCCGGCGAGCCGGACTTCGCGACGCCGGACTACGTCGTCGAGGCCGCCGTCGCCGCCTGCCGCCAGCCGGCGATGCACCGCTACACCCCAGCCGGGGGGCTGCCGGCGCTCAAGGAGGCGATCGTCGCCAAGACGGCGCGCGACTCGGGGCTGACCGTCACGCCCGCGCAGGTGCTGGTCACCAACGGCGGCAAGCAGGCCGTCTACGAGGCCTTCGCCGCGATGCTCGACCCGGGTGACGAGGTGCTCGTGCCCGCGCCGTACTGGACCACCTACCCGGAGGCGATCCGGCTGGCCGGCGGGGTGCCGGTGCCGGTGGTCGCCGACGAGGACAGCGGCTACCTGGTGACGGTCGACCAGCTCGAGGCCGCCCGCACCGAGCGGACGAAGGTGCTGCTGTTCGTCTCGCCGTCCAACCCGACGGGCGCGGTGTACCCGCCCGACCAGGTCGAGGCCATCGGGCGCTGGGCGCTGGAGGCCGGGCTGTGGGTGCTCACCGACGAGATCTACGAGCACCTGACCTACGGCGGAGCCACCGCGCCGTCGATGCCGGTGGTGGTGCCCGAGCTCGCCGACCGCTGCGTCGTCGTCAACGGCGTGGCCAAGACCTACGCCATGACCGGGTGGCGGGTGGGCTGGATGGTCGGGCCGGCCGACGTCGTCAAGGCGGCGACCAACCTGCAGTCGCACGCGACGTCGAACGTCGCCAACGTGTCCCAGGCGGCCGCGGTGGCCGCCCTCACCGGCGACCTGTCGGCGGTGGCGCAGATGCGGACGGCGTTCGACCGCCGGCGACAGACGATCGTGTCGATGCTGCGGGAGATCCCGGGCGTGACGTGCCCGGAGCCGCAGGGTGCGTTCTACGTCTACCCGTCGGTCAAGGGCCTGCTCGGCCGGCCGGTCAACGGGCGGACGGCGTCGTCGAGCGTCGAGTTCGCCGAGATCGTCCTGGAGGAGGCCGAGGTCGCCGTCGTCCCCGGGGAGGCCTTCGGCACGCCCGGCTACGTGCGGATGTCCTACGCGCTCGGCGACGACGACCTGGTCGAGGGCGTCTCGCGGCTGCAGCGGCTGCTGTCCTGAGTCAGTCCGTGTCGTCCTCGTCGAGGGCGCCGGCGGCCACGAGCACGTCGAGGGCGGCCGGCAGGTCGGCGAGGGCGGCGGCGACGTCGTCGGGTGTGACGATGGTCCAGGCGTTGCGCTGCACGTAGCAGCGCAGCGCGGCGTCGAACGGCCCGGCCCCGGCGGCGTCGCGGGCGGCGAGCAGCGCGGCCGCCCCCTTGCCGTACACGGCGGCGAAGTACTCGTCGGTGCCGGCGAACTCGTCCATCGCCGCACCGACGTCGCCGGGGACGCCCAGCGCCCGGTCCAGGGTCTCGCGCGACGCCTGGTCGTCGACCGCCTCGGCGTAGGTGGCGAAGGCCTCGTCCAGCCACGGGTCGCGGAACTGCGAGTCGCCGACCATGCCGTAGAACCACATGTGCGCGACCTCGTGCACGAGCACCGGGCGGTCGGCGCCGGCCAGCAGGATCGAGCTCGGGTACTCGATGCCACCGCCCTCGACGGGCAGCAGCGGCACGGTGAGCGTGTCGTAGGGGAACGCGCCGAACCGGTCGGCGAGCCCCGTGACGGCGTCGGCGGTCCAGTCCGCGAGCTCGCCGGGCCCGACGGGGGCGTTCCCCAGCACGCCGGTGGTGATCTCCACCCCCGCTGCGGTGGTGAGCCCGGCGGTGCGGAACGGGCCGACGGCGACGCTGACGTCGCGGGCCACCGGCTCACGGGAGGTCCAGCTGCGCCGGCCGCCCTCGGCCGCGGAGGGCTCCTCCTGCGCGCCGGTCATGAGCACGGTCAGGTCCTCGGGGGCGTCGACGGTGACCGTGGTGTCGGCGACCGGGCTGGTCGCCGTCTCGCCGAGGATCCCCACGAACGGGTCGCGGGCCCATCCGGCGCCGGGCTCCCAGGCCAGCAGCGGGAAGCCACTGGCCCACCAGGCGGTGCCCTCGGCCGAGCCGAACCGCTCGAAGCCGCCCTGGCCCAGCGACAGCGTGAAGTCCAGCTCCACCTCGGTGGACTCCCCGGCCGCCAGGTCGCCGTCGAGCTGCAGCACGTAGAGCCCGCCGGGGCCGTCCGCGCCGGCGTCCTCGTACCCGGCCTGGTCGACGTCGTCGCCGCGGACGTCGTCGACGGTGAGCCGGTTGCCGAGCCCGGCGGCGGCCGGGCCGTTGGGGACCAGCCGGAAGACCAGCTCGTCGGTGGCGACGTCGGGGGTGAAGACGACGGTCTCGGTGCCGGTGACGGTGCGCAGGTCGTCCGACAGCCGGAAGTCCAGGTCGACGACGGGACGGTCGGGGTCGGGAGCGGCGCGCTCGGCCGGGCAGCGGTCCTCGTCGTCCGCGGCGCCCGCGTCGTCCGACGGCGTGGCCGGCGCGGTCGCGGTCCCGGTCGTCGTCTCGCTCGTGGCGAGCGTGTCGGTGAACGACGTGCAGCCGCACACCAGCAGGGCCGCGGCGGCCAGCGCCCCCCGCCGGAGCGTCATGCCAGGGCGACGGTGGCGCGGGCCAGCGAGAGGACCTTCTCGCCGCCGCTGGTGACCGTGAGGTCGACGCGGACGCGGCCGCCGTCGAGGACGGCGCCGACCCTCCCGCGGACGGTGACCTCGGCACCGGTGTCGTCGTCGGGGACGACGACCGGCCGGCCGAAGCGGACCTGGTACTCGACGACGGCGGCGGGGTCGCCGGCCCAGTCGGTGACGGTGCGGGCGGCCAGGCCCATGGTGAGCATCCCGTGGGCGATGACGCCGGGGAGGCCCACGCCGGTGGCGACGCGGTCGCTCCAGTGGATCGGGTTGAGGTCACCGGAGGCGCCGGCGTAGCGGACCAGGTCCGCACGGGTCACCCGGTGTGTCTGCTCGGGCAGCTCGGTGCCGACGGCGACGTCCGCGGCGCGCAGGCGGGCGCTCACGCCGTGCCCCGCGCGACGAGCAGCGAGGTGGCGGTGCAGACGGCCTCGCCGTCCTCGGTGGCGACGTCGACCCGGGTGGTGAGCATGTCGTTGCCGGCCACGGTGCGCACCGCCTCGATCGTCGTGGTGCTGACCAGCCGGTCGCCGGCCCGGATGGGGCGGTGGTGGGTGAAGCGCTGCTCGCCGTGCACGACGCGGCTGTAGTCGAGGGCCACGTCGGGGTCGGCGATGACGACGTCGGCCGCGCCGAGGGTGACCACGATGGCGAAGGTGGGCGGCGCGACGACGTCGGCGTGGCCGAGCGCGCGGGCGGCCGACGGGTCGGTGTGGGCCGGGTCGGTGGCCCCGACCGCGGCGGCGAACTCGGCGATCTTCGCGCGGCCGACCTCGTAGACGGCGGAGGGCGGGTAGCTGCGCCCGACCAGTCCTGCGTCCAGCGCCACTCCCGCCCTCCCTCTTCCGTCGCGGACCGGCGTCAGCGGGTCTCGCGGTGCACGGTGTGCCGCCGGTCGCGGGGGCAGAACTTCTTCAGCTCGAGCCGGTCGGGGTCGTTGCGCCGGTTCTTGCGGGTGATGTAGTTCCGGCTCTTGCACTCCTGGCAGGCCAGGGTGATCTTCGGACGGACGTCGGTGGCTGCCATGGAGGCACTCCTCGCCTTGTGCGGACCGGCCCGCTGCGGGCCGGTTGACCGTGCCGGCAGGTGCCGACACGGCGACGGACCCCGGTGCCCGGGGTCCGTCTGGGGTAGCGGTGACCGGATTTGAACCGGTGACACAGCGATTATGAGCCGCTTGCTCTGCCTGGCTGAGCTACACCGCCGGAAGGACCGCGCGGCCCGGTCTCGCGACTGGACCGGTGGTCGGAGCCCCTTTACGGAATCGAACCGTAGACCTTCTCCTTACCATGGAGACGCTCTGCCGACTGAGCTAAAGGGGCCTGCTCCGAGGAGCCGGGGAGAACTGTACCCGATGCCCCCGGCGGCCTCTGCAGGGGGCCCGCCTCAGGCGCGGACGAACAGCCGGCGGTGCTGGGCACCCGGCGCCGCCGAGCGCACGCCGGTGCGGGCCAGCAGCCAGCTCTCCAGCCGCTCGTCCGGCAGCGGCCGGCTGACCAGGAAGCCCTGCAGCTTGTCGCAGCCCATCTCGGTGAGCAGCTTGCGGGTGAGCTCGTCCTCGACGCCCTCGGCGACGACGCGCAGGCCCAGGTTGTGCGCCAGCTCGATGATCGAGCGGGCGATGAAGGACTCGCCCTGGCTGGTGGACATCCCCAGCACGAAGGACTTGTCGATCTTGACCTCGTCGATGGGCAGCTGCCGCAGCTGCGACAGCGACGAGTAGCCGGTCCCGAAGTCGTCCATCGACAGCCGCAGGCCCAGCGCGTGCAGGTCCTCCAGCACGGTGCTGGAGCGCACCGAGTCGTCGACGACGCTGCCCTCGGTGAGCTCGAGGATGAGCAGCTCGCCCGGGACCCCGTGGCGGCGCAGCGCCCGCTGCACCCGCTCGACCAGGTCGGGCTCGGCCAGGCAGCGCGCCGAGAGGTTGACCGCCACCGACAGGCCGATGTCCTGGTCCAGCCACCGGCGGCAGCGGGCCAGCGCCAGGTCGAGCACGTGGTCGGTGAGCGGGCCGATCCGGCCGATCTGCTCGGCGAGGTGGATGAACTCGTCCGGCGGGATGGCGCCGAAGCGCGGGTGGGCCCAGCGCACCAGCGTCTCCACCGAGACGATGTCGGAGGTCCGGGCGTCGATGATCGGCTGGAAGACCACGCTGATCTGCCCGTCGGCCATCGCCTGCTCGAGCTCCGTGCCCAGCTGCAGGCGGCGCAGGCTCTGCTGGTCGAGGACCTGGTGGTAGCTGGCCACCCCGGAGCTGTCGGTGGCGGCGAGCAGGGCGACGTCGGCGCGCTGCATCAGGGTGCCGGAGTCGGTGCCGTGCACCGGCGCGGCGACCACGCCGATGGTCAGCGTGACCTCGAGGTCCAGGCCGGCGACGCGCGCGCGGGTGGAGGCCGCCTCGCGCAGCCGGCGCGCGGCCCGCTCGGTGGCGGCCAGCGACAGCCCGGGCAGCAGGACGGCGAACTGCTCGCCCTCCATGCGCGCCACGAGGGCGTCCGGCGGCGCGTGCTCGCGCAGCAGGCCGGCGGTGACGAGGAGGAGCTCGTCGGCGGCGGCGTGGCCGAGCGTGTCGACGATCTCGGTGTGGTTGCCCAGGGCGGCCAGCACCAGCCCGGCCCGCGCGCCCACCGGGTCGGACTCGAGCAGCTGGTCGATCTCGACGGCGAGCCGCTGCCGGTTGGGCAGGCCCGTCAGCCGGTCGTGGTCGGCGTCGTAGCGGATCTGGGTGAGCAGCTGCTGCTGGCGGATGGCCGCGTTGACGTGGGTGAGCATCGAGTCCAGCGCCGAGCGGTCGCTGCCGGAGAAGGACACGACGTCGCTGCGCCGGTCGCAGACCTCGAGGTAGCCGGGCTCGCCGGCCGCCGTGGCGACGGGGGCCCCGAGCACCTCCTGGGCGCCACGGCGGGCGAGGGCGGCGGTCTCGGCGGCGTCGGCCCGGGTGGCGGCGACCAGGACCGGCTCGGCCGAGCCGGGGGTCAGCGCCCGCTGGCGCAGGACGTCCTCGGGGTCGGCGGGCCCGTCGTACCAGGTGACGCCGCCGTCACCGGCGACGACCAGGCGGGGCGGCTCGTCGAGGTAGGGGGGCAGCCACAGCGCGACCTTGTCGGCGTTGAGCAGTTCCTTGACCGCCTGCACGATCTGCAGCGGACCGTCGGTGTCCGGCCGGATCTGCTCCACCTGCCGGGCGAAGTCGTAGATGCGCTCCAGGGCCTGGCCCGCACGGGACACCTCGGCGAACCGGCGGAACAGCAGGATGACGGCGACGGCCGCCGGTGCGATCAGGACGACGGCCCAGTGGGTGCGGTCGTTGAGCAGCGTCGCGACGAGCCCGACGCAGACGGCGAAGGGAGCGACCACGCCGATCGGGAGCAGCAGCTCCTTCCAGAGCCGCCGGCCGGGGTTGCCGCCACTGAGCCGGATGGCCGCGACGACGAGGGGCGCCCCGACGAGGTCGGCGACCAGGACGGCGGCGAGCAGGCTCAGCCAGCTGAGGGGGTCGTCCAGTGCTCCGAACGGCAGCAGCCGGAGCACGGTGACGGCCGCGGCGACCTCGATGACGGCGACGGCGAGGTTGTAGACGACCTTCGCACCGGCGTAGCGCTGGTAGACCATGCTGGCGCCGAGCCCGACGACCCGGGCGGCTGCGGCCCACACGCCGCCCACCTCGACCAGGGCGATCGTGAGGGCGAGCTCGCTGACCGACCACGCCCACGTCTGGCGCCGGAACTCCACGTGCAGGGAGACCATGTCGGTGGCGAAGAAGGCGGCCACCACGAGGAGGAAGGGCCCCAGCCGGAAGTCGGCCGGCGCCGCGGGGAAGGCGAGGATCCCGACCCCGGCGGCCAGGACCACGCCGGCCGCGGCGATCACGCCGAGAGGGAGCAGCGCGCCAGCACGACGGGGCGTGGCACGCGCGCGACTCGCCAAGGTCACCCGGATCTGTGAGAAGGAGGACAGCGGCGCCGAGGCTAACAGCGCGGGCGGCCCTCCAGAACCGAACTCCCCCGTCCGGGGTGGACGGCGGATCCGGGCGACCGGACCCCGCCTGGTGCAGGCGGGGTCACCTACGGGTCAGGCCCACTTGGCTCCGCGCGCCCACTTGGCACCCCGCGCCCACTTGGCACCGCGCGCCCACTTGGCACCCCGGGCCCACTTCGCACCACGCTCGTTCATGACGCCTCCTCAGGCATGAAGGGACAGCTGTTGACGTGCGGCTGTCACCCGGGCGCGGGGGCAGAGCGTCGTTCGTGTACGGACCGCACACAGACCTTGATGCCCGTCACCCTCGCGAGTCAAGCACGGAGAATCACGATCGGGTGACACGCCGTTACTTTGTGACACCAGGTCAACTGGAGACCCCTCAGTGTCACTTGGGCGGGTGAAGGGTGTCCCGCGGAGGGCGGAGCCCCTGGGGACGACCGGCGGACGGGGTGCCGGACGGCCCTACGCTGCCCGCCGTGCCGACGGCGGACCAGGGAGTGCCCGACCACCCCGACGAGCGCGGGTCCGCCCTCCCCTTCGTACTCGTCTGCTGGCTGGTGGCGGTGTTCATGGTCCTCGGGGCCATCGCGGCCTCCGACGCCTTCCTCGAGCGGCAGGACCTGCAGGCGGCGTGCGACGGCGCCGCCCTGGCCGCGGCCAACCGGACCGACGAGGACCGCGTGTACGCCACGGGCGTCGGTACGACGCTGCCGCTGACCACCGAGACCGCGCGGGCCGCCGTCGCCGACCACCTCGCCGACGGCGGGACCGCCCTCGACACCTGGTCGGCCGAGACCGACGGTACCGAGGTGACCGTCCGCTGCGGCCGCTCGGTGGACGTCGCCTTCGGCTGGCTCTTCCTCGGCGGCCGGCCCCTGCAGGTCGACGCCGTCGCCGGTGCGCGGGCACCGACGCTGGGCTGATGCCGGACGCACAGCGGCCCCCGACCTGCCGGTCGGGGGCCGCTGCCACGGGCGTGGCGGGTGAAGGATTCGAACCTTCGTAGGCTAAGCCGACGGATTTACAGTCCGCTCCCATTGGCCACTCGGGCAACCCGCCGCGGTGCCACGGGAGAGAGCGTACAAGACGGGCCGACGAGGTCCGACGGGTCCCGCGGCGGGTCACTCCCGCCCGCGGAGGTGAGGAGCAGACATGGCCGACGCGTCCTTCGACGTCGTGAGCAAGGTCGACCGCCAGGAGATCGACAACGCGCTCAACCAGGCGGGCAAGGAGCTCTCCCAGCGCTTCGACTTCCGCGGCACCAACGCCCGCATCTCCTGGGCGGGCGAGAACGGCGTCCTGCTCGAGGCCGACACCGAGGAGCGGGTCACCGCCGCCCTCGACGTCTTCAAGGACAAGCTGGTGAAGCGGGGCATCTCGCTCAAGGCGCTCGACGCCGACGAGCCGCAGGCCTCGGGCAAGGCCTACAAGCTCTCCGCGCGGATCAAGCAGGGCATCGAGTCCGACACCGCCAAGAAGATCGCCAAGATCATCCGCGACGAGGGCCCCAAGGGCGTGCAGGCCCAGATCCAGGGCGACCAGCTGCGGGTCAGCGGCAAGAAGCGCGACGACCTGCAGGCGGTGCAGCAGCTGCTGCGCGGCAAGGACCTCGACGTCGCCCTGCAGTTCGACAACTACCGCTGATCCGGCGCGGGTCCTCCGGCGGCCGGATCGCCCCGGACGACGCGGCCGGCGCCCGCCCCGTACTCCGGACGGGCGCCGGCCGCGGACGGATCAGGAGCGTGCGGACCGGCCCAGGAGGACCAGGATCGCCGCCAGGGCCGCGGCGGCCTGCGTCGCCTGGTCGACGTCCCGGGTGATCGAGAGCGTCAGCGCCATCAGGCCCGCCAGGAGGGCGGCGATCGCGACGGGGTCCCCACCGCCGGGCGGGGCGGACGGCGGGGGCTCCTGACGGACCGACGGGCTGTTCGGACGGAGCTTCTTCGGCATGGTTCCTCCGCGGATCAGGGCCGAGGCGACTGGGGAGTGCGGCAGCCACTGGCACGCGGGGGCAGAGCGTCGTTCGTGTACGGGCCGCGCCGCAGACGCTGCTTCCCGTCACCCGAGCGGACAAGCACGCAGGATCACGTCGAGGTGACGAACCGTGAGGTCGTCACGGTGGGCTCTGGGTGATCGACGCCTCGTCACCGGACCGGGTGCGGGCGCGAGGCGGTGGCGGGAGCGCTCGTGTCGGCGTCCGGAGCACCCTCCGCGGGAACGGAGACGAGTTCGACCGTTTTCCGCTGCGGGGGACTTGTGTCACGGACCGTGAGCGCAGGACCCTCGACGCGTGCGCAGACGCCAGTTCCTGGCCGCCGCGGCCGCCGCCGCGCTGGCCGGCTGCTCCCGCGGACCCGCGTCGTTCACCCGGTCGGCCAGGACGACGGAGCCGGGCACGACCTCGGCCGCCCCGACCACCACAGCGGCACCCACCACCACCGAGCCCCCGCCGCCGCCGACCACCCCCCCACCGACCCCGGGCACGCCACAGCAGGTCCTGGCCCGCTCGACGGTGCCGGTGCTGTGCTTCCACAACCTGCGCGACCACGTCCCGACCGACGGCGAGGTGGCCCGCAGCATGATCACGCCGCCGTCGGTGCTGACCGCCCAGCTGCAGGCCCTGCGCGACGGTGGGTACACCCCGGTCAGCGGCACGGCGCTCGTCGACCACCTCGAGTTCGGCACCCCGCTGCCGGCCAGGCCCGTCCTGCTGACCTTCGACGACGGCTGGGGCTCCCACCACGCCGTCGCCCTCCCCGAGCTGGTCCGCTTCGGCTTCGTGGGGACCTTCTTCCCGCAGACGATGGTGCTCGGCGCCGAGGGCTGGCTCAGCGAGGACGACCTGCGCGACCTCGACCGCGCGGGCATGACCATCGGGGCGCACTCCTACGACCACCAGCGGATGGACCGGCTCGGCGGCGACCAGTGGCGGGTGCAGGTCGACGAGCCGCGGGCGCAGCTCGGCGGCATCCTCGGCCACCCCGTGGACCTGCTGGCCTACCCGTACGGCGTCTGGTCGCAGGAGGCCGTGGACCACGTGGCGGACGCCGGCTACCGGGCGGCCTTCCAGCTGGGCGACGCCCAGGACCCGGACCGGCCGCTGCTGACCATCCGGCGGATCATGCCGCCGCCGACCTGGGACGGCCCGACGCTGATCGCCCAGATGGACGCGGCCTTCTGAGCCGGGTGGACGCCGGGTCCTGAGCGCGCGCCGGTCAGCCCTCCCGGGCCATCCGCTCCAGCCGGGCGATGCGCTCGGCCATCGGCGGGTGGGTGGCGAACAGCGCCGCCAGGCCGGCCGGGCGGAACGGTGCGGCGATCATCAGGTGGCCCTGCGCCACGAGCCGGTCGTCGGGGGGCAGCGGCCGGGCCTCGGTGCCCGCCGCGATCCGGCGCAGGGCACCGGCCAGGGCCAGCGGGTCGCCGCAGAGCCGGGCGCCGTCGGCGTCGGCCTCGTACTCCCGGCTGCGGCTGACCGCGAGCCGCACCAGGCCGGCGGCCAGCGGGCCGAGCAGCACGAGCAGCAGCGTGCCGAGCAGGCCGCCGCCCTCGCGCTCGTCGTCGCGGCCGCCGAACAGCGTGCTGAACGTGGCCACGTGCGCCAGGTAGGTCACGACGGCGGCCAGCGCGCCGGCGACCGACCCCAGCAGGACGTCGCGGTTGTAGACGTGCGAGAGCTCGTGGGCGAGCACCGCGCGCAGCTGCCGGCGGTCGAGCAGCTCGAGCACGCCCTGCGTGCAGCACACCGCGGCCCGGCGCGGGGTGCGCCCGGTGGCGAAGGCGTTGGGCTGGTCGGTGGGGCTGACGTAGAGCCGCGGCATGGGCCGGCGCGCCTGGGTGGCCAGCTCGCGCACCATCGCGTACAGGCCGGGTGCCTGCGTCTCGGTGACCGGGAAGGCACGCATGGCCCGCAGCGCCAGCCGGTCGGAGCGGTACCAGGCCCACCCGTTCACCCCGAGGGCGACCACGAGCGCGACCGCGAGCCCCGCGCGGCCGGCCAGCAGGCCCCCCGCGGCGAGCACGACGCCGGCCATCAGCCCCAGCAGGAGGGCCGTCCGCACCCCGTTGCCCCAGCGCCGCACCCCTCGTGAACGGAGCGGCGGGAACCGCCGTTCCCCGGCCCCGGCTGCGACCCCGGTCACGGACGGCGGCGTCCGGAATGGCGGCCGCGCGCGAGGGGTTGCGCTGGAGAGACCCCGCCCCGCCGGGCCCACCGGCTACCGTCCGTGATCCGCGTCACGGTTCGGCCGGCACGCCGCCACGTAACCTCGGCCGCTGGAGGTACCACGCCTGATGACTGCTCTCGAACCGACCACCACGCCCGGCAGCTCGGCCCCCGGTGGGCTCGTCAAGAGCGTCGTCGAGCTCGACCGGGTCGTGATCCGGCTGGCCGGCGACTCGGGTGACGGCATGCAGCTGACCGGCAACCGCTTCACCAGCGAGACCGCGTCCTTCGGCAACGACCTGTCGACGCTGCCCAACTTCCCCGCCGAGATCCGCGCGCCGACGGGGACCCTGCCCGGCGTCAGCTCCTTCCAGCTCCACTTCGCCGACCACGACATCATGACGCCGGGTGACGCCCCGGACGTCCTCGTGGCGATGAACCCCGCGGCGCTCAAGGCCAACCTCGCCGACCTGCCCGGCGGCGGGCTGGTCATCGCCGACAGCGACGAGTTCACCCCGCGCAACCTGGCGAAGGTCGGCTACGCCACCAACCCGCTCGAGGACGGCTCGCTCGACGGCTGGCAGGTCGTCGCCGTCCCGCTGACCTCCATGACGCTCGAGGCGCTGGCCGACTCCGGCCTCGGCAAGAAGGAGGCCGAGCGCAGCAAGAACATGTTCACCCTCGGCCTGCTGAGCTGGATGTACCACCGGCCCACCGAGGGCACCGTCCGCTTCCTCGAGCGGCAGTTCCGCCGCAAGCCCGAGATCGCCGCGGCCAACATCGCCGCCTTCCGCGCCGGCTACAACTACGGCGAGACGACGGAGGCCTTCGCGGTCTCCTACGAGATCAAGCCCGCCCCGATGCCGCCGGGCCGCTACCGCAACATCTCCGGCAACCAGGCGCTGGCCCTCGGGCTGGTCGCCGCCGGGCAGCGCTCGGGCCTGCCGGTGTTCCTCGGTGCCTACCCGATCACCCCGGCGTCGGACATCCTCCACGAGCTGTCGCGGCACAAGGCGTTCGGCGTGCGGACCTTCCAGGCCGAGGACGAGATCGCCGGCATCGGTGCGGCGCTGGGCGCCTCGTTCGGCGGCGCGCTCGGCGTCACGACGACGTCGGGCCCCGGCGTCTCGCTGAAGTCCGAGGCGCTGGGCCTGGCCGTGATGACCGAGCTGCCGCTGGTCGTCGTCGACGTGCAGCGCGGCGGGCCCTCGACCGGCCTGCCGACCAAGACCGAGCAGTCGGACCTGCTGCAGGCCATGTTCGGGCGCAACGGCGAGGCCCCGCTGCCGGTGATCGCACCGCGCTCCCCCGGCGACTGCTTCGACGCCGCGCTCGAGGCGGCGCGGATCGCGCTGAAGTACCGGACGCCGGTCATGCTGCTCTCCGACGGGTACCTGGCCAACGGCGCCGAGCCGTGGGCCATCCCCGCCGTCGACGAGCTGCCCGACCTGCGGGTGGAGTTCGCCACCGAGCCCAACGGCGCGGCCGCCGACGGGACGCCGGAGTTCCTGCCGTACCTGCGCGACCCCGAGACGCTGGCCCGCCCGTGGGCGGTCCCCGGCACCGCGGGCATGCAGCACCGCATCGGTGGGCTGGAGAAGGCCGACCGGAGCGGCAACATCTCCTACGACCCGGCCAACCACGACCTGATGACCCGGCTGCGGCAGGCCAAGGTCGACGGCATCGCCGCCGACATCCCGCCCACGGACGTCGACGACCCCGACGGCGACGCGCGGGTGGCGGTGATCGGCTGGGGCTCGACCTACGGGCCGATCGGCGCGGCCTGCCGGCGGATCCGCCGCTCCGGCCGTTCGGTCGCCCAGATCCACCTGCGGCACGTCAGCCCGATGCCGGCCGACCTCGGCGAGGTGCTGGGCCGGTACGACCGGGTGGTCTGCCCGGAGATGAACATGGGGCAGCTCGCGCTGCTGCTCCGCGCGAAGTACCTCGTCGACGTCCAGAGCCACACCCAGGTGCGCGGGCTGCCCTTCCGGGCCGCCGAGCTCGCCGCGGTCGTGCAGGACGTCATCGACTCCACCACCGGAGGCACCAAGTGACCACCTCCCCCCACGTGCACGACCTCGGCATGCCGGGGGCGCCGATCGACGCCCGCATCCAGCAGGCCGTCGCCGACTCGGTCGCCAGCCAGGGCGAGAAGCAGACCGCCCTCAAGGCCAAGGACATGAAGACCGACCAGGAGGTGCGCTGGTGCCCCGGCTGCGGTGACTACGTCATCCTCAACGCCGTCCAGAGCTTCCTGCCCTCCCTCGGGATCGCCCGCGAGGACATGGTCATCGTCTCGGGCATCGGCTGCTCCTCGCGCTTCCCGTACTACATGAACACCTACGGGATGCACTCGATCCACGGCCGCGCCCCGGCGATCGCCACCGGTCTGGCCGCCTCCCGGCCGGACCTGTCGGTGTGGGTCGTCACCGGCGACGGCGACGCGCTGTCGATCGGCGGCAACCACCTGATCCACGCGCTGCGCCGCAACGTGGACATGACGATCCTGCTGTTCAACAACCGGATCTACGGGCTGACCAAGGGCCAGTACTCCCCCACGTCCGAGGTCGGCAAGGTCACCAAGTCCACGCCGATGGGGTCGCTGGACCACCCGTTCAACCCGGTGTCGCTTGCCCTCGGCGCCGACGCGACGTTCGTGGGCCGGGCGATGGACTCCGACCGCAAGGGCCTCACCGAGGTGCTGCGGCAGGCCGCCGAGCACCGCGGCACCGCGCTGGTGGAGATCTACCAGAACTGCAACATCTTCAACGACGGCGCCTTCGACCTGCTCAAGGACCCGGCGACCGGCCCGACGTGGACGATCCCGCTGCGCCACGGCGAGCCCCTGGTGTTCGGTCCGGACGGCGCCTCGTGCGTGGTCCGCGACGAGTTCGGGGGCCTGCGGATCGCCGAGACCAACCAGGTCGACGCGAGCGAGATCGTCGTCCACGACGCCACGCGGGAGGACCCGTCCTACGCGTTCGCGCTGTCGCGGCTGTCCAGCCAGGACCTGCGCTACACGCCGATGGGCGTCTTCCGCTCGGTCAGCAAGCCGACCTACGACCGGATGATGCTCGACCAGCTCGAGGAGGCCCGGACCCAGGGCCCCGGTGACCTCGAGGCGCTGCTGGCCGGCAACGACACCTGGACCGTGTCGGCGTAGTCAGCCGCTCCCCCCGGCCCGCCACCCCGACGGGGTGGCGGGCCGGTCGCGTCCCGGAGGACGTGGGTGAGCACCGGCAGCGACCGGAGCAGCTCGGCGCGGGAGGGGGCGGCGAAGCCGAGCACCAGCCCGGCCGCCGGCCGGTGCGGTCCCGGCCCGGTGCGGTGCCGGGCCAGGCCGTCGACGGCGAGGCCCCGCGCGGCAGCCCGAGCGACGACGGCCGCCTCGGTGACCGCGTCCGGCAGCGGGACGAGCACGTGCGCCCCGGCCGGGTCCCCCGCCACGGGCACGCCGGCCCGCCCGAGCGCCGCGGTCACCTGCTCGCGACGCTCGGCCAGCTCCCGGCGCAGCCGCCGCAGGTGCCGGGACAGGTCGCCGGAGGCGGCCATCGCGGCGAGCACGCGCTGCCCCGCCCGCGCGGGCCGGGTGCCGGTCGCCGTCCGCCGGTCGAGCAGGTCCGCCCGCAGCGCCGCGGGCGCCACCAGCCACCCGACGCCCAGGGTCGGGCTCAGGACCTTGCTGCTCGTGCCGAGGTGCACGACGACGTCGGGGCCGAGCGCGGCCAGCAGCGGCAGCGGGGCGACGTCATAGCGCAGCTCGCCGTCGTAGTCGTCCTCGAGGATCCACCAGCCCTCGGCGCGGGCCCGGGCGACCAGCGCGACCCGCCGCGCCGCGGGCATCCGCCGCCCGAGCGGCCACTGGTGGGCCGGCGTGCAGTAGACGGCGGCCAGCCCGTCCGGCACCGCGTCGACGACCAGCCCGTCGTCGTCGACCGGGCAGGGCACCACCTCGACGCCGGCCGCCCGGAGGGCCTCCGCCGCCCGCTGGTAGCCGGGGTCCTCGACGCCGACGCGACTGCCCGGCGGCAGGAGCCGGGCCACCTCCGCCACCGCCGCGGACGTGCCCGCGGTCGCCAGCACCGCCGGGGGCACGACCGGCAGCCCGCGGTGCCGGAGCAGGTGCCCGGCGACCGCGGCCTGGAAGGCGGGGTCGCCCGCCGGGTCGGGGAGGGCGTCGGGCGGGGTGTCGCCGGCGGCGCGCCAGGCCCGCCGCCACGCGGCCCGGTCGAGCACCTCCAGGCAGGGCGAGCCCGCGCGCAGGTCGACCGCCGGCGCGTGGCGGTCGAGCACCCGGGTGCCGGCCTCCCGGGGCGCCGGTGCGGAGGGTGCGGCGCCGACCACGAAGGTGCCCGCGCCGCGGCGGCCGGCGGCCCAGCCCTCGGCCACCAGCTGGTCGTAGGCCGCGGCGGTGACGGTGCGGCTCACCCGCAGGGCGGCGGCGAGCTCCCGGGTCGAGGGCAGCCGGTCGCCGGGGCGCAGGACACCGCCCGCGGCGGCGGCGCGCAGGGCGTCGGCCAGCTGGGTGGCCAGCGGGCGGTCCGAGCCCCGTTCCAGCACGACGGGTGGCACGTGCACGCGGCGTCCTCCGGTCCCGAGTGGCCTGGTGGAACGGCAGCGTACTGGCCCTTCCGGCAGGCCACCGGGCCCGGCAGGCTGGCGCCGTGGACACCGCACCGCCGCTCTCCCCCACCGACCGCAGCACCGTCCGCCGGGGCTCGGCCCGGGCCCGCACCGACCGCGCCGAGCTCCACGCCGTCCTCGACGCCGGGCTGGTCGGCCACCTGGGCATCGTCCTCGGCGGTGCGCCGGTCGTGCTGCCCACCGGCTACGGCCGGCACGGCGACACCCTCTACCTGCACGGTTCGACCGGCGCGGCGACGCTGCGGGCCGCGGGCGCCGGGGCGCCGGTGTGCTTCACGGTCACGCACGTCGACGGCGTCGTCTACGCCCGCTCGGCGTTCCACCACTCGATGAACTACCGCTGCGCCGTCGTCCACGGGACCGCCCGGGTGGTGACCGACCCCGGCGAGCGGCTGCTCGGGCTGGAGGTGCTCACCGAGCACCTGGCGCCGGGCTCCTGGGCGGCCACCCGGCGGCCCGACCGCAAGGAGCTGGCGGCCACGGCGCTGCTGGCGCTCGACCTCACCGAGGCCAGCGTCAAGGTGCGCACCGGCCCGCCCGGCGAGGACGAGCGCGACCTCGCGGCGCCGGTCTGGGGCGGCGTGCTGCCGGTGCGGACCGTCCTCGGCGAGCCCGAGCCCGACCCGCTGCTCCCGGAGGGGGTCGCGGTGCCCGACCGCGTGCGCGACCGGCGGCTGGGCTGAGCTACCGGGCCCGCAGCGCCCAGGCGAGCACGGCGGTCGCCGTCTGCTCGGGGGTCTCGCCGGTCGAGTCGTGGAACAGGTCGGCCGGCGTCGCCCGCACCCACGCGTCGAAGGTGCGCACCGCGTCGAGCAGCTGCGCCCCGGACCCCGACCAGGCCGCGTAGGCACCCGACCCCCGGCCGCGCTCGCGGGCCACCACCGCCTCCGGTGCCGGCGTCAGGGCCACGGTCAGCAGGCGCAGCGGGGCGACGGCGTCGCGGAGGACCTGCAGGTCCGCGCCGTAGACGTTGTCGGCCACGACGGTGCGGAAGCCCGCGGCCGCGTAGACCCCGGCGGCCCGCCCCAGTGCGCGGTACCGCAGGTGCAGCTGCTCGAGCGCCTCCGGCGTCGGGTCCCCGGTCATGTCCGCGCGGCCGGAGACCACCGCCTGCCAGAAGGTGTCGCCGTCGAGGAAGACACCCCGGGGCGCCCGGCCGGCCACCAGCCGCCCGACCGTCGACTTGCCCGACGCCTGGGCGCCGGTGACCAGCAGGACCGTCACCGGGGCTCGGGCGTGACGCGCAGCAGGCGGTCCTCGCCCCCGCCGTCGTCGGTGGTGAGGTACAGCGCGCCGTCGGCGCCGTACACCGGTGAGCGCACCCGCCCGAGGGTGTCCTCGAGCTCGGGCACGCGGAACTGCTCGACCAGCCGGCCGGCGTCGTCGAGCCGCAGCGCCAGCACGCCGGTGTCCTTCAGCACGCCGACGAGCAGCACGCCGTCGTAGCCGCCCCACTGCGGGCCGCTGACGACGTCCGCGCCGCTGGTGGCGATGGTGGGGTCGCCGGAGGACCAGACCGCCGGGACG
Organism: Geodermatophilus sp. SYSU D00814; assembly: GCF_054050055.1. Taxonomy (NCBI): domain Bacteria; kingdom Bacillati; phylum Actinomycetota; class Actinomycetes; order Geodermatophilales; family Geodermatophilaceae; genus Geodermatophilus; species Geodermatophilus sp. SYSU D00814. Next base: position 105,807 of record NZ_JBJGYP010000014.1, read on the forward strand.
GCGCCGGGGATCGCGGGGTCGGTCATCGGGACGCTCTCGTCGTAGCGCCCGCCGGCGCCGTCGGGGTCCCAGCCGTAGTCGCCGCCCGGCACCGACAGGTTCACCTCGTCGTCGCGGTCGGGCCCCTGCTCGACGGTGAGGACCTGCCCGCTGCCCGGCCGGACTGCGATGCCCTGCACGTTGCGGTGGCCCGAGGACAGCACCAGCCGGGTGTCGGGGTCGGCGGCGTCGGCGAAGGGGTTGCCGGGCGCCGGGCCGCCGGTGGCCGGGTCGATGCGCAGCACCTTGCCCGCCAGGGAGCCGAGGTCCCGCGGGTGGCTGCCGACGGCGTTGTCGCCGGTGCCCACGAGCAGCGCCCCGGAGGGGTCGAAGCGCACCCGGCAGCCGCCGTGCCGGCCGGAGTCCTCGTTGACCGGGATGTCGCCGAGCAGCGGGTCGGCGACGCGGGTGGCCGCGGTCCAGTCCTCGTCCACCGTCCAGGCGATCACCTGGATCTCGGCGCCGCCGTCCTCCTCGACCCCCTGGCAGGTGTAGAAGCGGCGGTCCTCGGCGAACGCGGGGCTGAGCACCAGGCCCATCAGGCCGGTCTCGCCCTCGGCGAAGAGGTCGGCGAGGTCGGCGTCGAGCTCGCGCGCGGTGCCGTCGGGCGCGACGGCGGTCAGCCGGCCGCCGCGCTCGTCGACCAGCAGCGTCCCGTCGGGGGCGCGGGCGACGTCCCAGGGGTGGTCGAGCCCGTCGAGGACGGTCTCCACCCGCAGCGCGGGGAGGCCGGCCGGGGCGCTGACCCCGCCGTCCGGGCCGGTGGTGGACTTCTCCTCCTGCGCGCCGGGGAGGTCGCCGGTCCCGGCGGCGGAGCAGCCGGTCAGCACGAGCGCGGCGGTCAGGAACAGGACGGGGACGGACCTCACCCCGCCGAGCATCCCCGAGCAGCGGGGACTGTGCCGTCCGCTAGCTGGTGCGGGTGACCACGTAGTCGCACAGCGCCGACAGGGCGTCGCGCACCTCACCCGCCGGCACCCCCGACAGCGACGCGCGCGCCCGGTCGGCGTACTCCCGCAGCACGTCGCCGGCGCGCTCGAGCGCCGCGGAGCCGCGCAGCAGCGTCAGCGCCTCCGCGTGCTCGCCGTCGTCGGACAGCGGGCGGGAGACCAGTTCGCGCAGCCGGGCGTCGGCGGGGTCGTCGCCGGCCAGGGCGATCAGCGCCGGCAGGGTGGCGATGCCCTCGCGCAGGTCGGTGCCCGGGGACTTGCCGGAGGCGCCGTCGGTGACGATGTCGAGCAGGTCGTCGGAGAGCTGGAAGGCGACGCCGACCTCCTCGCCGAAGCGGGTCAGCGCCTCGACGAGGGCGGTGTCGACGCCGGCGAAGGAGGCACCGAAGCGGGCGGAGGTGGCCACCAGCGAGCCGGTCTTGTCGGCGAGCACCTCGAGGTAGTGGGCCACCCGGTCCTCACCCTGCCGGGCGCCGACGGTCTCCCGGATCTGCCCGGTGACCAGCCGCTCGAAGGTGCGCGCCTGGATCCGCACCGCCTCGGGGCCGAGGTCGGCGAGCAGGTCCGAGGCGCGGGCGAAGAGGAAGTCGCCGGTCAGGATCGCGACGCTGTTGGTCCAGCGGCTGTTGGCGCTCTGCGCCCCGCGGCGCACGTCGGCCTCGTCCATGACGTCGTCGTGGTACAGCGTGGCCAGGTGGGTGAGCTCGCAGACGACGGCGGCCCGCACCACCTCGGGTGCCCGCGCGTCCCCGAGGTGCGCGGCGAGCAGCGCCAGCATCGGCCGGAACCGCTTGCCCCCGGCGGCCATGAGGTGACCGGCGGCCTCGGAGACGAAGGGGTGCTCGCTGGTCACCGCGGCGGCGAGGGTCGCCTCCACGCGGGCGAGGCCCTCGGCGAGGGAGTCCCCGAGGGACCCCGGGGGGAGCCAGGGCCCCATCGTGGACGCGGGGGTGGCGATGCGGTGCCAGACCTCGGCCGGGGCGCTCCCGTCGACGGCGGCACGGGGTCCGGTCATCAACCGACGAAGATAGCCGCCCGATCGGCCAGACCGAGCACCGCCCCGGGCACGATGCCCAGCACCAGGGTGGCCGCCGCCGTCACCGCGAGCACGATCGTCGTGGGCAGTCCGGGCACGCCGACGGTCGGGCCGTCGACCGCGGGCTCGGAGAAGTACATGAGCACGATGACCCGCAGGTAGAAGAACGCCGCCACCGCGCTGGCCAGCAGCGCCACCAGGGCCAGCGGCCAGGCGCCGTCCTCGATGGCGGCCCGGAAGACGGCGAACTTGCCGGTGAAGCCGCTGGTGAGCGGGATCCCGGCGAGCGCGAGCAGGAACAGGCTCATCACCGCGGCGGTCAGCGGCGAGCGCTGCGCCAGCCCGGCCCACTGCGACAAGTGGGTGGCCTCGCCGTCGCCGCTGCGCACCAGGGTGAGGACGGCGAACGCGCCGAGCGTCGTCAGCCCGTAGGCGAGCAGGTAGAACATCACCGCGGGCAGGCCCGACCCGGCGGCGTCGCCGGTGGCCGGCAGGCCGAGGACGCCGGTGAGCAGGAACCCGGCGTGCGCCACCGAGGAGTAGGCGAGCATCCGCTTGAGGTCGGTCTGGGTCAGGCCCAGCACCGCGCCGACGACCATGGAGACGATGGCGACGCCGTAGACCAGCGGCCGCCAGGTCCACTCCTCGGTGCCGAAGGCGACGTAGAGCAGCCGCAGGATGGCGCCGAACGCCGCGACCTTGGTGCAGGCGGCCATGAACGCCGTCACCGGGGTGGGCGCGCCCTGGTAGACGTCGGGCGTCCAGGTGTGGAACGGCGCGACGCTGGCCTTGAACAGCAGGCCCACGACCAGCAGTGCCAGGCCGAGGACGACCAGCGTGCCGCCCTCCGCGCCCGCGACCGCCTCGCGCACCCCGGCCAGCCGCACGGTGCCGGTGGCGCCGTAGACCAGCGCGAGGCCGTAGAGGAAGAACCCGGAGGCGAACGACCCGAGCAGGAAGTACTTGACCGCCGCCTCCTGCGACAGCAGCCGCCGCCGGCGGGCCAGGCCGCTGATCAGGTAGAGCGGGAGGCTGAGCACCTCCAGCGCCACGAACATCACCAGCAGGTCGTTGGCGGTGACGAAGAGCATCATGCCGCCGATGGCGAAGGTGGCCAGCGGGTAGACCTCGGTCTGCACCCGCGGCACGGTGAGCAGCTCGCGGTCGCGGACGCTGCCGGCCGGCACCGCGGCGGAGACGACGAACGCCGAGCGGGCGGGGTCGAGGTTGCGCTCGGCGAACAGCAGGAGGGACAGCGCGCCGAGGCCGGCGATGGTGGCCTGCAGGAACAGCCCGGCGCCGTCGACGGCGAGCGCGCCGCCGGCGGTGACCTCGCGGGTGCCGGCGAGCAGCACCGTGCTGACCAGCCCGCCGAGGGTGCCGACCAGCGCCACGGCGACCTGCACCGGGTGGCGGCGATCGCGCGGGCCGAACGCCTCGACCAGCACGCCGATGCACGCCGCGCCGAAGACGAACAGCAGCGGGGCGAGGGCGGCCAGCGACAGGTCGGGCGCCTCGATCGTCATCGGTCGGTCCCCTCGGTGGTGGCGGGGGTGGTCCCGGCCGGGTCGGCGCCGACGTCGCTCATCGTGGCCGCGACGGCCGGCTCGATCAGCCGGACCAGCGGCTGCGGGTAGAAGCCGAACACGAGGACCAGCGCCACCAGCGGGGCGACGACGACCGTCTCGCGGCGGGTGAGGTCGTGCAGCAGCGTCGTGGCGCGGGCGGGCGGCGCCTCGGTGAGCGTCGCCGTCCCTGTGGCCGTCGCCGTCCCTGTGGCCGTCCCCGTCGCGGTGGCCGACGCCGCCGTGGCCCCGTGCCCGACGGCCGGCACCGGCTCGCCGGCCGCGGAGCTGTCGGCGGTGGCGGGGTCGGCGGGGAACAGCACGCCGCGCGGCGGGCCGTGCATCGTGCGTTGGTAGAGCAGCAGCACGTAGAGCGCGGCCAGGATGATCCCGACGGTGGCCAGGACGGTGAACACCGGCCGGGTCGGGAACGACCCGATGAGCACGAGGAACTCGCTGACGAAGCTGTTGGTGCCCGGCAGCGCCAGCGACGCGAGCCCGGCGATGAGGAAGACCCCGGCGAGCTTGGGCGCGCGGCTGGCCACGCCGCCGTAGTCGCCGACCAGCCGGGAGCCGCCGCGGGCGATGAGCATCCCGACGACGATGAACAGCAGCCCCGTGGCGATGCCGTGGTTGACCATGTACAGCACCGCGCCGGTGGCGGCCTCGGTGGTGAACGCGAAGACGCCCAGCGCGATGAACCCGAAGTGCGCGATCGAGGTGTAGCTGACCAGCCGCTTCATGTCGTTCTGCCCCATGGCCAGCAGCGCGGCGTAGAGCACCCCGGCGACGGCGAGGACGAGGACCAGCGGGGCGAAGTCGCGGGAGGCGTCGGGGAACAGCGGCAGGCAGTAGCGCAGGAACCCGAAGGTGCCGACCTTGTCGAGCACGCCGACGAGCAGCACCGCGCCGCCGATCGGCGCCTCGGCACCGGCGTCGGGCAGCCAGGTGTGCAGCGGCACCAGCGGCGCCTTGATGGCGAAGGCGACGAAGAAGCCGAGGAACAGCAGGCGCTGCACGTCGGGGTCGATCTCCAGCTGCCGCAGCGACTCGAAGGCGAACGTGCCCTCCCCCGCCGACGCGCTGACCACGTACAGCCCGATGACGGCGGCGAGCATCACCAGGCCGCCGACCAGGCTGTAGAGGAAGAACTTCACCGCGGCGTACTGCCGGCGCGGGCCGCCGAAGCTGCCCACGATGAAGTACATCGGGACCAGCATCGCCTCGAAGAAGACGTAGAACAGGAAGACGTCGGTGGCGGCGAAGACGCCGACCATGCACGCCTCGAGCAGCAGCAGCCAGGCGAAGAACGTCCGCATCGACCGCCGCGCCGGCGGGGTGTCGTCCCACGAGGCGAGCACGACCACCGGCACCAGGACGCCGACCAGCAGCAGCATCACCAGCGCGATGCCGTCGACGCCGAGGGCGAAGTCGACCCCGAAGCCGGGGATCCACGGCACGGAGCTGGTCAGCTGGAACCGGTCGCCGTCGGGGTCGAAGGCGACGGTGGCCAGCACCGCGAGCACCAGCACGACCAGGCTGACGCCGAGGGCGACCTGCCGGGCCAGCGGGGTGCGCTCGCGGGGCAGCCCGGCGACGACCGCCGCGCCCACCGCGGGCACCACGACCATCGCCACGAGCAGCAGGGAGTCGCTCACGCCGTCGCCCCTCCGTTCTCCGTCGTCCGCAGCCGGGCCCGTCCGGTCATCCCGCCGTCACCGCCAGCAGCGCCCCGGCCACCACGACCGCGCCGCCGAGCATCCCGAGCGCGTAGGAGCGCACGAAGCCGGTCTGCGTCCGGCCCAGCCGCGACGAGGACCCGCCGAGCGTGGCGGCCAGGCCGTTGACGGCGCCGTCGACGCCGCGGTTGTCCACCCACACCAGCGCGCGGGTCAGCCACTGGCCCGGCCGCATGAACAGCGACTCGTTGACCGTGTCGGCGTAGAGCGCCCGCCGCGCCGCGCGGACCACCGGCGAGACCCGGGCCGGCGCGACCACGGGCACCTCGCGGCGCCCCACGAACAGCCACGCGGCCAGCACCCCGAGGGCCATGACGGCGGTGACGACGAGCCCGACGACGGCCGGGGCGACCACGTGCTCGGCCTCCTCGGGGACGCCGAACACCGGCTCCAGCCAGGTGTCGAGCGGGAAGACCTGCACCAGCAGGAACCCGGCGGCCACCGAGCCGACGGCCAGCACCACCATCGGCGCGGTCATGACCGGTGGCGACTCGTGCGGGTGCTGACCCTCGGTCCACCGCGGCCGGCCGAAGAAGGTCATGAGCATCAGGCGGGTCATGTAGAAGGCGGTCAGCCCGGCGCCGAGGACGGCCACGCCGCCGAGCAGCCAGCCCGCCCAGTCGCCGCGGTCGAGCGCGGCCTCGATGATCGCGTCCTTCGTCCAGTAGCCGGACAGGAACGGGAACCCGATGAGCGCGAGGTAGCCCAGGCCGAAGGTCACGAAGGTGACCGGCAGCTTGCGGGCCAGCCCGCCGAAGCGGCGCATGTCGACCTCGTCGCGCATCGCGTGCATGACCGACCCGGCGCCGAGGAACAGCCCGGCCTTGAAGAAGCCGTGCGTGAGCAGGTGGGCGATCCCCGCGGCGTAGCCGACCGGGCCGAGTCCCACGGCCAGGAACATGTACCCGATCTGGCTGACCGTGGAGTACGCGAGCACCTTCTTGATGTCGTCGTACGCGCAGCCCACGATCGCGCCGTAGAGCAGCGTGATCGCGCCGACGGCCAGCACGACGCCGCGGGCGGTGGGCGTGAGGTCGTAGATCGGCGCGGAGCGGGCGATGAGGTACACGCCGGCGGTCACCATCGTCGCGGCGTGGATGAGCGCCGAGACCGGCGTCGGGCCCTCCATGGCGTCGGGCAGCCACGCCTGCAGGGGGAACTGGCCGGACTTGCCGCACGCGCCGAGCAGCAGGAGCAGGCCCAGCGCCGTCAGCGTGCCGCCGGCCAGTGCCCCCACCCCGCCGAAGACGCCCTCGTAGGAGACGGTGCCGAGCTGGGCGAACATGACGAAGATCGCCAGGGCCAGGCCGACGTCGCCGACCCGGTTCATGACGAACGCCTTCTTCGCGGCGGTCGCCGCCGCCGGGCGCTCGTGCCAGAAGGCGATGAGCAGGTAGGAGGCCAGACCCACGCCCTCCCAGCCGACGTAGAGGGCCACGTAGTTGTCGCCGAGGACGAGCAGCAGCATCGCCGCGACGAACAGGTTGAGGTAGGCGAAGAACCGGCGCCGCCGCGGGTCGTGCGCCATGTAGCCGATCGAGTAGACGTGGATGAGCCCGCCCACGCCGGTGATCAGGAGCATGAAGGTCGCCGACAGCGGGTCGAGGAGCAGCCCGGCGCCGACGTCGAGCGACCCGGTGGCGACGAAGGTGAACAGCTCGACATCGACCGCGTGCCCCTCGACGCCGGCCAGTTGCACGGTGCACAGCAGGGCGAGGACGAACGCGGCGACGACGGTCGCCGTCCCCAGCAGGTGGCCCCAGGCGTCGGTGCGCCGGCCGCCCAGCAGCAGCACCGCCGCGCCGAGCAGCGGCAGGGCGATCACCAGCCAGGATGCGGACAGCAGGCCCTCGGCCGCGACGGTGTCCATCAGGTGTGCCGGCTCCCGTCAGTACTTGAGCAGGTTGGCGTCGTCGACCGACGCCGACCGGCGGGTCCGGTAGATCGACATGATGATGGCCAGGCCGACGACGACCTCGGCCGCGGCGACGACCATGACGAAGAACGCCATGATCTGGCCGTCGATGGTGCCGGTGGCCCGGGCGAAGGTGACCAGGGTCAGGTTCACCGAGTTGAGCATCAGCTCGATGCACATGAACACGACGATCGCGTTGCGCCGCACCAGCACGCCGACCGCGCCGATGGTGAACAGGATCGCCGCGAGCACCAGGTAGTGCGTGACGGTCATCGCGGGTCGTCCGTCGTGCCGAGAGCGGCGTCGGGGCTGCCCAGCTGGGCGCGGCCGGTGGGACGGGGCATCTGCTCGACCTCCCGGGGCTCGATGCCGGTGGCCAGGCTGTCCTCGGCGGTGCGGCCGTCGGGCAGCAGCGCGCCGGTGGCCACGGAGTTGGCCCGCGCGAAGACACCGGGGCCGGGCAGGGTCTGCGGCCGGTCGGTGAGGAACCGGGCCCGCGAGAGCTCCTTCTGCGTCTGCCGGCTGCCGGGCTCGCGCTCGATGTGGGCCAGCACCATCGCACCCACGGCGGCGGTGATCAGCAGCGCGCTGGTCACCTCGAAGGCCAGCAGGTACCGGGTGAACAGCACCTCGGCGATCGTCTCGATGTTGCCGGTGCCGCCCGCGTCGCCGAGGCCCTCGACCCCGGTGTCCTGGGTGGCACGGGCGATGCCGGCCCCGACCAGGCCGGCGAAGCCGACGCCGAGCACGGTCGCCGCGACCCGCTGCCCGCGCAGCGTCTCCACGACCGAGTCGGAGGAGTCCCGGCCGACCAGCATCAGCACGAACAGGAACAGGATCATGATCGCGCCGGTGTAGACGATGATCTGCACCGCGCCGAGGAACGGCGCCGACTGGACGACGTAGAAGACGCCCAGCGACAGCATGGTGGTGACCAGCCACAGCGCCGAGTGCACGGCGTTGCGGCTGAACACCATCCCGAGCGCGCCGGCGAGCGCGACCGGCCCCAGGATCCAGAAGACGACGGCCTCGCCGGTGCCGATGGCGACGTCGGTCATGCCCGCTCCACCGTGACCGGCTCCGCGGGGGAACCCTGCTGGGGCTCGCGGACGTAGTACGCCTTCTCGTCGTCGCCCAGCCGCATCGGGTGCGGCGGGGCCTCCATGCCGGGCAGGAGCGGCGCCATGAGCTGCTCCTTGGTGTAGATCAGGTCGCGCCGGTCGTCGTCGGCGAGCTCGAAGTCGTTGCTCATCGTCAGCGAGCGGGTCGGGCACGCCTCGATGCACAGCCCGCAGAAGATGCAGCGCAGGTAGTTGATCTGGTAGACGGCGCCGTAGCGCTCACCGGGCGAGTAGCGGGCGTCCTCGGTGTTGTCCCCGCCCTCGACGTAGATCGCGTCGGCCGGGCAGGCCCAGGCGCACAGCTCGCAGCCGACGCACTTCTCCAGCCCGTCGGGGTGCCGGTTGAGCACGTGCCGGCCGTGGTAGCGCGGCTTGGTGACCTTGGGGGTCTCCGGGTACTGCTCGGTGGTCACCTTCTTGAACATCTGGCCGAAGGTGACGCCGAAGCCCTGACCGGGCGCCGGCAGCAGACTGCGGCGGGGCGCGGGCGTGCCGGCGTCGCGGCCGGCCCGCTCGACCTCACCGCCGCCGCGCCGGGCCGGGGTGGCCCCCGCGGGGGTCCGCTCAGACATCGGAGTCCTCCTGTGCGCTGGTGGCGGTGCTGCCCGTCGAGCTGCCGGCGCCACGGCGTCCGGTGCTCACCACGCCGCCCTCGGGACGGCCCGCGCCCACCGGCTCGGCGACCCGCTCGGCACGGCGCAGCCGCGGCGAGGGGGGCACGGTGAGGTCCATCGGCGGCACCGGGAAACCGCCCTCGGCGCGGGCGGGACCGGTGCGCTGCGCCGGGCGGCGCCGCGGTCCGGCCGGGGGCAGCACCTCGGGGTCGGGATCGGGGTCGACGGCGTGCACCTCGCCGGCGGCCGCCTCGGCGGCCATGAGCCGGGTGTCGCGGTTGCTCGCCCGGCTGGCCAGCGACAGGCCGAGCAGGACCAGCAGCGCGATCGGCACGCCGACGAAGACCGCGACCTGGCCGGTGGACAGGTCGGTCTCGCGGGAGACGGTGCGCATCGTGGCGACGGCGAGGATCCAGACCAGCGCCGTCGGCACGAGGACCTTCCAGCCGAAGCGCATGAACTGGTCGTAGCGCAGCCGGGGCAGCGTGCCGCGCAGCCAGATGAACACGAACAGCGCCGCGACCACCTTGAGGACGAACCACAGCAGCGGCCACCAGCCGGAGTTGGCGCCGTCCCAGATCGACAGCGGCCACGGGGCCCGCCAGCCGCCGAGGAACAGCGTCGCGGCCAGCGCGGAGACGGTGACCATGTTGATGTACTCGGCGAGGAAGAACAGCGCGAACTTCAGCGACGTGTACTCGGTGTGGAAGCCGCCGACCAGCTCGCTCTCGGCCTCGGGGAGGTCGAAGGGCGCCCGGTTGGTCTCCCCGACGACGGCGATCGCGTAGATGACGAAGCTGACCGGCAGCAGGATCGAGAACCAGCCCGGGCCGGTGAACTCCAGACCGAAGAAGGACAGCTGCGGGCCGTCGGCCTGGGCGGCGACGATCTCCGAGGTCGACATCGTCCCGGCGTAGAGGAACACCGCGACGATCGACAGGCCCATCGCGATCTCGTAGCTGACCATCTGCGCGGCGCTGCGCAGCCCGCCCAGCAGCGGGTAGGTCGAGCCCGACGCCCAGCCGGCCAGCACGATGCCGTAGACGCCCATCGCCGAGCAGGCCAGCACGACGAGCACGCCGATGGGGGCGTCGGTGAGCTGCAGCGGGGTGCGCTCGCCGAAGATGCTCACCGTCGGGCCCAGCGGGATGACGGAGAAGGCCAGGAACGCCGGGACGGCGGAGATGACCGGGGCCAGGAAGTAGACCGGCTTGTCCGCGAGCGCCGGCATGATGTCTTCCTTGAACGCCAGCTTCAGCCCGTCGGCGAGGCTCTGCAGCGACCCGCGCGGGCCCACCCGGTTGGGGCCCGAGCGCTGCTGCATGCGGGCGACGACCTTGCGCTCGAAGACGATCGCGAACAGCGTCATCAGCACGAGCACGACGAAGACGCCGACGATCTTGACGAGGACGATCCACCAGACGTCGTGCCCGAAGTCCTCGAGCGTCGGCTGGTCGGGTGCGGCGAGCAGCATCAGGCGATCCCTCCCGCGCCGGAGGCGACGGCGCCGTGGCGGGGACCGCTGAGCCGGACGACGCCGCCGGGACCGGTGCCGAGGCCGGTGCGGACCTCGCTGCCCGGGGAGCGCATCGGCAGCCACACGACGTCGTCGGGCATCGGGGTGAGGCACACCGGCAGGGTCACCGACCCGGTGGGGCCGGTGACGGTGAGCGGGTCGCCCTCGGCCAGGCCGAGGCGCGCCGCGGCGTCGGGGGACAGCCGGGCCACCGGCGGGCGGGCGGTGCCGGCGAGCTCGGGCTCGTCACGCTGCAGGGTGCCGACGTCGAGCAGCTGCCGCCAGGAGGCCAGCAGCGCCTCGCCGTCGCCGGGCTCGGGGACGACGGCCGGGGGCACGTCGAGGTCGGCGCCGTCGGCGCGGGCGCCGGCGAGCCCGAGGGCGGCGAGCTCGGCGCGGGCGGCCCCGGGCTCGGGCAGCCGCAGGTCGACGTCGAGGTACTCGGCCAGGCCGTGCAGGACGCGGCCGTCGGGCAGCTGCCCGGTGCCGTGCAGCGTGGCGTCGAACGGGCGGACCCGGCCCTCCCAGTCGAGGTAGCTGCCCGCCTTCTCCGGAGCGGCGGCGACCGGCAGGACGACGTCGGCGTGCTCGGTGACGACGCTGGGCCGCTGCTCGAGGCTGACGACGAACGCCGCCGCGGCCAGCGCGGCCCCGGCCAGCGCGGGGTCGGGCAGGTCGGCGGGGTCGACGCCGCCGACCACCAGGCCGGCCAGCCGTCCGTCGCGGACCGCGGTGAGGATGCCGGTGGTGTCCCGCCCCGGCGTGGCCGGCAGGTCGACGGGGTCGACGCCCCAGACGGTGGCCACCTCGGCGCGGGCGACGGGGTCGTCGACCGGCCGGCCGCCGGGCAGCAGCCCGGGCAGCGCGCCGGCCTCCACCGCGCCCCGCTCGCCGGCCCGCCGCGGCACCCACGCCACGCGGGCGCCGGCGGCGCGGGCCAGGGCGACCGCCGCGCTGAACGCTCCGGGCACCTCGGCCAGGCGCTCGCCGACCAGGACCACCGCGCCGGGCTGCCGCAGCGCCTCGACCGCCGGGCCGCCCCAGCTGCCCTCGGCCAGCGCGGCCAGCGCGCGGGCCTCGTCGCCGGGTCGGGTGACCAGCACGGTGGCCTGGAGCTTGTGCGCCGCGCGGGTGGCGAACGGCGCGAGGTCGAACACGCGCAGCGTGCCCTTGCGGACGGCCTTGCGCAGGCGGAGGAAGACGATCGGCGACTCCTCCTCCGGCTCGAACCCGGCCAGGAGCACGGCGGGGGCGGCGGCGAGGTCGTCGTAGGTGACCGCGCCGGAGCCGGGGCCGGTGCCGGCGACGTGCGCGGCGAGGAAGGCCTGCTCCTCGGCGGAGTGCGCGCGGGCCCGGGCGTCGACGTCGTGGGTGCGCAGCGCCACCCGGGCGAACTTCGCGTAGGCGTAGGCGTCCTCGACGGTGAGCCGGCCCCCGGGCAGGACGCCGACCCCGCCGGCGGCGCGCGCGGCGCGCAGCCCCTCGGCGGCGGCCTCCCACGCCTCCGGCCACGACGCCGGCTCGAGCACCCCGTCGCGCCGGACCAGCGGCGTGGTCAGCCGGTCGTTGGTGGCGGCGTAGCGGAAGGCGAAGCGGCCCTTGTCGCAGGTCCACTCCTCGTTGACCGCGGGGTCCTCCCCCGCCAGCCGGCGCATGACCTTGCCGCGCCGGTAGTCGGTGCGCATCGAGCAGCCCGAGGCGCAGTGCTCGCACACCGAGGGCTCGCTGCGCAGGTCGAAGGGCCGCGAGCGGAACCGGTACTGCGCGCTGGTGAGCGCGCCCACCGGGCAGATCTGCGTGGTGTTGCCGGAGAAGTAGGAGGAGAACGGCTCGTCCTCGGCGACGGCGACCTGCTCGAGCGCGCCCCGCTCGAACAGCTCGATGAACGGGTCGCCGGCCACCTGCTGGGAGAAGCGGGTGCACCGGGCGCAGAGCACGCAGCGCTCCCGGTCGAGCAGGATCTCGGTGCTGATCGGCAGCGGCTTGGGGTAGGTCCGCTTGACGTCGACGAAGCGGGACTCGGCGCGGCCGTTGCTCATCGCCTGGTTCTGCAGCGGGCACTCGCCGCCCTTGTCGCAGACCGGGCAGTCCAGCGGGTGGTTGATCAGCAGCAGCTCCATCGTGCCCTGCTGCGCCTTGTCGGCGACCGCGCTGGTCAGCTGCGTCTTCACCGCCATGCCCTCGGTGACCGGCATGGTGCAGGAGGCCACCGGCTTGCGCTGGCCCTCCACCTCGACCAGGCACTGCCGGCAGGCGCCGACGGGCTCGAGCAGCGGGTGGTCGCAGAACCGCGGGATCTGCACGCCGATCATCTCGGCGGCCCGGATGATCAGCGTCCCCTTCGGCACGGCGACGTCGAAGCCGTCGATGGTGCAGTGGACGGCGTCGGGCGGGGTGTGCGGTCCGGGGGCGCCCGGCGGCACCGCCGCCGCGGGCTCCGGGCTGACCGGGGTCAACGTCACGAGGCGACTCCGACGGGCTCGAGGCGCAGGGAGCGGCCCAGCCGGGCGCGCTCCTCGGGCGGCAGCAGGGCGACGTAGTCGTCGCGGAAGTACTTGAGCGAGCTGGTGATGCAGCTGGTCGCGCCGTCGCCGAGCGCGCAGAACGACCGGCCGAGGATGTTGTCGCAGGTGTCGGTGAGCAGGTCGAGGTCGGCGGCGGTGCCCCGGCCGTCGACCAGCCGCTGCAGCACCTGCACCAGCCAGTAGGTGCCCTCGCGGCACGGGGTGCACTTGCCGCAGCTCTCGTGGGCGTAGAACTCGGTGAACCGCAGCGTGGCCTCGACGATCGAGTCGGTCTCGTCGAACACCATGAGCGCGGTGGTGCCGAGCATGGAGCCGGCCGCGGCCACGGAGTCGAAGTCGAGCGGCACGTCGAGGTGCTCGGCGGTGAAGTACGGCGTCGAGGAGCCGCCCGGCGTCCAGAACTTGAGCTCGTGACCCGGGCGCACGCCGCCGGCCATCTCCAGCAGCTCGCGCATGGTGGTGCCCATGGGGGCCTCGTACTGGCCCGGGCGCACCACCCGGCCGGAGAGCGAGTAGATCTTGGGGCCCGGTGACTTCTCCGGCCCGAACTGCTTGAACCACTCGGCGCCGCCGCGGACGACGAACGGCACGGTGGCCAGCGTCTCGACGTTGTTGATGACGGTCGGGGCGCCGTAGAGCCCGGCGACGGCCGGGAACGGCGGCTTGAGCCGCGGCTGGCCGCGGTAGCCCTCGAGCGAGTCGAGCAGTGCCGTCTCCTCGCCGCAGATGTAGGCCCCGGCGCCGGCGTGCACGACCAGCTCGAGGTCCCAGCCCGAGCCGAGGACGTCGGTGCCGAGGTACCCGGCCGCGTAGGCCTCCTCGACGGCCGACACCAGCCGGCGGTGGGCGTGCACCGCCTCGCCGCGGACGTAGATGACGGCGAACCGGCAGCGGATCGCGTACGCGGAGATGATCACGCCCTCGATCAGCGAGTGCGGGTCGGTCATCATCAGCGGGAGGTCCTTGCAGGTGCCCGGCTCCCCCTCGTCGGCGTTGACCACGAGGTACTTGGGCATCGCGGCCGGGCCGGTGGGCGTCTCCCCCGGCTTGGGCTGCGGGATGAAGCTCCACTTCATGCCGGTGGGGAACCCGGCGCCGCCGCGGCCGCGCAGGCCCGACTCCTTGACCAGCGAGACCAGCTCGTCGGGCTGCATGGTCAGGGCGGTGCGCAGCGCGGCGTAGCCGTCGAGGGACTCGTAGGTGGCCAGCCGCCACGGCTGGTCGGCGCCCCAGCGCGAGGTGAGGACGGGGGTGAGGGGCACGGGTCAGGCCTCCCGGGTGCCGGGTGGATTCGGGCTGGGCGACCCCGAGGAGGTCGGGCCCTGGCCGGAGGTGCCCGGCTCGGTGCCCGCGGGGGTGTCGGGGGTGGGACGGGAGCCGCCGGGGGTCGCCCGGCCGTACTCGGTCCCGCGGTCGGGGTGGGTCTCGGCGGCGCCGGCCCGCTCGGCGGGGGTGTCGGCCGCGGCGACGCGGGCGTCCGCGGCCTCCTTCTCCGGCGTCTGCCCGGAGTCGCCGTCCGGCGCGACAGTGGCGGCGGGTGCGCCGGCGTCGGCGGGCTGCGGCTCGGGGCCGTCCATCGGCGGGGCGGCCTCGCCGCGCTCGGCGGCCAGCCGGACGCCGGCCAGCGTCGGGCCCCACTGCCCCTCGGCGTCGACGGCGGCGCGCGCGGCCCCGGCGTCGGCGTGCTGGGACAGGCCCGCGAGCTGCCGGGAGACGCCGCGGAAGTCGGTGAGCGGGGCGCCGCGGGTGGGGTGCGGCTTCTCGCCCCGGCGCAGCGCGGCGACCAGCGCGCGGGCGCTCTCGACGTCCTGCTGGTCGTAGAACTCGTAGTCGACGGTGACCACCGGCGCGTAGTCGCAGGCGGCCAGGCACTCGGCGTGCTCGAGGGTGACCGAGCCGTCGGCCGCGGTCTCGTCGTGGTGGACGCCGAGGTCGGCGGAGAGCGCGTCCATGATCCGCTGCCCGCCGAGGACGGCGCACAGCGTGTTGGTGCAGACACTGACGACGTGCCGGCCGGTCGGGCGGCGCTTGTACATCGTGTAGAAGGTCGCGACCGCGCCGACCTCCGCGCGGGTCAGCCCGAGCTCCTCGGCGCACAGCGCGATGCCCTCGGGGCTGACGTACCCCTGGTAGCTCTGCACCAGGTGCAGCATCGGCAGCAGCGCCGAGCGCGGCTGCGGGTAGCGGGCCATGATCTCCCGCGCCTCGAGCCGGGCCTGCTCGGGCAGCGGCGGCAGGTCGGCCGGGGCCGGCTCGACGGGGCTGTCGACCAGCCCCGTCGTCGCCGCACCCTCCGCCGATCCGGGCAGGGAACTCACCGGTCGACACCCCCCATCACCGGGTCGATCGAGGCGATGGCGGCGATGACGTCGGCGATCATGCCGCCCTCGCTCATGGCCGCCGTGGCCTGCAGGTTGACGAAGCTGGGGTCGCGCACGTGGACGCGCCACGGCCGGGTGCTGCCGTCGCTGACCACGTGGTAGCCGAGCTCCCCGCGCGGTGACTCGACCGGCACGTACACCTGCCCGGCCGGCACCCGGAAGCCCTCGGTGACCAGCTTGAAGTGGTGGATCAGGGCCTCCATCGAGGTGCCCATGATGTGCCGGACGTGCTCGAGGGAGTTGCCCATCCCGTCGGCACCGATCGACAGCTGCGCCGGCCAGGCGATCTTGCGGTCCTCGACCATGACCGGGCCGGGCTCGAGCCGGTCGAGCGCCTGCTCGACGATCTTGAGCGACTCGAACATCTCGGCCATGCGCACCAGGTAGCGGCCCCACGCGTCGGAGGTGTCGGCGGTGGGCACCTCGAAGTCGTAGGTCTCGTAGCCGAGGTAGGGCTCGACCTTGCGCAGGTCCCACGGCAGTCCCGCGGCGCGCAGCACGGGGCCGGTGACGCCGAGGGCCACGCACCCGGTCACGTCGAGGTAGCCGACGTCCTTGAGCCGCCGCTGCCAGATCGGCTGGCCGGTGAGCAGCTTGTGGTAGCCGGCCAGCCGCTCGGGCATGACGGCGAGCCACTCGCGGATCGACCCCTCGACGCCGGGCGGCAGGTCCTGCGCCACCCCGCCGGGCCGGATGTAGGCGTGGTTCATCCGCAGCCCGGTGATCTCCTCGAGCAGGTCGAGGCACAGCTCGCGCTCGCGGAAGCCGTTGGTCATGCCGGTGAGCGCGCCGAGCTCCATCCCGCCGGTGGCCAGGCCCACCAGGTGGGAGGCGATCCGGTTGATCTCCATGACCAGCACGCGGATGGTCTGGGCCCGCTGTGGCACCTCGATGCCGAGGAGCTTCTCGACGGCCATGCAGTAGCCGGCCTCGTTGTACAGCGGGGACAGGTAGTCCATCCGCGTCACGAACGTCGTGCCCTGCACCCAGTTGCGGTACTCGACGTTCTTCTCGATGCCGGTGTGGAGGTAGCCGATGACCACCCGCGCCTTGGTCACCGTCTCGCCCTCCAGGTCGAGGACCAGGCGGAGGACGCCGTGCGTCGAGGGGTGCTGGGGCCCCATGTTGACGACGAGCCGCTCCTCGCCGGAGAGGTCGACGCCGAGCGTCTGGTCCCAGTCCCCACCGGTGACGGTGTAGACGCGGCCCTCGGTGGTCTGGCGGGACCCCGCGTAGGGGTCGTACGTGGTGCTCATCGGTAGGCCCGTCGGGTGTCGGGCGGCGGGATCGTGGCGCCGTGGTACTCCACGGGCACGCCGCCGAGCGGGTAGTCCTTGCGCTGGGGGTGGCCGTCCCAGTCGTCGGGCATGAGGATCCGGGTCAGCGCCGGGTGCCCGTCGAAGACGACGCCGAACATGTCGTAGGTCTCCCGCTCGTGCCAGTCCGCCGTCGGGTAGACCGGCGCCACCGACGGCACGTGCGGGTCCTCGGCCGTCACGGCGACCTCCAGGCGGATCCGCCGCCGGAAGGTCATCGAGGTCAGGTGGTAGACGACGTGCAGCCGCGGCCGGCCGGGACCGGCGGCCGGGCCGCCGCTGTCGAGGTAGTCGACGCCGGAGACGCTGCTGCACAGCTCGAAGCGCAGCGCGTCGTCGTCGCGCAGCGCCCGCACGAGGGTGAGCAGGTGCTCGCGGGCGACGAAGTAGGTGATCTCGCCGCGGTCGACCAGCACCCGCCGCACCGCGGCGGCGTAGGTGGCCTCGCCGACCGCCTCGGTGAGCGCGTCGGTCACCTCGTCGAACCAGCCGCCGTAGGGGCGCTCGGTGGAGTGCAGCGCCACCGCGCCCCCCGGCTCGACCCGCACCAGCCCGCCGAAGCCGGAGGTGTCGCCGCTGCCGGAGACGCCGAACGCGCCCTTGCGGAAGCCGCCGCTCGCCGCGTACGCGCCCTCGGCCGCCTCGTCGCGGCCGGAGCGGTCACCGGGGCCGGTCACCGGGTCTTCTCCGGCTCGATCACGTGCCCGCCGCGCCGCTCGATGAGGAACTGGCCGGTGCGGCCGGCGGCCGCCGCCTCCTCGTAGGCGCGCCGCGCCTCCTTGTCCACCCGCACGGTCGAGGGCATCTCGACCAGCAGGTCGCGGGCGCGGCCCTCGGCGCGGTCGCGCTCGAGCTGGCGGGCGCGCCGCTCCCCGAGCGGCTCGTGCTGGATCTTGTGGTGCAGCTTGAGGATCGCGTCCATCAGCATCTCCGGCCGCGGCGGGCAGCCGGGCAGGTACATGTCCACGGGGACGACGTGGTCGACGCCCTGCACCACCGCGTAGTTGTTGAACATCCCGCCGGAGCTGGCGCACACGCCCATGGCGAGCACCCACCGCGGCTCGGGCATCTGGTCGTAGATCTGCCGCAGGACCGGCGCCATCTTCTGGCTCACCCGCCCGGCGACGATCATCAGGTCGGCCTGGCGCGGGGAGGCGCGGAAGACCTCCATGCCGAAGCGGGCGAGGTCGTAGCGGCCGGCGCCGGTGGCCATCATCTCGATGGCGCAGCAGGCCAGGCCGAAGGTGGCCGGCCACAGCGAGGACTTCCGCGTCCAGTTGACCAGCTTCTCGACCGAGGTCAGCAGGAAGCCGCTGGGCAGCTTCTCCTCGAGACCCATGTCAGCTCCCTGCCGTCGTCGTCGTTCCCGCTGTCGTCTGCGTGGGGGTGGTGCTCGTCAGTCCCACTCGAGGCCGCCGCGCCGCCAGACGTAGGCGTAGGCGAGGAAGACGGTGCCGATGAACACGACCATCTCGACCAGGCCGAAGACGCCGAGCGCGTCGTTGGCGACGGCCCACGGGTAGAGGAAGACGATCTCGATGTCGAAGACGATGAAGAGCATCGCCGTCAGGTAGTACTTCACCGGGAACCGGCCGCCGTGCAGCGGCTGGTCGACCG
This sequence comes from Geodermatophilus sp. SYSU D00814, assembly GCF_054050055.1. NCBI lineage: Bacteria > Bacillati > Actinomycetota > Actinomycetes > Geodermatophilales > Geodermatophilaceae > Geodermatophilus > Geodermatophilus sp. SYSU D00814. The sequence continues at coordinate 124,141 of NZ_JBJGYP010000014.1, forward strand.
GCTCGATGCCGCACTCGTAGGCCTCGAGCTTGGCCCGGTTGTAGCGGCGCGGGCCGACGAACGGCGCGACCGCCACCGAGAACAGCGCGAAGGCCGCAGCCAGCGCGAACAGGCCCACGATCGGGACGTAGGTCGAGAGCACCGGCGCCTCCCCTCACGTGCTCGTGCGCTTGTGAAAAAGTTCACAAACGCGGTGCCACGAGCCTATGCCGCGGGACTCGGGATCGGAAGCACGGGGGGTGAGTGAGTTCACTTCCGGCGGTCACGGTCCGGTCACGGACCGGCCCGCCGCGCGGTCAGACGGCGGGGGTCAGGCGGGTCAGCAGCGCGATCGTGCGGTCGAAGCGGTCGCCGTCGCGGCCGTCGGAGAGGTTGCCCATGAGCCGCAGCGCCGCGTTGACCATCGCCGGGCGCTTGAGGCCGTGCGCGGTGGCGAAGCGGACGAGGCCCGGGCGGTCGAGCAGCGCGAGGAAGGCCGTGCCGAGGCGGTGGTGGCGGCCGTAGACCTCCTGCAGCCGGCGCGGGTAGCGGCGCAGCACCGCCTCGCGGGCCGGCCCCTCGGGGGCGGCCAGCGCCTCGACCGCGGTCTCGGCGGCCATCCGGCCGGTCTCGAGCGCGTAGCTGATGCCCTCGCCGTTGAACGGGTTGACCACCCCGGCGGTGTCGCCGGCCAGCAGCAGCCCGCGGGTGTAGGCCGGTCCGCGGTTGAGCGCCATCGGCAGGCCGGCGCCGCGCAGCGGGGTGACCGCGTGCTCCTCCCCCAGCTGCCACTCCGGCGGCAGCGTGGCCAGCCAGCGGCGCAGCACGGTGCGGGGGTCGGTCTCCCCGCCGCGTCGGGTGTCGAGCAGGCCGAAGCCGACGTTGGCGGTGCCGTCGCCCATGCCGAAGGACCACCCGTAGCCGGGCATCGAGTCGGCGGTGGGGCCCTCGGCGGACAGGTCGAAGGAGATGTCGAGGTAGGGGTCCTCACCGCGCGGGGTCTCGACGTAGCGGCGCACGGCGACGCCGAGCGGGCGGTCCTCGCGGCGGGTCAGCCCGATCGCCTTGGCCAGCCGGCCGGACAGGCCCTCGGCGGAGACCACCAGCGGCGCGCGCCAGGTGACCGGCTCGCGGCCGGGGCCGGCCTGGGCGTGCACGCCCGCGACGCGGCCGGCGTCGTCGAGCAGCGGGTCGGTGACGGTGACCTCCTGCTCGAGGCGGGCACCGGCGGCGACGGCGTGCTCGGCCAGCACCGGGTCGAGGTCCCGGCGCGCCCGGATGAGGCCGAAGTCGGGCCAGGAGGACAGCCGCGGCCAGTCGACCTCGACCACCTGACCGCCGCCGAACACCCGCAGGCCCCGGTGCCGGACCCAGCCGCCCGCCGGCGAGGTGTCCACGCCCATGTCGTCGAGCGCCTTGACCGCGCGCGGCGTGAGCCCGTCGCCGCAGACCTTCTCCCGCGGGAAGCGGGCCTTCTCCAGCACGACGACGTCGAGCCCGGCGGTGGCCAGCGTCCAGGCGGCGGCCGACCCCGCGGGCCCGGCACCCACCACGACGACGTCGGCGCTGCCCCCGGCGGTCGGACTCGTCACGCGCTGGCCCCCTCGGTGCTCCCGCTGCGGCCGGCGTCGACCCCAGGCACCGGAAGCTATCCGCACGTCCGGGGCCGGGAAACGTGCGCACCGCTTCCTATGCCGGGCCCAGGGCCGCCCGCACCTCCTCGTCGGTTGTCTGGCCGAAGTCGGCGTACCACCGGCCCACCGCGCCGAACGGCTGCGGCGTGACCAGGCAGACGACCTCGTCGGCACCGGTGCCGGCCGCCAGCTCGGCGCACAGCGCGGGCGGGCCGACGGGCACCGCGACGACGACGGCGGCCGGCCCGGCGCTGCGGACGGCGGCCAGCGCCGCGCGCATGGTGGCGCCGGTGGCCAGGCCGTCGTCGACGAGGACCACGGTGCGGCCGGCGAGGGCCGGGGGCGGGCGGTCGGCGCGGTAGGCCTCCCGGCGGCGCGCCAGCTCGGCGAGCTCGGCGCGGCGGACCTCGGCGGCGGCGTCGCCGTCGACGTCGACCCGGGCGAGGACCGCCTCGACGCCGACGCTCTGCACCGCATCCCCCACCGCGGCGACCGCACCCATGGCCAGCTCCGGGCGGCCGGGCACCCCGAGCTTGCGGACGGCGACGACGTCGAGCTCCGCACCGAGCCCGGCGGCGACCTCGGCGGCGACGACCACCCCGCCCCGGGGCAGGCCCAGGACCAGCGCGTCGGGCCCGAGCGGCACGGCGGGGTCGCGGCCGGGGTCGGTCAGGCGCGCGGCGAGCTGCCGGCCGGCGTCGCGCCGGTCGGTGAACGGCGGCCCGTCCACCGCGCGGACCGGGTCAGACCGGCTGCGGGCCGGTCGGCGGCGGCGCGGTCGGGTCGGTGGGGCTCGGCTGCGGCAGCGGGGCCGGCGACGGCGGGGAGATCGGGTCGACCGGCGACGGCGAGGGGCCGGGCGGCTCGGGCATCGGTGTCGTCATGGGTCACGCTACCGCCGTCGAGGGGTGCTACGGGCGCCGTGCGCGGTGCAGCGCGACGATCCCGCCGGTCAGGTCGCGCCACTCGACGTCGGCCCACCCGGCGGCCTGGATCCGCGCGGCCAGCGCCGGCTGGTCGGGCCAGGCGCGGATCGACTCGGCGAGGTACACGTAGGCGTCGGGGTTGGAGCTCACCGCGCGCGCGATCCGCGGCAGCGCGCGCATCAGGTACTCGGTGTAGACGGTGCGGAACGGCCGCCAGGTGGGGCTGGAGAACTCGCAGACGACGAGCCGGCCGCCCGGGCGGACCACCCGGGCGAACTCGCGCAGCGCGGCGTCGGGGTCGGCCACGTTGCGCAGCCCGAAGGAGATCACCAGCCCGTCGACGCTGGCGTCGGCCAGCGGCAGCGCCATCGCGTCGCCGGCGATCTTCGGCACCGGCCGGGCGGCGCCGGCGCGGAGCATGCCCTGGGAGAAGTCGCAGGCGATCGCGTGCACGCCGCCGGCGGCCAGCTCGACGGTGGACACCGCGGTGCCCGCCGCGACGTCGACGACGACGTCGCCCGGCCGGGCCCCCAGCGCCTCGCGGGTGGCCCGCCGCCAGGCGGCGTCGCGGCCGCCGGAGAGCACGGTGTTGGTGAGGTCGTACCGGCGCGCGACGCCGTCGAACATCGCCGCGACCTCGTGCGGCTGCTTGTCCAGTCCGGCCCGGTGCCCGGCGGGGTGTGCGCTGTCTCGCCGGTCCGCCACGGCGCCGACGCTACCGGGCTGCCTACGCTGGGGAGCGTGACAGCCGCGGCGGTGACCTCCCCGGACGCCGCCGCGCCCGCGGTCGTCACCGTGGAGTTGCCCGACTCCCCCGACCTGCTGCGCCTGCTGCCCCGTGACGGCGCCCTGTCGTGGGTGCGCCGCGGCGAGGGGCTGGTCGGCTGGGGCGAGGCCGACCGGCTGGAGGTGAGCGGCCCCGGGGCGCTGGCCGAGGCCGCCGCCTGGTGGGCCGACCGCAGCGCCGCCCTCCCCGTCGACGACGCGGTGGGCGTCCCCGGCTCGGGGCCGGTCGTGTTCGCCAGCGTCGCGTTCGACCCGGCCCGCGAGACGTCGGTGTTCGTCGTCCCCGAGGTCGTCGTCGGCCGTCGGGACGGCACCGCCTGGCTCACCACCGCCGGCGACGTCGATCCCCGCGACGTGCTGGCCGGCGACCCCGCCGCGCTGCCGCCCGCTCCCACCCGGCTGCGCTACGCCGACGGCGCGCTGGACCCCGCGTCGTGGTGCGGCGCGGTGGCCGCGGCGGTCCGGCGCATCGGCGACGGCGACCTGGCCAAGGTCGTCCTCGCGCGCGACCTGCTGGTCACCGCCGACGTGCCGCTCGACGCCCGCCGGCTGCTCGACCGGCTGGCCGCGCGCTTCCCCGACTGCTGGACCTTCGCGGTCGACGGGCTGCTCGGCGCCACCCCGGAGCTGCTGCTGCGCCGCACCGGCCGCCGGCTGTCGGCCCGGGTGCTCGCCGGCACCGCCCCCCGGGGCGCGGGCGCCGACGACGAGCGGCTCGCGGCGGCCCTGCTGGCGAGCGAGAAGGACCGCGCCGAGCACGCCCTCGCCGTCGACTCGCTGGTGCGGGCGCTCGACCCGTACTGCACAGCGCTGGCGGTCCCCGAGGAGCCGGCGCTGCTGACCCTGCCGAACGTGCGGCACCTGGCCACCGACGTCACCGGCACCCAGCGCCGCTCGGGGCCGGGCGGCCGGGCCGGGCTGCTCGAGCTGGTCGACGCCGTGCACCCGACCGCCGCGGTGGGCGGCACGCCGCCCGACGTGGCCACCGCGGTGATCGCCGAGCTCGAGGGCATGGACCGCGGCCGCTACGCCGGGCCGGTCGGCTGGCTCGACGCCCGCGGCGACGGCGAGTTCGGCCTGGCGCTGCGGTGCGCCCAGCTCGTCGAGGACGACCCGTGCACCGCCCGGCTGTTCGCCGGCTGCGGCATCGTCGCGGGCTCCGACCCCGCGGCCGAGCTGGCCGAGACGCAGTCGAAGTTCGCCGCCTTCCAGGCCGCCCTGGAGGACTGATGCGGGCGGTCCCGTCCTGGGATCACAACGCCCACTACTGGCCCCTGCTGCTGCGCGAGCTCCCCGACCCCTGCCTCCGGGTGCTCGAGGTGGGGTGCGGTGCCGGCGGGCTGGCCGCCGTCCTGGCGGGGCGGGCGGACTCCGTGGACGCCGTCGACCGCTCGCCGCAGATGGTGGCTAAGGCCCGCGCGCGGGTGCCGGGGAACGTCCGGGTTGTGGAGGCCGACGTGCTCGACCTGGATCTGCCGTCGGGCGGCTACGACGCCGTCGTCAGCGTGTCGGCGCTGCACCACGGGCCCCTGGAGCCGGCGCTGCGGGTGCTGTCGGCGGCGGTGCGGCCCGGTGGCGTGCTGGCCGCCGTGGCCCTGGCCCGTCCCGACCTGCCGCGCGAGCTGCCGGTCGAGGTGCTCGCCGCCGTGCTCGCCCGCGGGATCGGGCTGGTCCGGCTGCTCCGGGGCCGGCGGGACCCGGGGACGCCGGGCATGCCGGTGCGCGACCCGGAGCTGACGCTGCACGAGGTCCGACGACGGGCGGCCGCGGTCCTGCCCGGTGTCCGGGTGCGTCGGCTGGTTCTCTGGCGCTACGCGCTGGTCTGGCGACGGCCCGGGTGAAACCGGTCGGCGGGCCGGCTCCGGGCTGGTTGGGTGTGCCGGTGCCCGCCGTCCCCCTGGTCCCCGGCGACCGCTCGCTCCCCCCGCCCTTCGACCACCCGCACGCCTCGGCCGTCGCCAGGGAGATCGCCGAGCGGGGCACGGTCCTGCGCGCTCAGGTCGGGTCGGGCGTGCACGGCACGTCCGTGGCCGGCCAGGACGACCGCGACGAGATGGGCGTCTGCCTGGAGCCGCCGGAGTACGTCACCGGCACCGCCCGGGTGCCCGCAGGCCTGGCGACGACCGAGACCGTGCCCTTCGAGCAGTACCACCGGCACACCGCGTGGGACCGGCCCGGCGGGCTGGCCAACCGGTCGGGCGCCGGCGACGTCGACGTCGTCGTCTACTCGGCCCGCAAGTGGGCCCGGCTGGCCCTGGGCGGCAACCCGACGGTCCTGCTGCTGCTGTTCGTCCCCGACGAGGAGGTCGTGGTCCGCGACGCCGCGGGCGCGGAGCTGGTGGCGCACGCCGACCGGTTCGTCTCCCGCGTGGCCGCCGACCGGTTCCTCGGTTACCTGCGGGGCCAGCGGGCGGCGATGACCGGGCAGGCCGGCGCGCATCCGAACCGGCCCGAGCTCGTCGCCGCGCACGGCTTCGACGTGAAGTACGCGATGCACGCGCTGCGGCTGGGCCTGCAGGGCGTGGAGCTGCTGACCACCGGCCGGATCACGCTGCCGGTGCCCGAGCCCGACCGCGCGTACCTGCGCCGGGTCCGCCGGGGCGAGGTGCCGCTGGCCGAGGTGGTCGCGGCCGTCGACGACGCCGAGGCGCGGCTGGCCGCACTGCGCGACAGTCCGGCGGTACCCGCCCGGCCCGACCGCGCCTGGGTCGACGGCTGGCTGCACCGGTCGTACCTGGCGTACTGGGCCGCCCTCGGCCGCTGACCGGGACGACGAGAGCCCCGGCCGCTGGGCAGCGGCCGGGGCCCTCGTCGGGGGTGGCGGGAGGTCAGCCCGCGTAGTTCACGTGCACGTGGTCGAAGTGGTTCGCGGTCACGCTGCCGCGGTCCTCCATCGCCTTCCACGCGCCATCGGGCGAGGTCAGGATCCGCTGCTGCCAGATCACGTACTCCACGCCGAGCTCGTCCCAGTGGTCGATGTGGTACTGGGCGATCGCGTCGCCGAGGGCGGCGTCGGACATGACCATGTAGTCCAGCGCCAGGCCCGAGGGGTGCCCGTTCGGGTCGACGGCGCTGCCCCGCGTGCCGCCGATGGTGATGTCGGCGGCGCCCGGCACGTTGCTGACGACGACGTCGGCGGCGGCCTGGGCGACCGGCTTCACGGCGCCGGCGGTGTTGGTGATGGTGGCGATGGCGTTCGCGACCTGCGGCGCGGCCGCGGCGATCGGCGCGACCTCGGCGGCCGGGGCGGACTCGCCGGCGGTGGCGGCCGGGGCCGGAGCGGCGGCCGCGGGGGCCTCGGCGGCGGGGGCCGCACCGCTGACGGCGAGCACCTGGCCCGGGTAGATCCGGTTCGGGTCGCCGCCGATGACGTCGACGTTGCGCTGGTACAGCTCGCGCCAGCTCTGCTGGTGGGCGTCGGCGATCTTCTTGACGGTGTCGCCCCAGCGGACCGTGTAGTCCTCGGTGGCGTCGTCGGCCGGGGCGGCCGCGGGCTGCTCGGCGGGAGCCGCAGCGGGGGCGGGCGCCTCGGCAGTGGCGGCCGGGGCGGGCGCCTCGGCGGCGGCCGCGGTGGTGCCGTCGGCCAGGAACGCGCCGCAGTGCGGCCAGGCGCCGATGCCCTGGCCGGCCAGGACGCGCTCGGCGATCTGGACCTGCTCGGCGGGGGTGGCGAGGTCGGCGCGCGCGGCGAGCTCGGTGCCGCCGAAGCCGGCCCAGGTGGACTGGCTGAACTGCAGGCCGCCGTAGTAGCCGTTGCCGGTGTTGATGCTCCAGTTGCCGCTGGACTCGCACTCGGCCACACCGGACCAGTCGTGCGTCTCGGAGGCGGAGGCGGAGGCGGGGGCGCTCAGGACGCCGAGGCCGACGGCGGTGGCGCCGGCGACGACAGGGGCCCGGGCGATGACCTTCTTGGTGCGGACGTAGCGGGGTGCGCGGTGCTTGGGCATGGTGATGATCTCCCGATCACCGCCGGCGAGGTGAGCTGTCGGGTTCGGGCGATCGGTGCCCGGCCGCGGTGTCGCGGCTTCACCCCGAGGCGCGCGTCAGGACAGGCCCCCGTAGGCCGTCGCGCGCCGGAAGTGGTTCCCCCACCCCTGCCCTGGGTGTTGGTGTGGGCGACCGGTGGGCAGGGTTTGGCGGACCGGCGCCGCGCTCCGATTGGCCGAGCGCAGCCAAAACGTTACATATCGTCATGGCAACTGTCGTTGTGTCGCCGGTCACATTCCGTTAGCGGTGGGACGCGCGGGGTATCTGAGGCGCCCTGCCCACCCCCGGGTGCACCCCGGATGCCCAGGTCAGCGGCGAGGCGCCGCGGTGCGCCGCCGGACGCCGCCGGGCGGGCAGTGCGAGCAGGACCACACCGGCGCCGGCCGACGACGGGCGGCCCGGGCGGGCGCCGGAGGGCTCAGCCGAGAGCGCGGGCCGCGGCCTCGCGGAGGGCGACGGCGAGGTCGGCCTCGGCGCGCTGGTCGGTGCCGACGACGACCACTCCCGGCCCGCCCGGCGCCAGGGCGTCGGGCAGCTCGCCGGGCGCGGTGACCCGCGTGGTGGCCCAGCCCAGCGCCTGCGCGACCGCTGCCAGGTCGCGCCCGTGCGGCGTCCCGAACACCCGCCGGTAGTCGCGCGCGTACGCCGGCCGGCCGGGCTCGAGCTGGGCGAAGATCCCGCCGCCGTCGTTGTCCGGCACGACGAGGGTCAGGTCCGGGCGCGGCTCGCCCTCGCCGGTCAGCAGCCCCTGCAGGTCGTGCAGGAAGGTCAGGTCGCCCAGCAGGGCCACCGCGGGGCCGCCGGAGGCCAGCGCCGCCCCGACCGCGGTGGAGACCGTGCCGTCGATGCCGGCCACGCCCCGGTTGGCCAGCACCGTGACGTCGCCGCGCGGGACGGCGAGCCGGTCGACGTCGCGCACCGGCGTCGAGGAGCCCAGCACCAGCAGCGCCCCGGCCGGCAGCGCGGCGACGACGTCGCGGGCCAGCCGGGCAGCGGTGGGGGCCGGCGCGGCGTCGAGCAGCGCGTCGACGGCGGCGCCGACCCGGGCGGCGGCCCCGGTCCAGGCCGCGGCCCAGCCGGGGTCCGACGGTGGGCCCGCGGGCGGGGCGGCGCGGCCGACCAGCGCGCTCGACCGGCCGGCGTCGGGCCACCGCGGGGTCGCCGTCACCGTCTCCACCCGTACCCGCGGGTCGGCCAGCAGCGCCGACACCGGCCGCGACAGCGTGGGCCGGCCGACCACCACGACCCGGTCGGGACGGTGCGCGTCGAGCCAGGAGGGCACGCCGAGCAGCAGCGCCCCGCCGCGGACGGCGTCGCCGGTCCACGCCCCGCCGCTGGGCTCGGCGACCACCGGCCAGCCGGCGGCAGCGGCGCCGGCCGCCCACGCGCGGCCCGCGGCACCGGGCCCGTCGCCGGCGACCACGAGGGTGCGCGGGCCGTCGCCGATCGGACCGGGCGCGGCGGGCGCGGGGACACCGGCGGTCCACGGGGCGCCGTCGGCGCGACCGGCCCACGGGCCGGTCAGCGGACCGGGCTCCTCCTCGGGCAGCAGCGGGTCGCGGAAGGGCAGGTTCAGCTGGACCGGTCCGGGGTCCCCGGACAGGGTGCCGGTGGCCGCGAGCAGCGCCCGGGACACCACCGAGCGCCAGTACCGGTTCTGCGCGGCCTCGCGGCCGGCCTCGGGCACGCCGACGTCGGCGGCCCAGCGCACCGCGCCGCCGTAGAGGCCGGGCTGCTCGATCGTCTGGTTGGCGCCGGTGGACCGCAGCTCCGGCGGGCGGTCGGCGGTGAGCGCGAGCAGCGGGACGCCGCTGACGTCGGCCTCGAGCACCGCGGCGTGCAGGTGCGCGGTCGCCGTCCCGGAGGTGGTGAGCACCGGCACCGGCCGGCCGGAGGCGCGGGCGAGGCCCAGGGCGAGGAAGGACGCCGTCCGCTCGTCGATGCGCACGTGCAGCCGCAGGGCGCCGGCGCGCTCGGCCGCGGCGAACGCCAGGGCGACCGGCGCCGAGCGCGAGCCGGGCGCGACGACGGCGTCGCGGACCCCGCCGCGGAGGAGCTCGTCGACCAGCACGCGGGCCAGCGCGGTGGAGGGGTTCACGCGGCCAGCACCGCGGCCAGCCGGTCGGCCCAGCGCCCGGTCACCTCCGGGGACGCCGCCACGTCGGCCAGCCGGTCGGGGGTCACCGGGCGCACCGGCAGGACGCCGTCGACCGGCCGCAGCGGCTCGCTCGTCACGTCGCCGCCGAGGAGGGCCCCGGTGGCCAGGCCGCAGGCGAAGGGCAGCTCCGGCAGTGCCGCGGCCAGCGCGACGCCGGCGGCGAGGCCCACCGAGGACTCCAGCGCCGAGGAGACGACGCACGGCAGGCCGTGCGCCTCGGCGACGCGCAGCGCCGCCCGCACCCCGCCGAGCGGCTGCACCTTGAGGACGACGACGTCGCAGGCCTCGCGCAGGTCGACCGCGAGCGGGTCGTCGGCGCGGCGGAGGACCTCGTCGCCGGCGATCCGGACGTCGGTGCGCCGGCGGAGCGCGGCCAGCTCCTCGACGGTCGCGCACGGCTGCTCGACGTACTCCAGGCCCACCCGGTCCAGGTGGCGGATGCGCGCCACCGCGGTGTCCACGTCCCAGGCGGCGTTGGCGTCGACGCGGACCGCGCCGCCGGGGCCGAGCGCGTCGCGGACGGCCTCGACCCGCGCGAGGTCGTCGGCCGCGGTCTGCCCGGGCTCGGCCACCTTCACCTTCGCCGTCCGGCAGCCCGAGGCGGTGACGATCGCGTGCGCGCGCCCGGCGTCGACCGCGGGCACGGTGACGTTGACCGGCACGGCGTCGCGCACCGGCGCCGGCCAGCCGGTCAGCGCGGCCTCGGCCGCGGCGGCCCACCACCGACGGCTCTCCAGGACGCCGTAGTCCCAGAACGGGGAGAACTCCCCCCAGCCGGCCGGGCCGCGCACCAGGACGCCGTCGCGGACGTCGATGCCGCGGAAGCGGGTGCGCATGGGCACCGACCACACCGCCGGCCGGTCGATCCCCTCGGGGAGACCGGCGGGGGTGATCACGCCCGCCAGCGTAGATCGCGCGCCTCGTACCCTGGTTCGACGTGCCCCGGCAGCTGACCGTCCTCCCCGCGCCCGACGGGCCCGACGACGTGCTGCGCACCGTGCTGCCCGCCGTCCGCGCGGCCCTGGCCGGCAGCGCACCGCTCGCCGTCCTGCCGGCCGGCCCCGCCGCCGCTGCCGCCCGCGCGGTCCTCGCGCCGGAGGAGCCCCTGGAGGACGGCGCCGACGTCGTCGTCGTCACGTCGGGGTCCACCGGCGGCGGGCGCGGCGTGCTGCTGCCGGCCGCGGCGCTCACGGCCTCGGCGACCGCGACCCTCGACCGCCTCGGCGGGCCCGGCACCTGGCTGCTGGCGCTGCCGGTCTCCGCGGTCGCCGGGCTGCAGGTGCTGGTCCGCTCGGTGGTCGGCGGCACCGTCCCGGTCGTCCTCGGCCCCGGCGAGCCCCTGGCCGGCGCGGTCGCGCGGCTGCCCGCCGGCCGCCGCTGCACCGCGCTGGTCCCCACCCAGCTGCGCCGGTACCTGGACGCCGAACCCGGCGCGCTGCGCGCCTTCGACGCCGTCCTCGTCGGCGGCGCGGCCACCGACCCGGACCTGCTGGCGCGCGCCCGGGCCGCCGGGGTCGCCGTGGTCACCACCTACGGGATGACCGAGACCTCCGGCGGCTGCGTCTACGACGGCCTCCCCCTCGACGGCGTCCGGGTCCGCGTCGACGACGACGGGATCGCGATCGCCGGCCCCGTGCTGGCGCTCGGCTACCGCCGCGACCCGCAGGCGACGGCGGCGGCCTTCGCCGGCGGGGAGTTCCGCACCCGCGACGCCGGGACGACCGGGCCCGACGGGCGGCTGACCGTCACCGGCCGGCTCGACGACGTCGTGGTGACCGGTGGGGTGAACGTCGCGCCGCAGGCGGTCGAGGGCGTGCTGCGCGCGCACCCCGAGGTCGCCGACGCCGTCGTCTTCGGCCGGCCCGACGCGGAGTGGGGGCAGCGGGTGGTGGCCGCCGTCGTGCCCGCGCCCGGCGCCGCGCCCGACCTCGCCGCGCTCCGGCCCTGGGTCACCGAGCGGCTGGGCGGCCCCGCCGCCCCGCGCGAGCTGCACCTGGTCGACGCCGTGCCCACCCTGCACACCGGCAAGCCCGACCGCCGCCGGGTCGCGGCCCGGCTCGGCGGCGGGGACCGCTAGTGGCCACCGCCGCGCAGTGGGTGGCCGGTGCCCGGCCCCGCACGCTGCCCGCCGCGCTCGCACCGGTGCTCGTGGGCACCGGCGCGGCCGCCGCTCTCGACGGGTTCCGGCCGGTCCCCGCTCTGCTGGCCCTGCTGGTCGCGCTCGCCCTGCAGGTGGCCGTCAACTACGCCAACGACTACTCCGACGGGAAGCGCGGCACCGACGCCGACCGGGTGGGGCCGATGCGGCTGGTCGGCTCGGGCGCGGCGCCGGCCCGGCAGGTGCTCGTCGCCGCGCTGCTCGCCTTCGCCGTCGCGGGCGTGGCGGGGCTGGCGCTCGCGGCGCTGTCGAGCTGGTGGCTGGTCGCCGTCGGCGCGGTGTGCATCGCCGCGGCGTGGACCTACACCGGCGGGCCGCTGCCCTACGGGTACCGGGCGCTGGGCGAGGTGTTCGTCTTCGTGTTCTTCGGCCTGGTCGCCGTCGCCGGGACGACGTTCGCGCAGACCGGCCGGGTCGAGGGGCTCGCCGTCGCCGCCGCGGTGCCGGTCGGGCTGCTGTCGGTGGCGCTGCTGGTGGTCAACAACCTGCGCGACGTCGCCGGGGACGCCGTCGTCGGCAAGCGGACGCTGGCGGTGCTGCTCGGGGACACGCGGACCCGGCTGCTCTACGTCGGGCTGCTGGCCGGCGCGTTCGCCGTCGTCGTCGCCATCGGGGTGGGGCGGCCCTGGGCGCTGCTCGCGCTGGCCGCCGCGCCGCTGGCGCTGCCGCCGTCGCGGGTGGTGCTCTCCGGCGGCCGCGGGCCGGCGCTGATCGCCGCGCTGCAGGCCACCGGGCTGCTCACCCTGGTCACCGGTGTGCTGCTGGCCGCCGGGCTCGCCCTGTCGGGCTGACCGTCCCTGCCGCCACACTCGCGGCATGGGCGAGCCCGGGTTCGGGAGCTGGTTCGCGGCCTACCTGGCCGACTTCGCCGCGCTGGGGCGCGGGGACACCGACGACGTGTCCCGGCTGCTCGCCCACTACGGCGTGCCGCTGGTGCTCAGCAGCGACGCGGGGAGCGTGGTCCTGCCCGACGAGGAGCGCGTGCTGGCCGCCGTCGCCCGGCAGGTCGAGGGGCTGCGGGCGGCCGGCTACGACCGCAGCGAGGAGCTCTCCGCCGTCACGACCGTGGTGAACCGGACGTGCGCGTTGCACCGCGCCGCCTTCGCCCGGGTGCGGGCCGACGGGAGCGTGATCGGCCGGGTGGAGACCACCTACGTGGTCGTCGACGGCCCGGCCGGCCGCCGCATCGTGGCCCTGCTGGTGCACGCGGCCTGACCGCGGGGCGGGCTCAGGCGGCGGCGTCGCCCGAGAGCCGGGCGCGGAACTGCTCCTTGGCCCGGCGCTTCTCCTCCGACCGCACCACCAGCGCGGTGCTGAGCTGCTCGCGGGAGCGGCGCAGCAGGACGTAGGACACCGGCATCGACAGGACCAGGCCGAAGAGCGCCCCCGACCAGAAGTCGAGGCCGACCATCCACAGGACGACGGTCAGCAGCGCGAAGACGGCCAGCCGGCCGATGGTGTGCACGAGCAGCCAGGGCAGCACCTTCGGCCGCACCGCCGGCCGCCCGTCCGGGCCCACCGGCGTGACCGGGGTGCGCTCCTGCTCAGCCATGACGGCCCTCCCACTTCGTCGACAGCACCACGGTGGTGCGGGTCCGGGCGACGCCCTCGATCCGGTTCAACGCGTTGATGGCCGACTCCAGTGCCGGGATGTCGGTCACCCGCACCTTGAGCACGAAGGCCTCGCTGCCGGCCACGCGCCAGCAGTCCTCGACCTCGGGCATCGCCCGCAGCGCCGCCTCGACGCCGGTGTCGTCGACCGAGTCGCTCTCGATGACGCCGACGAGCGCGGTGACGTCGAGCCCGAGGGCGACCGGGTCGACGACGGCGCGGTACCCGGTGATGGTGCCGGCCGCCTCGAGCTTGCCGACCCGCTCGTGCACGGCCGGCGCCGAGAGGCCGACCTGGCGGGCGAGCTCGGCGTAGCTGGCCCGGCCGTTGGCGCGCAGCAGGTCGATCAGCTGGCGGTCGACGGCGTCGATGACGGGCTCCATCCAGACTCGGCGGGGGTCCCCGCGCGGCGCATCGCGCGCCACCCCTCCAGTATCACAGCGGTCGTACAGTGGCGGAGAGGCCCGAGTCGAGGGGGGTGGGCGCCGTGGCGTTCGTCGTGCTGCTGGGAATCGCCTTGGTCGTGGTCCTGCTCGTCGTGCGGGCGACCGCCGCCGCCGGTGGTGACCTGCGCCGGCCGCCGCCCGAGCGTCGTCCCCGCGCCTCGCGCGATCCCCGCCCGGTCGCCCCCGACGACGACCCGGAGTTCCTCCGCGAGCTCGGCCGCCGCGTCCGCCGCGACGACGGTTCCCCCGCCTAGTCCCCGCCCGCGCCTCCCGTGCACTTCCGCGGAAGGTGACCCCCGCCGACGTCACGGCCGCGCTGCGCCGCGCGGAGCCGACCGCCGTCCTCGCCGTGCCCGACACCGCGCCCTGGGACGGCCCGGCCGGCGTC